>CAIMXQ010000033.1 GCA_903845465.1 uncultured Actinomycetes bacterium
GTTGGTGTAACTCCAAAGCCTTCAGCACGCGCAACACCTGTTGCGATTTCAATGTCGCCACGGGATGCAAGGTCAGAGATTGCAGCCGAATAACGATCTGCAATCGATTTACTTAATAGGGGAGCGACGGCAAGAGTTGCAAGGTGTGACTTGATTGTTGTTAGAAAGGCAGAATCAGTTGGCGTAAAGATGAGCCCTGGCTTTGTGCAAAATTGACCAGATCCCATGAGCGCAGAATCGACTAGACCTTTGGCAAGTACTTCAGAGCGTTCAGCGATTGCTGTCTTGGTGACAAATACAGGATTAAGACTGCCCATCTCAGCATAGACGGGAATAGGTGTACTCCTGCTTGCCGCGAGATCAACAAGTATGCGACCGACAGTTTCAGAGCCTGTGAAGCCAATAGCGGCGACGTCATCATGGAGCGCAAGCCAATGTGTGATCTGTTGATTTGTTCCTTGCACAATCGAGTATGCGTTAGGTGAAATCCCACAGTGATTGAGCGCTGCTTTGATCGCTTTCTCGATGGTCGCACACGTGTTTGGATGTGATGGGTGTGCCTTTGCAACAACGGGATTTCCTGCAGCAATTGCTGATGCAGCATCTCCGCCTGCGACCGAGAAGGCGAGAGGAAAGTTACTTGCAGCAAAGATTGCAACTACGCCAAGTGGCTGATTCAACTTACGGATATCAGGACGTGGAGCGGGAGAATAATTGGGATCTGCCTTATCGATCACAACACCTAAATGCTTTCCTGATTCGACAAGTCGTGCAAAGAGTTCGAATTGAACGGTGGTTCGCGTTATTTCTCCGGCAATACGAGCTTCAGGAAGCGCCGTCTCTGCACATGCTGATTCGATAAGAGATTCTCGCGACGCTTCGATCTCTGCCGCAATGGCGCGCAGAAGTTTTGCTCGTTGAGCAGGGGATTGTTGTGCAAGAGATGTGGCAGTCGATGTTGCTAAGGCAATGAGTGAATCGACTTCGCTCTTACTATTTTCGGCAATATCTGCTCCGTAAGAGCTTCCATCAATTGGTTTCACGGCGCGAAAGGTCATGCGAGCATCCTATGAGTATCCTCGGCCAATGAGTACTACCAAACAGAGGGCCGGGATCTTCGCAGTTCTCGGCGCAGCACTCTGTTTCGGCACGACAGGTACAACACAACAACTAGGAACCCCAGGTATCTCCCCCCTCGCTGTTGCATCGGCTCGACTTATCTGCGGCTCAGTCTTTCTCTTTATCTTTGCATCGTTTCAAAGAAAGAATCGCGGCGATGTACGGATGCCGCTACTTGATTTGATCGTCTGCGGAGCTGGCATCGGCATGTATCAGCTCACCTTCTTTAGCGCAGTTCATTCAACGGGTATCGCAATCGCGACAGTGACCGCGCTCGGTGCCGCGCCAACTCTCTCCGCTCTCGTTGCATTCGTATTGATGCGCGAAAAACCTCAAAAGAGTTGGTATCTAGGTACCGCAGTCACAATTCTTGGAATTGTTTTGGTTGGCACTGCGCATGGAATTGCATCCTTTAACGGTAAAGGAGTCGCGCTTGCGGCTTTGGCAGGATTTGGATTCGCAATATTTAATGTGGTTTGCAGACGATCACTTGCTCGAGGCGCACAAGACTTATGGCTTACTGCAACGACATTCGGTGTTGCAGCCCTTGTGAGTTTCCCATTTCTCTTTGCTCAGAGCCCAGTATGGATTCTCACCACCAAGGGATTCTTCACAGTCCTCTGGCTTGGCCTTGTCACGACATCGGTCGGTTACGTCCTCTTTATGTTTGGATTAAAGCGCATTGAATCAAGCCTTGCTGCAACAGTGGTACTCGCCGAACCCGCAACAGCCACGATATTGGCGGCGGTAGTTATTGGAGAGAAATTGGTATTGCAGAGCTATATCGGTATCGCAACGGTTGCACTTGGCATTCTTTATTTGAGTCGAAGAACCTCTAAGTAAATTTGTAGAGAGCAAGCGTTAACGCAATTGTGAACATAATTGCTGCGATGACGCTGTCGAGTATCTTCCAAAATATCGGACGTGACATCAAATGCGATGCCGCTCGTGCCCCGTATCCAATAGAGGTAAACCAGACCACGCTGGCCAAGCTTGCACCGAGGGCAAAGAACCACCTGTGATCGGAGAATTGGTTTGCAATGCTGCCGAGGAGAATTACCGTGTCTAAATAGACATGGGGATTAAGAAAGGTAAATGTCAGTACGGTGAGTAAAACCTTCCACGCTGATTTCTCGTTCTCACCTTGTACATCAAGGGATTGAGGAGACAGAGCAGCACGAACGCTCTTCACACCGAACCAGATGAGATAGGCAACTCCGAACCAGCGAATGAATTCGAGCGCTTGCGGTTGAGATTGGATGATCTTTCCGAGCCCACCGATTCCCAGAATGATGAGAAAGGCATCAGCAAGCGAACAGACCGTGACGACGAGTGCGACATGGCTTCGCAATAGCCCCTGGCGTATGACGAAAGCGTTCTGTGCGCCAATGGCAACAATCAGCGAAAGTCCAGAGAAAAATCCTGCAATGAGCGCAACCATGATGTGGACGATACTGGGATCGAACCAGTGACCCCCACAATGTCAATGTGGTGCTCTACCGCTGAGCCAATCGTCCTAGGTATATGAAGTTGTAGTTCTGAAATTGTAGTGCTCAACCATTTCATCTCTCTTGCGAAAGTTGTCCTGGAGGTCGGAACGGGATTTGAACCCGTGTAGAGGGATTTGCAGTCCCTTGCCTCGCCTCTCGGCCATCCGACCATAGACAAACCGCCACCTGAAAATAAATTCGAAGCGGCGGTTAATCCGAGCGGACGACGGGGTTCGAACCCGCGACCTGAACCTTGGCAAGGTTCCGCGCTACCAGCTGCGCTACGTCCGCATTTTGTGCAGGGGCAAATCTAGCGCAGAGCGGGCGTAAGTGCCAAAGCGTAGATTTCTATTGGGCTTTCTCTCTTTCTTTATGCGTAGCCTTACCCCATGTTTGGTCGTGAATCGCAATTTTGGATGGCTGGAATTCACGCGACCAATCTCAAGGAAGTAACAGATGATGCATCAAAGTTGGATGATGGTTCGTTCTGGGCTGTAATGAAAACATTTGAGGGCACAGCAACATTTGCCAGATTTGCTGATGTAGAACGCAACGATTTTCCGCAGCAGGATTGGGACCGCCTTACCAAGCCATGGATTTCTTCACACGATCAGATGGATTACATGGCATATGTATCGACCATCAGATCTGCGATTGCTGAAGGTGGCGTCTATCAAGTCAATGCTTGTCGACAACTACATCAAACAATGGATAGAAAGAACCAATCACTTGCGGGGCTCTTCTCACAACTTCTCATTGGAAATCCGGCACCGTTTGCCGCTTACTTAAGTGTGAAGAATCTTGAGATTGCGTCGGCATCGCCTGAGCGCTTTCTCTCTCGAACCGGTTCCACAATTCTGACTTCACCTATCAAAGGAACGATCACGCGTAATGAAGATACTTTTGGCGAGAAGGATGAAGCAGAAAATTTGATGATCGTTGATCTGATGCGCAATGATCTAGGGCGCATCTGCACACCTGGGAGTGTCGAAGTTGCAGAACTTTTTAGACACGAGAAACATCCTGGAATCACGCATTTGGTATCAGATGTGAAAGGCGAACTTAAGTCTGGACTTGGATGGAGAGATATCTTCGATGCGACGATGCCACCTGGTTCAGTAAGTGGGGCACCTAAGAGTGCGGCGCTACGTATGATTGAAGAGAATGAAAGGGTCCGAGGACCTTATTGCGGAGCGTTAGGTTGGGTGCATGGAGATCGCGCAGAGTTGGCAGTTGCAATTCGCACATTCTGGAGCGCAGGAGATTCAATTGTGAGATTCGGTACGGGTGCTGGAATTACATGGGGGAGCGATCCTGCATCTGAATGGGAAGAGACCCAATTGAAGGCGCGTCATCTGATTTCCATTGCGGGAGGTCAACTATGAGCGCGCTTGAATTCGATCCACATGGTTTTCCTAAATCATCAGGAATATTCGAAACGATAAAGACTGTAGAAGGTGCACCCATTGCACTTGGTCGCCACATGAGACGCGCTCTCGAATCGGCCTTGGCTCTGGAGATTTCCATTCCAGATGAGGAATTCATTCGTACTGAAATGGTGCGAGTTCTCAATGAGAATCCTCATTCAGTTGGTCGCTTACGCATCTGCTTTGGCCAGAACCTTTTCCATATAACCCATGATGCGTATGTCGAACAGACTGAACCAGCTACTGTGAATTTCTATAGCCAGACAGTCATCGGATCCATCCATAAGACCTTTCCTTATGACGATCGTTTTGCTCTAATAAAGGCAGCAAATGATGAGGGCTTCCACGAATCAATCCTCTTCAACGATAAAAATGAGATAACAGAGACAGCAACTGCGAACTTGGCGATGCTGTTATCGGGAGAATGGGTAACACCACCGATTAGTGCGGGAATTTTGCCTGGAGTCGTCAGAGCGATTGCAATTGAGGAATGTGAAGTCAAGGTGAGGAATATCCATGTCTCTGAAATCCCCGAGGTTGAGTCGGCATTTCTGCTCTCGAGTTTGCGTATTGCGCAGCCAGTGTCACACATTGGCGATATGAAATTGAAAATGGGAGATGCTTCACGCGCCTTAGGATCGCAAATACGGGCCCACTCGCAACCTCTTTCGGTAGGCTAGGGGCATGTCTTTGATCTCGATTACCGTCGATGGGTCTGCCCGCAGCGTCGAATCAGATCAACGCCCCACTCAACTCTTTGCAGATAATAAGGAGATTGTTGTCTGCAAGATTAACGGAACTCTGAAGGATTTGTGGACCGATCTTGCAGAAGGTGATGTTGTTGAAGGGATTGGGATTTCATCTCCGGAAGGTTTGGCGGTTCTTCGTCACTCCACAGCTCACGTCATGGCGCAGGCGGTTCAACAAGTCTTTGCCAACACTCGTTTGGGAATTGGACCACCGATTACCGACGGGTTCTATTACGACTTTGATCCCGAGACACCCTTTAATCCTGATGACCTTGAAAAGATTGAAAGTGCGATGCGCAAGATCGTAAAAGATGGCCAACGCTTTAAGCGACGCGTTACAACTGAGGCAGATGCGCTCAAAGAGTTGGCACACGAGCCATATAAGTGTGAATTAATTGGTATTAAAGGCGGCGGAACTGACGAGACTAGCGTCGAAGTCGGCGGCGCAGAATTAACTATCTACGACAACTTAGGTCGAGATGGCCAACCTGTCTGGTCTGATCTCTGTCGTGGACCACATCTTCCTTCAACAAAACACATTCCGGCATTTAAATTGATGCGAAGCGCGGCAGCCTATTGGCGTGGTTCCGAGAAGAACCCAATGCTGCAGCGTATTTATGGGACAGCGTGGCCATCGCAAGATGAACTCAATGGATATCTCGAACTTCTTGCAGAGGCAGAAAAGCGCGACCACCGCCGTTTAGGTCAAGAGCTAGATCTCTTCTCATTTCCTGAAGAAATTGGTTCAGGTCTTGCAGTCTTTCACCCCAAGGGCGGAATCATTCGCCGCGCGATGGAAGATTATTCGCGGTTGCGCCATGAAGAAGAAGGTTATGAATTTGTTTATTCACCACATTTAACTAAGGCTGCCCTTTTTCAAAAGTCTGGTCACTTGGATTGGTACTCAGAAGGAATGTATCCACCGATGATTTTGGATGAAGAGCTCCATGCTGATGGCACCGTCAAGCGTGCTGGTCAGCAGTATTACATGAAGCCGATGAACTGCCCTTTCCACAACCTTATCTTTCAAGCCCGCCAACGTTCTTATCGTGAACTCCCATTACGTCTCTTTGAATTTGGAACTGTCTATCGCTACGAGAAATCAGGCGTTCTCCACGGAATCACTCGTGCGCGTGGATTTACACAAGATGATGCCCATATCTATTGCACCAAAGAGCAGATGGCCGGCGAGCTCGATTCACTGCTGACTTTTGTGCTTAATCTCTTGCGTGATTATGGTCTTGAAGACTTCTATCTAGAACTTTCTACACGTAACCCCGAAAAATCTGTTGGAGAAGATGCAGATTGGATTGAAGCAACTGAAGCGCTTCGCAAAGCAGCAGTTGCACAGAACCTAGAACTCGTTCTTGATGAAGGTGGTGCTGCGTTCTACGGTCCCAAGATTTCAGTACAAGCAAAAGATGCAATTGGTCGAACATGGCAGATGTCTACGATCCAAGTTGATTTCCAACTTCCACAACGATTTGAACTTGAATATTCATCAGCCGATGGATCTCGTCAACGACCAGTGATGATTCACCGCGCACTCTTCGGATCGATTGAGCGATTCTTCGGAGTGCTTACAGAGCACTATTCAGGCGCCTTCCCACCATGGCTTGCGCCAGTACAAGTAATCGGAATTCCTGTTGCAGAAACATTCGGCGACTATCTCAGTGTCGTCATTAAATCGATGAAGGCTGCTGGAATTCGCGCCGAGATGGATTTCTCTGATGATCGTATGCAGAAGAAGGTGCGTAATGCTCAATTGCAGAAGATTCCATTTATGGTAATTGCTGGCGAGGAAGATATGAAAGCCGGAGCTGTCTCATTCCGCTATCGCAACGGCGAGCAGAAGAATGGCATTCCCATTGCCGATGCGATTGCTGAGATCAAGAAGACTGTCGCAGATCGAATTCAGGTTTAGCAGTGTCACAGATTGACGGAGCTGGCATGCCAGATGGTTGGCAACGTTTGTGGGCGCCACATCGTTTAGATTATTTGCGTGGTGAGAATCGCCCGCTCGATGGCAATGATGTGCAATGTCCTTTCTGTCGAATTCCGTCGCTGAGCGATCAGGAAGGTTTAATTGTCACGCGCGGCAAGAGCGCATTTGTCGTAATGAATCTCTATCCCTACAACCCGGGACACCTTCTCGTGTGCACATATCGCCATGTCGCAGACTTAACCGATTTAACAGAAGAAGAACGTCATGAGATCACAGACCTCAGTGCACATGCAATGAAAGTTATTCGCAAAGTTTCAAATGCGGATGGATTCAATTTGGGTATGAATCAAGGAGCAATCTCTGGTGCCGGAGTAGCAGATCATATTCACCAACATATCGTTCCGCGTTGGTCGGGGGATGCTAACTTCATGCCAATCATTGGTAAGACAAAGGTCTTGCCGCAACTACTTACTATGACTCGCGAGGAGTTAGCTGCCGCTTGGTAGTAAATCAATAAATCCCTGCACGATGTCTACGCCAATGCCCTTTGCAAGGTTGATTGGAATTGCAGGAAAGATTATTCCAGCCGCAAATGCGCCCTCATCCATCTCGGTCATCATCTCGAGATACTCATCGCGAAATTCACGGACCAACTCTTCGTGTTCTGGTTCACTGGCACGGCTCGTTACTGGATTCGTTGAGTAATCAAGAATCTGCAGGTCCTGTAATCGAATGAGTGCTGCAGGTTCGCCAGCATCATCATGTAAGACGAGGTAAGGAGTAACAAGTTGATCGAAGACACGCGTCGCAACCATGACGGCATCTTCAAAATCCATCTCGTGTCCATCGAGTCCATTGACAACAACTAAACGTGGAATTTGAAATTCATCTAGCGAACCCCAGTGTGAAATTGTTTCGTTATCAATTCCGGCAGATGGATTAATTGCAAAGATCGCTAGATCTGATTCGCCTACTGGAGAGAGGGCTACCTGGGCGTTGAATGCGGAAGCGACTGCTTGGGGGGAGGCGCTGACGTGTCCATACACGTGGATACGTTTCACACGCGAGGAACTAGGTGAAGACATGAGGGTAAGCCTACGATGGTGCCGATGATTAGTAGCGCACTCAAGCCCGCAGTCACTCGATTAATTAATCCCGTGGCTCGATTAGCTATTCGCATAGGGATTACTCCCGACGCAGTAACAATCTTTGGCGCACTGGGAGTCGTATTCTCTTCCGCCTATTTCTTCTCACGTGAGTCCTATTTCATCGGTTCACTTGTTGTCACCTTTTTTGTCTTAAGTGATCTCTTCGACGGCGCAATGGCTAGAGTGTCGAAGCAGGGACCAAGCAAGTGGGGAGGGTTCCTCGACAGCACAGTCGATCGCGTCACAGACTTTGCGATCACAATTGCAATTCTCGTCCCGTTAATTCGACATGATGACAAGCTCTCCTATCTCGGCTTAATCACCTTGGTGACAGGACTTTTGATTCCATATATTCGCGCAAAAGCTGAGAGCTTCTCGATTCCGTGTTCAGTTGGAATTGCCGAAAGAACTGAGCGACTGATCATTATTTTGGTTGCCGTAGGACTTCATGGATTGCATCTGCACTTTGCATTAGCCATTGGTTTCTGGTTACTGGCCACACTTGGAGTTATTACGGTTTTCCAACGTATGTGCACCGTCTATGTTGGGTTGAGCAAGACGTGATTGAGAAACTTTCATTTCTGGCATATATGTCGGGTTGGTGGATTGTTCGCACCTTGCCAGAGTCTGCTGCATATGGATTATTTAGGAAGATTGCAGACTTGGTCTATAAACGTGGTGGAAAGAGCGTTGAGCGATTACGTTCAAACTTGGCGAGAGTAAAACCTGATTTATCCTCGAAGGATTTGGATACCTTGGTTCATTCTGCGATGCGTTCGTATATGCGCTATTGGTGTGACACTTTTCGAATCCAAAACTGGTCTACTGAACGAATCCAGAGCACTGTCACGACCACCAATGAAAATCTTCTGATTGACCCGATGAAAAACGGGGAAGGCGTAGTTATTGCTCTCCCACATTCTGGCAATTGGGATCATGCGGGCGCCTACTTCTGCTCACTTGGTATTCCATTGGTAACTGTTGCCGAGCGGCTGAAGCCAGAGGCGCTCTTTCAAAAGTTCTTGCAGCACCGTGAGTCCATGGGCTTCGAAGTTCTCTCACTGGATAACCGCTCCTTTGCAACGCTCATAAAGCGCGCCCGCGAGAAGAGGTTGATTGCACTTGTTGCCGATCGTGATTTATCGCAGTCGGGGATTGATGTGAACTTCTTCAATTTTCCGGCCCGGATGCCCGCAGGACCTGCGCTACTGAACCTCAAGACCAGAATCGGAATAGTTGTAGCGCATGTTTCATACACGGATACAGGGATTCATGTTGATTTTGAATCGGTGGAGATTCCAAGTATGGGAACAGATGAAGAACGCATACAGAAGTGCGTTCAGAACATTGCCAATCTCTTTGAAAAAGGAATATCTAGAACTCCACAGGACTGGCACATGTTGCAGCGCATCTGGATTGATGGCGACTTTGTTGATCGATCAGATAAGTCGGTGGCCTAATGCCTTTATCGAAGAAGAGAATTGGAATTGTCTGTCCATATGGGTGGGATACACCGGGGGGAGTTCAGAGCCACATTCGCGATTTAGCGGAGTATTTAATAGGCGAAGGGCATTTCGTCTCTGTGTTAGCACCTGCAATTGATGAAGAGAGTCTGCCTCCCTATGTCACGAGCGCTGGTCGGCCAATTGCAATTCCTTACAACGGAGCAGTAGCTCGAGTGCTTTTCGGACCCATTGCATTCTCGAGAGTACGCCACTGGATTTCACAAGGTAATTTCGATGTATTGCATCTGCACGAGCCAGCTATTCCATCTATTTCACTCCTGGCATGCTGGGCTGCTGAAGGTCCACTCGTTGGCACCTTTCACGCTGCAGCAAAACGTCAGAAAGTTTCATTTGCTGTTATTCCATTTCTCGAACCTGTCATCGAAAAACTCAATGCACGTATCGCGGTAAGTGAAGCTGCTCGAGAGACGTTAACTGAACATCTCGATACCGATGCCATAGTCGTTCCTAATGGAATCTATGCATCGCTCTACCGTGATGGAAAGATTGATGAACGCTGGACTGGAAATACAATTGGATTTATTGGTCGTTTCGAAGAACCACGCAAGGGGCTATCTGTATTAATCGATGCACTGCCCGCAATCATTACTCAGATTCCAGACATTAAAATCTTTATTGCAGGCCCTGGCGACAGTGCAGACGCCCTCAAAGAGATTCAGCCGGCACTCCGTAGCCGATTCACATTTATGGGACGTATTAGCGAGGAAGAGAAAGCGAATTTCCTAGCATCTGTCGGGCTCTACATTGCACCCAATACAGGTGGAGAATCATTCGGAATCATCCTGGCTGAAGCACTTGCAGCGGGTGCATCCGTTGTTGCAAGTGATATTCCAGCATTCGATTCCCTCTTAGGTCATGGTGAATACGGAACCCTCTTCGAGTCAGAAAATTCTCAAGACCTTGCAATCAAAGTAGTTGCACTTCTTAAAGATTCCGCTGCTCGTAAAGAGATCGCACAACGTGGCAAGAATTACGCTCAGGCTTTCGATTGGGATGTAGTTGCAGATAAAATTTACGATGTGTATCAAATGGCAATGGTCGGCGGCAATGGTGTAACGCTCTCTTCCGAAAACCGTGCATGGAATAAGTTGCTTGGAAGGCAAGGCTGATGAAGTTCATTCTTATTCTTTTCGCTCTGGCTCTGGCCGCTTGGTACTTGTCATATTCGGCAACCAGGCTCGATCGCTTACATCACCGCGTTGAGACGAGTTGGGCAAATCTAGATGGTCTACTTCAGAGACGAGCAGCCATCGCCATTGAAATAGCACGTTCAGAGATTTCCGATCCCGCGTCTGCAATGCTCCTGACATTCGCCGCACACCAAGCGCGCGAAGCCAGTGTCCGCGATCGTTCGCAAGCAGAAACTGGGCTATCGGGAGCGCTAGGCATTTTGCTAGAGACGTCATCACATATATCCGGTGAGATTGAAAAAGATCTCATACGTGAGCTGCGTGAGCTGACCGAGAAGATCAAGATGGCAGTTGCGATGCACGTTGATGCAGTTACACGCACTCAGTTGGTGCGCAAGAAATGGATCAATCGAATATTCAGATTAGCGGGAACGGCTCCTGAACCAGTCACTTATGAATTCGAAGGCGATGTCCTTTAAACGTTTCGCAGTGATATTTGCTGCACTGACTTCGGTTTTAATAGTGATACTTGGATTCTTCGTGCCTGGTTCGAAGATTTCTCAATCTTTGCCATTCGCGCACACCGCACCTATCAACTCGATAAGTGGATTACCTGGCGGCAATGGCCCGGTTCTTGTTGTGAAGGTCGATGACACACCAGAGGCTCATCCGCAGATTGGTCTCGAAGATGCCGACATTGTCTACATCGAGCAAGTTGAGGGAGGTCTCACTCGTTTAGCTGCGGTCTTCTCATCCACTATTCCGCAGAAAGTAGGCCCAGTCAGATCGGCCCGTATTTCAGATATAGATCTCTTTGCGCAGTATGGACACATCGGGTTCGCATATAGCGGCGTGCAGAAGAAGATGCGTCCAGTTATTAATTCTGCCAATCTCCAAGATCTCGGAGCGCAGAACCATTCCTCGACCATATATACAAATGACACATCGCGCATTCCGCCTTCTGCGATGGTCCTACGTTCGGATTTGTTGATGCAATTTGTCAAAGATCAAAAGTTGAGCCTTGATTCTTCAAAGAATATGGGTTGGAATTTCGGGGATGCACCGGCAGGTGGAGTAGCAATTAATTCAGTACATCTTTCATGGCCAGCCAATTCATACGATGCGTCTTGGTCAAATAAGGAAGGTCGTTGGCTCTTAGATCATTCACATTCACCAGATCTTTCAGCAAATGGAATTCAGCTCGGTCCAAAGACTCTGGTGATTCAAATCGTCTCGATTACGGATTCCATCTATAAAGATAAGGTTGGAGGAGTAACTCCATTCTCAGCAACTATTGGAACGGGCGCTGGATTCATATTGCGCGATGGCAAGTACTTTGCAGCGACCTGGTCGAGACCGGATGCATCATCTGGGACCACATGGAAAACCTTGGACGGGAAAGAAATTCTCTTCGCTAAAGGTCAGATATGGGTCGCACTCACTGATAAACCGCCGATTTTCCAGCCAATTCCCTCGGATGCGCCA
>CAIMXQ010000034.1 GCA_903845465.1 uncultured Actinomycetes bacterium
ATTTCTCGTCTGCAGGCCGCGCGTACTGAGGCGCAATCTCGAGTCGATTCTGCAAAGAGCGATTATGCGCAGTTTGAGATGGAGATTGGCAACGCTGATGCAGGCGAACAAGGTCTCGACTCACAATTTAATAACTCTAAAAACGCACTAGATGCCGCAAAGAGCGCACACGCAGAATTGGTTGAAGCAGAACGCGCAGCAGATCGTGAGCGGAACTCAACCGAGTCTAAATTAGAAGCAATGCGTCTTACTTCGTCATCACGTGATGGCGCCGCAGCACTGATTCGTGATTCTCGTGGTGTTCAGATTCTTGGAAGCATTGCATCTTTGATTCAGATTGACTCAGGATGGGAAGCAGCAACTGCAGCCGCGCTTGGCACACTTGCAGATGCAGTTGTAGTAAAAGATCTTTCATCCGCCGTAAGTGCGCTCACAACTTTGCGAAGTGAGAACCTTGGTCAGGCGGATGTTCTTGTCTATGAACCAGGTGGTAATTCATCTAACCAAGTACCAAGTGGCCTCACTTCACTTCTCAACCATGTTCGGTCATCGGAAATCTCTGAACTCCTAGCGTCCCTTCTGGCTACAACGGTAGTTGCCGATAATGCACGCGGAGCAGAATCCATTCTTCGCCAACATCCAACAATTACCGTTGTCACTCGTGATGGAGATGTCATCACATCCAAGCGTGCTCGCGGCGGATCGACTTCATCATCATCGTTGATTGAAATCAAGGCGCTCGTAGATGATTTAGCTAAGAAGCTAGAAGATCTCAACCACAAGTGCGATCGACTTAAATTTGAAATCTCAACTGCTGCAACTGATGTTGAAGGTAAACAAGCTGCATTTGATGCAGCTCTCAGCAAGCTCAATGAATCAGATGCCCGTATCGCCGCCCTCACTGAACAACTTGCAGTATCTGGGCAGAACATCAAATCGGCAACTGCAGAAGTCGAACGTCTTACTCTTGCAATAAACGAAGCAACAGCTGCAAAATCTCGAGACGAGAACGAACTATCTATTGCATCCAATCAATTACAGAATCACGGTGAGATCACAGAGCCAGATCACACACGCGCTGAAACTCTTCGTAATGATGTCTCGACTGCACGCACCTCAGAGGTTGAGGCGCGACTTGCTGTGCGCACATCGGAAGAACGCCTTACATCGATTGCAGCTCGTGCCCAAGCGCTCGAGGCATCTGCACAAGCAGAACGTGAAGCATCTGAACGAGCAGTATCAAGACGAGGTGCTCGTGCACGTGGCGCTGTGATCTCGCAGGCAATCGCCGAGGCTGCATATGAAGCACTTATTCATATCGAACGCTCGATTGCAAAGGCCCAGACTGAACGTTCACGACTTGAGGTAAACCGTTCTGATCGCGAAGGCGAAACGCTCACTGTGCGCGCGAGAAATCGCGAACTCACTCAGCAACTCGATCAACTCACTTCAAGTGTGCATCGCGATGAGATTGCACGAGCAGAACAACGTATGCGCGTTGAAACTCTCCAGAACAAGGCCGTAGAAGAACTCGGTATTGATATTCCTACTCTTATTGCCGAGTACGGTCCGGATAAAGATGTCCCGACATTTATCGAGACTGATACCGGCGAGATCGTTGCTACCGAATTGATTCCTTACCGCCGCGACCAACAAGAAAAACGCCTGGCTGCAACTGAGCGTTCGCTTACTCTTCTTGGCAAAATTAACCCGCTTGCCCTCGAGGAGTACAACGCACTTGAAGAGCGTCTGAAATTCTTGGCCGAACAGTTAGAAGATCTCAAGCGCACGAAGAAAGATTTGCTCGACATCATCAAGGAAGTAGATGATCGCGTGCAGCAGATATTTATGCAGGCATATGAAGAAGTTGCAGAACACTTCAAAGATATCTTTGCTCGCCTCTTCCCGGGTGGAGATGGTCGCCTCTTCCTCACAAATCCAGATGATCTTCTCAATACTGGTGTGGATGTTGAAGCGCGCCCTCCAGGAAAGCGCGTTAAGCGCCTCTCACTTCTCTCAGGTGGCGAGAAGTCACTTACTGCCGTTGCGATGTTAGTTGCAATCTTTAAAGCGCGCCCAAGCCCGTTCTACGTCCTCGATGAAGTCGAGGCTGCACTCGATGATGTAAACCTTGGTCGTCTGCTCACAGTTCTGGAAGAGCTTCGTCAAAGTTCCCAGCTCATCATTATTACTCACCAAAAACGCACTATGGAGATCGCAGATGCGCTCTATGGAGTCACTATGCGTGGCGATGGCGTAACAGAAGTTATCTCGCAACGCCTTCGCGAATCTGAAACTGCCTAGTTCAATCAGGTTCTAAGCGATGGGTCTATTTAATCGTCTGATAGCCAAGGTTCGTGGAACCTCTACTGCTTCGCCACTTGATTGGTCTGAGATTGAGACCGAACTACTGCAATCTGATTTAGGTCCTGCGCTCGTAAGCGAACTTCTTACCGCCGCACAAGAGATGCGAGGAGACGATGCAGAGTCAGCTGTAAAGGAGATTCTCTCTTCAAAACTTTCGGACAAGTCACGTTCGCTAGCGGATTCACACTCGATAAATGTAATTATGGTTGTTGGTGTCAATGGAACCGGAAAGACAACCTCAGTTGCCAAGCTCGCAACTTTGCTTCATAGCCATGGTGATTCAGTTCTCCTTTCCGCTGCAGATACTTTTCGTGCAGCAGCGGTAGATCAATTGACTACGTGGGGAGATCGAATTGGCGTTGAAGTGATTTCAGGAAAAGAAGGCGCCGAACCAGCTTCAGTTGCATTCGATAGCGTAAAGCGTGCGATTGATAGTAAGAGTAAATATCTCATCATCGATACCGCCGGTCGCCTGCACAATAAGAGCGATTTAATGGCAGAGCTAGACAAAGTAAAACGCGTTATTGAGAAAGGCTTACCTGTTGCAGAAGTTTTATTGGTCATCGACGCAACCACTGGTCAGAACGGACTTGCGCAGGCAAAGATTTTTAGCGAATCGGTAGATGTCACGGGGTTGATTCTCACCAAGCTCGATGGCAGCGCCCGAGGGGGAGTAGCCCTGGCAATTGAAAGCTCTCTCAATATCCCCATTAAATTCATCGGCACAGGCGAAGGTTCCGGCGACTTTGCCCCTTTCAATGCGGATTCCTACCTTGAAGGACTGCTGGCGTAACTCAGTTGTAACAAATGGGGTCAATTTGTGACGCCCCCTTAACCTCACACGCCATCGGCTGTAACTCATCTTCGCCATCTTTACCCCATCTCAACGACGAGATCCTTCTCTCGAACTAATATTGAAATGGGCCTGAAATGGATCAAGTAGTTCTAAATGGCGGTGATACCGCGTGGATGTTAGCAAGTACAGCACTTGTACTTCTTATGACTCCAGGATTGGCATTCTTCTACGGAGGAATGGTTCGTACCAAGAGCGTTCTTAATATGATGATGATGTCGATGGTGACAATCGGAATCGTAAGTGTGCTTTGGGTAATCTATGGTTTCGAATTGGCATTTGGATATAAGTCAGATTCTCCGTGGTTTGGTGGGATTGGTCTTAGCGGCCTAGGTGGCGCAGTAAATGATCTGACCAATAACGGTGGGGTTTATCCGATTCCTGTTCTCGTCTTCGCAGCTTTTCAGTTGATGTTTGCAATCATCACACCAGCGCTGATCTCGGGCGCTATTGCAGATCGCGCAAAGTTCACATCGTGGGCAATCTTCGTTGCGATCTGGTCAACAGTTGTGTACTTCCCAGTCGCACACTGGGTATTCGCATTCGGAAATAAGATTGGCGACAAGGTAACAAGTACAGGCTACCTCGCAGGCAAGGGACTTGAAGACTTTGCTGGCGGAACCGCTGTGCACATCAACGCAGGTGCTGCAGGACTTGCACTCGCTCTCATTCTCGGAAAGCGCGTTGGTTGGCGTAAAGAATCTATGCGTCCGCACTCATTGCCACTTGTGATGCTTGGTTCAGGACTCCTGTGGTTTGGTTGGTTTGGATTTAATGCAGGGTCTGCACTCGCCGCAAATGGCATCGCAGGACTTGCATTTATGAATACACAGGTTGCAACCGCTGGTGCGCTACTTGGTTGGCTGCTTGTAGAGAAGATTCGTAATGGACATGCAACATCTCTTGGCGCCGCATCTGGAGCAGTTGCTGGACTTGTTGCAATCACACCTGCTTGCGCATTCGTCGCACCATGGGCTGCAGTAGTAATCGGTGTGCTTGCCGGAATCCTCTGCTCACTTGCAGTTGGCCTCAAGTACAAGCTTGGCTTTGACGATTCACTCGACGTTGTTGGCGTACACCTTGTAGGCGGAATTTGGGGATCACTCTCCATCGGTCTATTTGGAACACACGTTGTAAATAGTATCGGTCTCGATGGAATCTTCTACGGGGGCGGAACAGCTCTTCTTGGAAAGCAAGCACTTGGCGTAGGCCTCGTTCTCGGCTACTCATTTATTGCAACTCTGATTATTGGTTTTGCAATCGAAAAGACAATCGGCTTCCGTGTCTCACGTGAAGTTGAAATCGAAGGCATCGACCTCAAGGAACATGCTGAATCTGCATATGAATTAGCTAGCTCATCACGTGGAGGTGGATCACTATGAAGTTGATTACCGCAATACTCAAGCCATTCAAGTTAGATGAAGTAAAAGATGCGCTGCAAGCAGCGGGCGTCACCGGTATGACAGTCTCTGAAGCAAGCGGCTTTGGCCGCCAGCGCGGTCATACCGAGGTCTATCGCGGTGCTGAATACACCGTTGACCTCGTTCCAAAAGTTCGTCTCGAAGTTCTTGTTGATGATAAAGACGCAGCATCAGTAGTAGATGTCATCGTCAAAGCTGCATCAACGGGATCTATTGGAGATGGAAAGGTTTGGACTACTCCGGTAGAGCAGGTTGTCCGTGTACGTACGGGCGAAAAAGGACCTGACGCTATATAAGTAGTTTTTCAAACTAAGATTGGCTTCATGGGGACACGAGAAAGACGCAATCGATCAAACGAGGGTGATCTGCTTCTTTCTTCTCTCTTCAAAGAGAGTGGAGCTAATCCACGCGAAGTAGCTATCGCCGCGGTCGGAGGTTTCGGCCGCGGCGAACTATCTCCTGGTTCAGATTTAGATATCGTCATTATTCATACGGGTTCAGTATCGGATAGTGAGTTATCGGAACTCGTCAATAAGATTCTTTACCCGTTGTGGGACAAGAAAATAAAAGTTGACCACTCGGTTCGTACGCGCTCGGAGATGAGAAGCGCGGCAGAAAATGATCTTAAAGTCGCAATGGGATTGCTTGATATTCGCCACATATGTGGGAATCCGGATTTAGTTGATTCGGTGCAGGTTGATGCTCTCGAATCATGGAGAAAGAATTCCAAAAACTTCCTACCTCAGCTCGAAGCATCTCTGACAGAACGTCATCAGCGGATGGGGGAACTTGCTTACCTCCTCGAACCAGACCTTAAAGAAGCACGTGGGGGATTGCGTGACATCACCGCGCTGCGAGCTATTGCAACATCTGCGGCGATTGCAGTTCCTATTGGAAGAGTAAGCGTCGCAGAATCAATTTTGGCAAATGTCCGCGAGGCTCTTCATATTGCAAGTGGTCGCGATAAGGATAGATTGCTATTCCAAGAACAAGATAAAGTTGCAGAAATTCTTGGTTATGCGGATGCAGATGTACTCATGAGTGAAGTTGCGCAGGCCGCACGATCTGTTGATTACCTGTTGGATTCAACTTGGTATCGCCTTGCGCAAAAAGGAGGCGATGGTGCTGGAAGATTTTTTAAGCGAGTGCGCACTACATCGCTCTCGCGAGATATTTCGATTTCCAAAAATGAGGTCGTTATTGGTGGTGACGCCGATTTTGCACTTGACCCTGTTATCGGACTGCGAGCTGCTGCCTCTGCAGCGCAAATAGGATTGCCCATTTCTATGGATTCACTAGAGAAGCTATCTGTAAGCCTGAGCAGTGGATTAGGGCTCCTACCTACTCCTTGGCCACGCGATGCTCGCGAGAATCTGATCACTCTAATCGGTGCAGGATCTGCGATGGTACAAATATTTGAGGCGCTAGATCAAGAAGAAATTATTTTTCATTGGATTCCTGAGTGGAAGGCGGTTCGATCACTGCCGCAGCGAAATGTTTTGCATCGCCATACTGTCGATCGCCACATGGTTGAGACGGCCGTTCACGCTGCTGCACTTACGCGAAAGGTTCACAGACCAGATTTACTCCTCTTCAGCGCCCTCTTTCACGATATTGGCAAAGGTACAGATGAAGATCATTCAGAACGAGGTGCCAGACTTATTGAACCGCTGGCTCAGAGAATTGGGTTCTCACGCGAAGATGTTGAGACAATCAAATTATTGGTGAAACATCACCTACTGCTTTCAGCAACTGCAACTCGTCGTGATCTCGATGATCCTGCAACCATTTCATCGGTAGCTGAAGTAATCCCTGACTTACAAACCCTAGAGCTACTTCATGCTTTGAGCATTGCAGATGGCGAGGCAACGGGCCGAGCCGCGTGGACTGAATGGAAGGCAGCGCTCGTTGCCGAATTAGTTACCAAAGTCGAACTTGCAATCACAGATAACACAGTTGCGCCGCAACCAGAGCTGAGTGATAGCCAGAGGTTGAAGGCGGAATCTGGCCACCTTGCTGTAACCATTCAAGACCGTGACAACGTGTATGCAATTGAAATCGTTGTGCCCGATAAGACTGGGCTTCTCTCAACTGTTGCAGGAGTCCTGAATTTACTCAGACTTGATGTTCGTTCAGCTCGCACAAAATCACACGGTAATTCCGCCGTGATGCAATGGATTGTGATTCCAGACCCGCATGCGCCCGTTCTGACAGAGAAAGTGCTCCATAACGAGTTACAAGCAGCCCTGGATAATAAGTCCTCATTGGCTCGAAGAATTGAGGAACGTATCGAGGCCTACGCACAGCTTCCAACGATTCCTGTGCCTGATCCCATAGTTGATCTATTCGCTGATGCAGCGACAGATGCAACGATTATTGAAGTGAGAAGCCACGACAGACCCGCTCTTCTATTTGGAATTGGAGATTCAATCACCAAAAGCAATATCGATATTCGCTCTGCGATTGTCACGACTCTTGGCGCGGAAGCGATTGACACCTTGTATGTCACAGAAATTGGTGGAGGCTCGCTCAGTCCCGCACGAGCCGAAGAAGTCGCAACACGACTGAGGTCTGCACTCAAGTAGAGTTCCACCACTATGTTCGACACACTTTCCAGCAAATTTGCAGGCGCATTTAGCGCGCTTCGCTCCCGCGGAAAAATTTCTGCAAAAGATATCGATGCAACAACTGCAGATATTCGCCAGGCGCTTCTCGAAGCAGATGTTGCTCTCGAAGTTGTCGAAAGCTTCACCCAGAAAATTCATCAGAAATCTCTTGAGGTACTACCAACCCTGCAATCTGGCACCAATCAAGCGCAAGCAATCTTTGATGTCGTAAATCGCGAACTTACCGAAATACTTGGTGGGGGAGCTCGACGCGTTCGTCTGGCTAAGAATCCACCAACAGTGATCATGCTTGCAGGTCTGCAAGGCGCTGGTAAAACAACACTTGCTGCAAAGCTGGCAAAGTTCTTTAAAGAACAAGGTGATACTCCAATTCTTATTGCTTCAGATCTGCAGCGCCCCAACGCAGTCAATCAACTCCAAGTTGTTGGTCAAGCAGCTGGCGTACCTGTATTTGCACCCGAACCTGGTAACGGAATCGGCAACCCTGTAAAGGTTGCGCAAGATGGAATCGCATTTGCCAAGTCGAAACTACACAACATTGTCATTGTCGATACTGCAGGACGTCTTGGCGTCGATGAAGAGTTGATGAAGGAAGCCATCGCAATCCGCGATGCAGTAAACCCAGATGAAATTCTCTTTGTTGTAGATGCCATGATTGGACAAGATGCAGTCCGCACAGCAAAGGCTTTCCAAGATGGCGTTGGTTTTGATGGGGTAGTACTAACAAAACTGGATGGCGATGCCCGCGGTGGCGCAGCTCTATCCATTGCAGCTCTTACTAGCCGTCCGATTATGTTTGCGTCAACAGGTGAAAAGTTATCTGATTTCGAAATCTTCTATCCCGATCGCATGGCATCTCGTATTCTCGGAATGGGTGATGTTGCAACTCTTGCAGAACAAGCGAAGAAAGCCTTTGACGGTGACTCCGCTAAAAAGCTCGAAGATAAGTTCATTGCCGGTGAAGATTTCACTCTCGATGATTTCCTCGAACAAATCGAGGCAATGTCGAAGATGGGCTCCATGGGCAAGTTACTCGGCATGTTGCCAGGTGCCGGACAGATGAAGAAGCAGATAGATAACTTTGATGAATCAGAGATAACCCGCACTAAGGCGATTGTGCAATCAATGACGCCACTTGAACGACGCGATCTCAAAGTGCTCAACGGTTCACGCCGAGCACGCATTGCTCTGGGTGCTGGTCGCAAAGTCTCAGATGTAAATGCTTTGGTTGATAAATTCACAGCTGCGCAGAAGATGATGAAGCAGATGCGTAATGGCGGGATGCCTGCGGGAATGCCGCCCGGAATGCCGGGTATGCCACCTGCACCTAAAAAGGCGGCCCCAATTCAGAAGAAGAAGTCGAAGTCTGGAAACCCCGCCAAGCGAGCGTTGGAAAACGGCTGATTTCCACATTGTGAGCGTAACTGGCAAGATAAGCCACCTGTTACAGGGCCCTCTACCCCGGTAACAATCCAATCCACAGTTGGACCTCTTGGCTACGCACCCCGCTGTAGCAATTTGGTACGACACACTTATTAGGAGCACTACTTCTTTGTCTACAAAAATTCGTTTAATGCGCATGGGAAAAATCCGCACACCATATTTCCGCATCGTCGTTACAGATTCACGTAAGGCGCGTAACGGTCTCTCAATTGAAGAGATCGGTCGCTACGTTCCAGGTCAAGAACCATCAATCATCGAAGTTAATTCAGAGCGCGCTCTGTACTGGCTCGGCGTTGGTGCACAAGCTTCAGAGGCTGTAGAGGCGCTCTTGAAGGTGACCGGAGATTGGCAGAAGTTCAAGGGTCTTCCAGGAACTGAAGGAACACTTCGCTTTGCAGCACCAAAGCCACATAAGAGCGTTGCATATGAAGCAGCGGTTAAAGCTGCTGCTGCAGAACCTGCAGAAGGTGCAACAACGTTGAAGAAGAAGGCTCAAGAGAAGCTTGCTGCTAAAGCAAATCCAGTTGTTGAAGTGTCCGAACCAGCTGCGGTTGCAACTGAGTCCGAGGTGTCCGAGCCAACTTCTGATGCAAGTGTGTCCGAGGTTCCAGCTCAAGATGTTGCTGCAGAAATAAGTTCTGTAACGGAAGCTGTTGAAGCTGTAGCAGAAGCAACTGAAGCTCCTGTAGCGGAAACACCTGCCGAATAATGATTGATGAAGCTCTCGAACATCTCGTAAAGGGAATCGTTGATAACCCTGACGATGTCAATGTCAAAGAGAAGACACACCGTCGTGGCACTACGCTCGAAGTTCGTGTTAATCCTGACGATATCGGCAAGGTAATCGGTCGTAATGGACGTACAGCAAAGGCGCTTCGCACAGTTGTAAGCGCACTTGCTGGTCGCTCAGTACGTGTCGATCTCATCGATACCGACGAGGTTCGTTAACTCTTTAGCACCCATGAAATTAAACGTGGGCCGCATCGGTAAAGCTCACGGGATTCTTGGTGAAGCAACTATCGAAGTCCGTACAGATGAAGCAGCAGATCGCTTCGCTATCGGCGCAGTCTTAGAGACAGAAAACCACGGTGAATTAACCGTGGTTTCTGCACGTGTACACAATGGCATCTTGCTGCTTGGCTTTGAAGGAATTGAAGATCGCAATGCGATTGAAGTCCTTCGAAATGAACTTCTTTATACAGATGTAGATATCGATGCACCAGGTGTAGATGAAGATGATTATCACGTCTTGCAATTGGTTGGCTGTAAAGCATTTCTCGTCGATGGCGACGAATTTGGCGAAGTCACTGATGTACTCAACCTGCCAGGCCAAGATGTACTTTCAATTAAGACGGTATCGGGTGAAGTTCTAATTCCCTTTGTCCGCCAACTTGTCCCCGTTGTTGATATCAAAGCAAAGCGTATGACCGTGATTCCTCCAGAGATTGATGGGGTTATCTGATGAAAATCGATGTCATTTCAATCTTCCCTGAGTACTTATCTCCACTTCAACTCTCGCTTTTAGGTAAGGCGCAGAGCGCTGGCTTAGTAGATATTGCAGTTCATGATCTACGAGCCCAGACAAACGATAATCACAATACTGTCGATGACACTCCTTACGGTGGGGGAGCTGGAATGGTGATGCTTCCCGAGGTGTGGGCAAAGAGCATTGATGCGGTTATGTCAGATGGCGCAGACCTCATCATTCTTACTCCAGCTGGCAAACGTTTTAACCAGAATATGGCTGCGCAATTTTCGACATCGCAGCATTTGATTTTTGCATGTGGTCGCTACGAAGGTATCGACGATCGCGTTCGCCAGTATTACTCACAACCCGAATTCCAGACTCGCAATATTCGAGTCCATGAAGTTTCTATTGGAGATTACGTACTTGGTGGGGGAGAAGTTGCGTCAATGGTCATAATCGAGGCAATCACGCGACTCATACCTGGAGTTCTAGGTAACCCGGAATCTCTTACCGAAGAGTCACATAACAGCGATGGCTACCTCGAATATCCCAATTTCACAAAGCCCCAAGAGTGGCGCGGCATCCCAGTTCCCGAGATTCTTTTGAGTGGTAACCACCAAGAAATAGCGAAGTGGCGCACTCAACAGGCAGAAAAGCGTGCAAAAGATAATCTCTAACTCGTAAGTAACTCACTCTCTACCGTACTGTTGCGCCCATGAGCGAAGAGTCAGCACGTATTCAGGCTCGTCTGATCCGTGATCTCGAACCCGTTGTAGCTGTCGAATTCGAACGCCACCTTGCAGTTCAGAAGAACTGGTATCCACACGAGTATGTCCCATGGTCTGAAGGTCGCGACTATGCCGGTCCACTTAACGGCGATGCATGGGAGGCGAAAGATTCACGCCTGACTTCTGTTGCGCAAGATTCGCTTGTTCTCAATCTACTTACCGAAGATAACTTGCCTAGCTATCACACTGAGATTGCAATCTCTATGGGGCGCGATGGTGCGTGGGGAAATTGGATCGAACGATGGACAGCCGAAGAAGCTCGCCACGCAATTGTTATTCGCGATTACCTGATGGCAACTCGTGGCGTAAATCCATACGAACTCGAAGATCTGCGTATGGCTCATATGTCACTCGGTTACCAGACTCCTTATGAGAACGATATGTTGCATACAATCGCTTACGTTTCATTCCAAGAGCTTGCAACGCGTATCTCTCACAGAAATACCGGAAAGATTTCAGAGGATCCGATCGCAGAGGGAATGATGCAGCGGATTGCACTCGATGAGAATCTTCACATGCTCTTCTATCGCAATACTCTTTCAGCAGCCCTCGATATGGAACCTAATGCTGCAATGCGCGCAATCACTGATGTGGTCACAAACTTTGATATGCCTGGCGCCAATATGCCTGGCTTTGGTCGCAAAGCTGTACAGATTGCCTTGGCTGGAATCTACGATTTACAGCAGCACCTTGACGATGTTGTGGCGCCGGTACTTCGTGCGTGGAACGTTTTCGAACGAAATGATCTCTCTGGTGATGGCCTCAAGGCACGCGATGAACTCAAAACCTTCATGGACCAGACATATAAGGTTGCAGCAACATTTAACGATAAGCGTGAAGTTCACTTCGAGCGTCAGATAGCTCGAGGCATCGCACCAATTCGCATCACAAACTAGACCTCAAATAAGATAGGTGCCATGACGCGCACATATCTCGTTGAGACCTACGGCTGTCAGATGAATGTGCACGATTCTGAACGTATCGCTGGCCTTTTGGATGAAGCTGGATACATTCCAGTTCTCGAAGGTGCCCAAGCAGATATCGTCGTCTTTAATACATGTGCAGTGCGGGAAAATGCTGATAATAAACTCTATGGAAATTTGAGTTTCTTAGCTCCCATTAAGAAGGCTAACCCTGCAATGCAGATTGCAGTGGGTGGATGCCTTGCCCAAAAGGATCAATCACTCATTCTTAAGAAGGCTCCTTATGTCGATGTGGTCTTTGGTACGCATAATGTTGGTTCACTTCCGGTTCTGCTAGAGCGGGCACGCATCGAGGAAGAGTCTCAAATCGAAATCCTCGAATCACTCGAACACTTCCCTTCAACACTTCCCGCTCGTAGATTCTCAGCCTTTACGTCGTGGGTCTCAGTCTCAGTTGGGTGTAATAACACCTGCACATTCTGCATAGTTCCTACGCTGCGTGGTGTCGAGAAAGACCGCCCTGCATCTGATGTGCTCAAGGAGATGCGCGCACTCGTTGAGCAAGGAGTCATTGAAATAACGTTGCTGGGCCAGAATGTGAACGCATATGGTGTCGAATTCGGAGATCGTGGAGCATTTGCAAAGTTGCTGCGAGAAGCAGGAAAGATTGAAGGACTTGAACGTGTTCGCTTTATGTCCCCACATCCCCGTGATTTCACCGACGATGTCATAGAAGCAATGGCGCAGACGAAGAATGTAATGCCACACCTTCACATGCCGTTGCAATCTGGTTCTGATGCAATTTTGCAGAGTATGCGCCGCTCATACCGAACCGATAAGTATTTAGGAATCCTCGAAAGAGTTCGCGGGGCAATGCCGCACGCGATGATTACGACAGATATCATCGTGGGATTCCCAGGCGAAACGGAAGAAGATTTCCAAGGTACTCTCGATATTGCAACACAGTCACGATTTGCTGCTGCCTACACTTATAAGTATTCGATCCGACCTGGCACCCCAGCGGGTGCGATGGAGAACCAAGTCCCTGAAGATGTTGTGGGCGAGCGATACACCCGCCTTCACGAACATCAACAGAAAATTTCACTATCCGTCAATCAAGAAGCTATTGGTAAAACCCATCGCGTTATGGTCTCTGAGATCGAAGGGCGTCGCGATGAAGCACAATCACGTATGACAGGACGCTCAGAAGATTTCCGCCTGGTGCACTTCAGCAGTGAGACAGATGCAAGACCTGGAGATTTCGTTGATGTAAAGATCTCTGAAAGTTCGGCGCACTACTTGATCGGTGATTCCGTAAGTGTCATCCGTACTCGTGGGGGAGATGCGCATGCCGCACGCACTGCGCCCGCTGCTCCTGCAGCAACAATCTTAGGAATGCCAAAGGTTCGTGCATGAGTCGAGTGATCGTCATCTGTGGCGCAACTGCGACAGGTAAAAGTGATATCGCCATTGAGGTCGCGCAAGCTATAGGTGCTGAGATTATCAACGCGGATTCGATGCAGCTCTATCGTGGAATGGATATCGGAACTGCGAAACTCAACGAGGAAGAACGCCAAGGGATCCCACATCACCTTCTCGATGTTCTCGATGTCAACGAAGATTCAACGGTGGCTTGGTATCAAGATCAAGCTCGCACTGCGATTACAGAGATTCATAACCGGGGCAGAGATGCAGTCATTGTCGGCGGCACCGGTCTCTATATCAAAGCGATATTGGATGATCTTAATTTTCCCGATACCGATCCAGAGGTGCGTGCCAAGCTTGAAGCGCAATCCCTTGAATTTGGATCTGCATCTCTCTTTGAACGATTGAAAGAGTTAGATCCTGCTGCAGCGCTAGCGATCGACCAGGCGAATACACGCCGAATCATTCGCGCACTTGAAGTAATTGAGATAACCGGCCAGCCTTTCACAGCAAACCTGCCGCGAGAAGGTAGTTCGAGATATCCCGATGCACTGCAATTTGGACTCGTTATGGATCGCGATCATTTACGTGAACGAATCGATCTTCGTGTCGATCGCATGTGGGAGCGCGGATTTGTTGCAGAAGTAGATCAACTGATCACACAAGGAATCAAAGAGGGATCAACTGCTCAACGAGCGCTCGGATATGCGCAGATAATCTCTATGCGCAATGGTGCAATCTCTGAGGATGAGGCAAAAGAAGATACAAAACGTGCAAGTCGCCAATATGCTCGCAGACAAGAGACCTGGTTCTCGCGTGATGTGCGCATTCAATGGGTTGCTCAACGCCAACCACGCCTCGAAACAATCCTGCAGAAGATAAACTCATAGCCTGATGAATCCTTCTCCAATTGCCACATATGGCCACGGAACCGAAAATGACTTTATTCTGATCTACGACCCAGAAAACTCCTTCACAATTACCGATTCCCAAATCGCCGCCATCTGCAATCGCAAAACTGGAATCGGTGCCGATGGACTTATTCGTATTGGGAAAAACAACGGTAAGTGGTTTATGGATTATCGCAATGCAGATGGGTCACTGGCAGAAATGTGCGGCAATGGAATCCGCGTCATGGCAAAGTACCTCGTTACACGCGAATTTCAGCCTGAAGGCATATTCGCTATCGACACTAGAGCTGGAATCAAACACCTGCGCGTTCCACTCGATGGAGATATCTCAGTCAATATGGGTCACGTCACCGATGAGATGGAAGAGATTGAAGCAAGTAATAATGGCCACACCTGGAGCGGTTACAACATCAATGTGGGCAATCCTCATGCAGTGGTATTTGTCGAGTCCATCGATGATGTCGGATCTCTTGAAAGTGCTCCGTCGGTCTCACCTGCAGCGATGTATCCAGAAGGCGTTAATGTTGAATTTGTTGAGATCTTGCCGAACTTCGAAGCAAAGATGCGCGTTCACGAACGTGGAAGTGGAGAAACACGTTCATGTGGAACTGGCACATGCGCCGTAGCACTTGCTGCAACTCTCAAGACAGATGGGAAACTTCCATCTCGATGGACGATCTACCCACCGGGCGGACGCTTGATTGTTGATATTGATGGACATTCCAATGCCACGCTAACAGGTCCTGCAGTAATTCTTGAAGATCACGACATCTCCGAATATCTGGCGTAATGACTACACCAGACGACGGTTACGATAAATTATTTGACGAACTACTTCGCGAAAGTGCGAGGGTAGCTGCAGATTTTGATTATGACGAAAGTGATTTTCAGGAAAATGATCAGCAAGAGCTATCTGATCGAAATGCTTTACGACGAATCAAAGGTTTCTCAACCGAACTTCAAGATATCTCTGAGGCTGAGTATCGTCAGCTTCAACTTGAACGCGTTGTTCTTGTAGGTGTGTGGACCGAAGGAACTTCTGAAATGGCAGATAACTCGATGGCAGAACTGAAAGCACTTGCAGAGACAGCTGGATCTGAAGTACTTGATGCTCTGATTCAACGTCGAGATAAACCAGATCCCGCAACATATATAGGTTCAGGAAAGCTCGTTGAACTTCGCCAGATTGTTGTAGCAACGGGTGCAGATACAGTCGTCTGCGATGGTGAACTTTCTCCCGCGCAGCTTCGAACTTTGGAAGATAAGTTGAAGGTAAAAGTTGTTGATCGAGTAGCCCTCATTCTCGATATCTTTGCGCAACATGCAAAGAGTAAGGAAGGAAAGGCTCAGGTTGAGCTGGCACAGATTGCATATCTTCTGCCACGCCTTCGCGGGTGGGGAGATTCGCTCTCACGACAAGTAGGTGGTCGTGCAGCAGGTGGAGCAGGAATCGGTGGACGTGGTCCGGGTGAGACAAAGATTGAGACAGATAGACGTCGCATCCGTGACAAGATGGCGAAGCTACGCCGCGAGATAGCCGAAATGAAGGTATCTCGCGATACTAAACGACAAGAACGTAAGCGATTTAATATTCCATCTGTTGCAATTGCAGGCTATACAAACGCTGGAAAGTCATCACTTCTCAATCATCTGACTGGCGCCGGTGTGCTTGTTGAAAATGCACTTTTTGCAACTCTGGATCCAACAGTGCGTAAATGCGAAACTGCCGAAGGTCGTGTCTATACATTGTCAGATACCGTTGGATTCGTACGTCATTTGCCCCATCAACTCGTTGACGCATTTAAATCAACGCTTGAAGAAGTATCTGGTGCAGATCTCATCGTTCACGTTGTAGACGGCTCACACTCTGATCCCTTTGAACAAATACGTGCGGTCCGAGAAGTAATTAATGAAATTGGTGGGGGAGATATCCCTGAAATCATCGCAATCAACAAGGTTGATATCGCAAGCCCCGATGTAGTGATGGAGATTCTGCGTAAGGAACCAAATAGTTATGCATTCTCTGTGCGTTCAGGATTTGGAATTGAAGGACTCATCCATGCGATTGAAAAATCACTGCCTCATCCCAGCGTTGAAATCACAACTGTGATTCCTTATAGCCGAGGCGATCTCGTCAGCGCCATCCACGAGCATGGTGAAATTTTGAGTGAGGAACATCTCGCTGAGGGCACAGCAATTCATGCCTATGTTGATGGTGGGCTGGCAAAAGCGATTGAAATCGCTACATCAAAGCAGGAATAAACCCGACACGCCGAGGGTTGTATGGTCTATACAGCAAGGAATGCGCAACTATTCGCGCATGACGGGTAAGTTCACCCGCTGATACGAGTTATTTGGAAGCGAGGTGAGAGAAGTGGCAACAGATTACGACACACCAAGAAAGACCGACGAGGAGCTTCACGAGGAATCGTTAGAAGAACTCAAAGCCCAACGTGTTGATGCCCAATCAGGTCAGATTGATGTTGATGAAGCAGAAGCTGCGGAAAATCTTGAACTTCCAGGAGCAGATTTATCTGGCGAACAACTCGCGGTACGAGTCGTTCCAGTTCAGGTCGACGAATTCACATGTTCACGATGTTTCTTAATTCACCACATAACCCAGCTTGCTAAAGGCGAAGGTGCTAAAGCAATTTGTAAAGAGTGCTCGTAAGCTCTTCAGCGTATCTTGAACTGACCAACCAGTACGGCGTGGAGTCACGCGAATCTTTCAGCGTGATCTTCACACCGGTTGAAATCCAGAAAGTAATAGCTAAATAAGCTGCAGGGTCTGCATCTCGAGTTCTTAATAGGCGGATCTGAGCAGGCGTCAGAAGTTCGACCGTATCAAGATACTTAAGTTCAATATGTGCTCTTCCGATATGTAACTCTTGGCTATCTATAACTATTTCACTTCTCATCTTTACAGCGATGAAAAAGAGAAGCAAAGTCAAGATTGCCCAGGTAATCATTGTGGTTCGGTTATCAAGTGCGGCCCACACAGCCAGTACTAGTGAGAGAAACATAAAATAGATAAAGGCCAAGAGCCACAGTGGGGGACGTATCACTTCTTTCCAAATCACATCTGGTTGGCGCACGAGGTCTAGGCTATCTTGCATTTCATCAAGTAACCTTTCCTCATGAGTCGCGTTGCAAGCACCACGCCGCCGGAAGGTGCCTTGATTCCTGATCGCCACCCGCAATCTCCTGCAACTGGCACTCAGATTCCTTCGCACTTTAAACATTGCTTTGGTTGCGGAGAGCTACATCCCACAGGTTTGCACCTTGTTGCTCACGTCGGTCAAGGTGCTGACATCACCGCTGAATTTACCGTCACGCAAGATCACCAAGGAGCACCTGGCCTTGCGCATGGCGGTTTACTCTCACTCGCATTTGATGAAGCCCTCGGAAAACTTATGTGGCTCTTGCGTGCACCTGCTGTAACCGCGCGACTTGAGACAGATTTTCTCAAACCTGTTCCGATTGGAACAAAGCTTTACATCACAGCCCGCATTACAGGGCAGGTAAATCGCAAGGTGTACTCAGAGGCTGAAGGTCGACTTGGTGGACCAGACGGTGACATTGCAGTACGCGCTGCTTCGCTCTTTGTCATCGTTCCGATGAAGCACTTTCTCGAAAATGCTCCAGCGGATTATCTGGAAGAACTGCGCAAGAATCCTGATGTACTTCGATTTGTTGATCCAGAGTTTGATATCAACCCATGAGCAATCTTCAAGTATTAATTACCCGTCTTGACCCAGAGTTACCGCTACCGCAATATTCCAAAGGGGGAGATGCCGGAGCCGATATCGTCTCTCGCATTGACATAACTCTTGCACCTGGAGAGCGCGCACTCGTTCCTACTGGTATCTCCATTGCGCTGCCCGATGGCTATGTAGCGCTTGTCCATCCTCGTTCTGGATTAGCTATTAAGCATGGGGTCACTATGGTCAATGCCCCTGGCACCGTTGATGCTGGTTTTCGCGGTGAATTGCAATGCATCATGATTAATCACGATCCAAAAGAGAGCATCACCTTTAAACGCGGAGATCGCATTGCTCAACTAGTCTTTCAGAAAGTCGAACGCGCAGACTTTATTGAAGTACAAGAATTGCCAGGTTCAGGTCGCGGCACCGGTGGCTTTGGTTCGACAGGTCGTCAATGACAGCACACGATGACCGCGAGAAAGTTCTGAATGCATTTGGTGGTACTAAAGGTCTGATTGATTCAGGAATTCCATCGATCATCTTTCTGATTTCCTTTAACCTGACACATCACCTGCATGCAGCGCTCTTGGCGTCGGTAGCTATCTCTGGACTATTAACTCTCATCCGCCTCATCAGACGCGACACCTTGCAGCATGCGCTCTCTGGATTAATTGGAGTTCTCATCTGTGCATGGTTTGCTAATAGAACTGGCAATCCAAGTGACATTTATATTCCGAAACTCCTTACTAATTTAGGTTATGGAAGTGTCTACCTGATTGCTAATCTTGTGGGATGGCCAGTACTCGGGCTGATGCTTGGGCCAATTCTCGGAGAAAACTTGAAGTGGCGTAACCATCCTGAACGCAAGCGCGCATATATGAGAGCGAGCTGGCTCTGGGTCGTTATGTTCTTCACCCGCATCGCTGTGCAATATCCGATTTATCGAAGCGGGAATCTCAACTTACTGGGCACAGTTAATTTAGCTATGGGCTATCCACTCTTTATAGCAACTGCATATGGTTCATGGCTCGTGCTAAAAAACGCACCGAAGCTACCTACTGAGCAATAAAGCAACCCTTAATTAGATCTTCTGCAGTAGTCGATGCAACAAAGAGAAGTTCATCGCCTGCAATAAATACATCACTTGATGATGGGGCAATAACTCGACCATCTCGGACTATTGCAGCAAGAGATGCATCCTCGGGAAGTTCTACCTCACCGACAGTCTTGCCAATACATGTTGAAGAATCAGGAAGAGTGAGTTCGACAAGATTTGCCTGACCTTTACGGAATGAGAAGAGCCTTACAACGTCGCCGACGCTGACTGCTTCTTCAACGAGGGCGGCAATAATTCGTGGTGTTGATACAGCGACATCAACGCCCCATGATTGATCAAAGAGCCATTCATTCTTTGGATGATTAATGCGCGCGACCACGCGAGGTACTCCGTACTCAGTCTTCGCAAGAAGTGCGGTCACGAGGTTGACCTTGTCATCTCCTGTAGCTGCGACGAGTACCTGACATTTATTGAGTTGAGCATTATCGAGTGCTGCGATTTCACATGCATCGGCCATCAACCATTCGGCATCTGGAACTGAATCAATTTTGAGAGCCTTAGGATCGCGGTCAATGAGCAGAACCTGATGGCCATTATCGAGAAGTTCGCGCGCGATTGCACGACCAACATTTCCTGCTCCTGCAATTGCAATTCTCATTACCTATTCACCGGCCCCTGCGCTAGAACTGCTTCAGCGGTCGCGAGCATCTCGTCACGAATAGTCATATGTACAAGGTCGCCATCCTGAAGAACTGTATGTGCTTCAGGGATAAGGGCCTCACCTAAGCGAGTGAGGAATGCAACGCGCGATTGGCTGGCTCCTTCGAGTTCAGAGATAGGTCGGCCATACCAATCAAGATGTGGATGTACTTCAACGAGCTGCACAGTTCCAGTTGCATCGCGCCATTCAGATCGAGCACCACCTGGTGCGATTCGACGAAGTATTTGATCTGTCGCCCAAATAACCGTTGCGACAGTTGGAATACCAAGGCGCTGATAAATTTCAGCGCGACCTGGATCATAAATTCGAGCGACAACATTTGTTACGCCAAAACTTTCACGCGCAACACGGGCGGCGAGAATATTTGAGTTATCACCATTGCTAACTGCAGCAAATGCTTCGGCACCTTCGATACCTGCTTCAAGGAGAGTGTCGCGATCAAAACCAACACCTGTAACCGTGCGACCTTTAAAATCGGCGCCAAGGCGTCTAAATGCTTCCTTTGATTGGTCGATTACTGCAACTGAATGGCCAGCTGCTTCAAGTTCAATAGCAAGTGAAGAACCGACTCGACCGCAACCCATGATCACTACATGCACAGCCCTAACTTACTACTCTCTGACGAAAATATCTTGCATAGCCAGTTCTCTACTAGGCTAGCCGTTATGTCATCTACAAAGCGAACATCCCTCACAGTCGGGCAAAAGATACGGGTGACAATTGAAAAGGTTGCCCACGGAGGCCATTTCATCGCTCGATATGAAGGCGCCGTCATCTTTGTTCGCCACGGCATTCCAGGTGAAGAGTGCGATATCGAGATTACGGGCACGGGCTCCTCTTTTAACCGCGCAGATGTCATCGACGTTATCTCTCCATCATCTGACAGAGTCAGCGCCCCATGCAGATTTGCACATCGCAGCGGCTGTGGTGGTTGCGATTTTCAACATATTTCACTTCCCCGCCAACGTGCTCTTAAGAGCAATGTCATTACTGAACAGTTCGCTCGCATCGCAAAGATGGATGTAGAAGTCGTAGTTGAAGAAGTCAACGGGCCGCTCGGCTGGCGCACTCGATGTGCGGCGGTAACAACGAAGGCCGGCGCGCTTGGTTTTTATCAGGCGCGTAGCCACAAGATTATTCCTGTCGATGATTGTCGCATCCTCGTGCCCGAGATGAAGTTCTCTGAACTTGCCCAGCGCGGAGCTAAAGGTGATCAACGTATCGAAATCACCATTTCGAATACAGGAGAACGCACGATTGCCACTGCACTTTCAGGTGACGAATCACCGATTCGCATCAGCGATGGACCAGATGTAGCTCATTACACAGTGGGGGAAAATTCATTTGAAGTAAGTCAGAAATCTTTTTGGCAGAGCCACAAGGATGCTCCACGTGTTTTAACCGATGCTGTTTTGCTTTATGCCCAGCTGCGCGAAGGCGATCATGTGCTTGACCTATATGGGGGAGTCGGACTCTTTGCAGCAAGTTTCCTTACTGCTATTGGCACAGAAGGAAGCGTCGATATTGTCGAAGGCAGCAAGAGCGCCACTGCAGATGCAGCACGTAACTTTGCAGGAAGAGAGAATGTACATATCTACACTGGTGATGTCGCTCGGTTGATTTCTCGTTTCTCATCAGCGGATGTCATTGTTCTCGACCCACCCCGCGAAGGAGCAGGGAAAGATGTCATCGGACAATGTGTGCAGCTCAAACCACGCACAATTGTCTATGTCGCCTGTGATCCTGCAGCTCTCGCGAGAGATACGGGATATTTACGTGATGCTGGCTATCAACTCGAATCCATGCGCGCATTTGATCTCTTTCCCATGACTCACCACATCGAATCTGTTGCGAAATTTGTGCCAGATAAGGTATCTTGACGTCAAGATATCTCCCTTGAAAGAAGTAAAGCGATGAGCAAGAACTCACTTGGCAGTAAGAAGAACCTCACAGTTGCCGGCAAAGATTATGAAATCTTTGATATCTCCAAGGTTGAGGGAGCAACAAACCTTCCCTTCTCACTTAAAGTACTTCTTGAAAATCTTTTGCGCACAGAAGATGGCGCCAACATCACCGCCGATCACATCAAGGCCCTTGCTCAATGGGATCCATCGGTTGAGCCCGAAACTGAAATTCAATTTACACCTGCACGTGTTGTGATGCAGGACTTCACAGGGGTCCCATGCATCGTCGATCTTGCAACGATGCGCGAAGCAATCGTTGATCTCGGGGGAGACCCATCAAAGGTCAACCCACTTGCACCTGCAGAACTAGTTATTGATCACTCAGTTATTGCTGATTTCTTTGGTACGGCAACTTCGTTCGAACAGAACACTGATATTGAGTATGAGCGCAATCGTGAGCGTTACCGTTTCTTGCGTTGGGGGCAAGGCGCATTCGATGAATTTAAAGTTGTTCCACCTGGAACCGGAATTGTGCACCAAGTAAATATCGAATATTTGGCACGCGTCGTCATGACACGCAGCGTCAACGGCGTACTTCGCGCATATCCAGACACAGTTGTGGGAACAGATTCACACACGACTATGGTCAACGGTCTCGGCGTTCTTGGTTGGGGCGTAGGCGGTATCGAGGCAGAGGCCGCACTCCTTGGGCAGCCAGTATCGATGCTCATTCCGCGCGTAGTGGGTTTCAAACTTTCAGGCGAGCTACCAGTCGGAACAACAGCTACCGATATGGCTCTCACAATTACCGAAATTCTTCGTAAGCACGGAGTCGTTGGAAAGTTTGTTGAGTTCTATGGTCCTGGTGTTGTCTCTGTTCCCATGGCTAATCGAACAACAATCGGCAATATGTCTCCTGAATATGGTTCGACATGTGCGATCTTCCCTATCGATGAAGAAACTCTTCGCTATCTTCGCCTGACAGGTCGCAGTGACGATCAAGTTGCACTCGTTGAGCAGTATGCAAAGGCTCAAGGAATGTGGCATGACCCTGCAGCATCGCCACGTTTTTCAGAACACATCGAGCTCGATCTTTCGACTGTTGTCTCATCGATTGCAGGACCAAAGCGTCCGCAAGATCGCATCTCACTCACTGCATCTAAATCATCTTTCGAAAAGATACTTCCTACCTATATCTCTGAAAAGACAGGGAAAGAGGCTTATCCAGTAAGCGTTGGTGCAAAGGCGACCACAATCAAAAATGGTGATGTCGTCATCGCATCGATTACTTCATGTACAAATACATCAAATCCTTCAGTGATGATCGGTGCTGCCCTTCTTGCTAAGAAAGCGGTAGAGAAAGGTCTGACTTCTAAGCCATGGGTTAAGACAACTCTTGCACCCGGATCAAAGGTTGTTACCGATTATTACGATCGCGCAGACCTTACAAAATACATGGAAGCACTTGGCTTTAACCTCGTTGGGTACGGATGCGTAACCTGTATCGGAAATTCAGGGCCTCTGCCTATCGAGATTAGCAAAGCAGTTAATGAGCACGACCTCGCAGTGACTGCCGTACTTTCTGGAAACCGTAACTTTGAAGGACGCATTAGCCCAGATGTAAAGATGAATTACCTGGCATCGCCTCCGCTTGTTGTTGCATATGCGCTGGCCGGCACCATGGATCACGACTTCGAAAACGATTCACTCGGTAACGATAAAGCTGGCAACCCAGTCCTTCTGAAAGATATCTGGCCATCTGCTCAAGAGATTCAATCAGTAATCGACTCTTCTATCTCATCAGAGATGTTTAAGAAAGATTATGCAACTGTCTTTGACGGTGATCATCGCTGGAAGTCACTAGATACCCCAACAGGAAATACATTTGATTGGGATCCAAACTCCACATATGTTCGCAAACCTCCATATTTCGATGGAATGCCTGCTGAGCCAAAGCCTGTCACAGATATCTCTGAGGCACGAGTGCTTGCAATTCTCGGTGATTCTGTAACAACAGACCACATTTCACCGGCAGGAAATATCAAGGCTGATTCACCGGCAGGTAAGTACCTCGAAGCCAACGGTGTTGATCGAAAAGATTTCAATTCATACGGTTCACGTCGCGGAAACCACGAGGTAATGATTCGCGGAACTTTTGCAAACATTCGTCTCAAGAACTTACTTCTTGATGGTGTTGAGGGCAGCTTCACTCGAAACTTCCTGAGCAATGGAGATCAAACAACAATTTATGATGCATCAGTTGCTTATCAAGCTGCAGGCGTCGGACTAATTATTCTTGCCGGTAAAGAGTATGGTTCAGGATCATCTCGTGACTGGGCAGCAAAGGGAACTGCTCTACTTGGCGTACGAGCAGTGATTGCTGAAAGTTTCGAACGTATTCATCGTTCAAACTTGATCGGCATGGGAGTACTCCCACTTCAATTTACTAATGGAGAAAATGCACAATCATTGGGCCTTAAGGGTGATGAAATTTTCGCGATTACAGGAGTGACAGCCCTCAATAACGGTGGCATCCCTAAGCAAGTCACCGTCACTGCGGGGGATAAGACCTTTGCAGCGAAGGTTCGCATTGATACACCAGGTGAAGCCGATTACTACCGTCACGGCGGAATCATGCAGTATGTACTGCGCCAGCTCCGCGGCTAATCTAGACTGCACCCATGCTCGAATCGATCAAAGGTCCTCAAGACCTCAAGGGGCTCTCTCCTGAGCAAATCAATACCTTGGCTGAAGAGATTCGCCAATTCTTGATCACTCAAGTCTCTAAGACTGGTGGACACCTTGGTCCCAATCTCGGAGTCGTCGAGCTCACCATTGCAATTCATCGGACCTTTGATTCACCAAAGGATGTCATTCTCTTTGATACTGGCCATCAATCATATGTGCACAAGATTCTTACGGGTCGTGCGGATCAATTCGATAAGTTACGTCAACGTGGCGGAATAGCTGGATATCCCAACCGCAGCGAGAGCGTTCACGATGTTATTGAAAACTCTCATGCTTCGACTGCTCTTTCATGGGGCGATGGAATCTCCCGCGGCTTCTCACTTACTGGGCAAGGCGATCGCAGCGTCGTCGTAGTTGTCGGAGATGGTGCGCTCACCGGCGGAATGTCGTGGGAGGCGCTTAACAATATTGCTGCAGCAAAAGATCGCAATCTGATAATCGTCGTCAACGATAACGAGCGTTCTTATTCGCCAACAATCGGTGGGGTTGCAACATATCTGGCAACGCTGCGCGTCACACGAGGATACGAACGCTTCCTAGATTGGGGCAAGGAAGTCCTGACAAAGACTCCGGTTGTTGGCAACCCAATCTATGAGACTCTTCACGGAATGAAGAAGGGCATCAAAGATATTGTCGCTCCACAAGGAATGTTTGAAGATCTCGGCCTTAAATATGCCGGCCCCATTGATGGCCATGATGTTGCGGCTATGGAGCGCGCTCTACTTCAGGCAAAGGAATTCGGCGAGCCAGTATTGCTCCATGTAATTACCGAAAAGGGTAAGGGCCATAAACCTGCAATTGCAGATGAAGCTGAGAAGTTCCATGCAGTTGGTATCGTCGATCCTGAAACGGGAATGCCGCTAGGTAAATCAGTAACAACATGGACCAGCGTCTTCTCTGAAGAGCTCGTTGCAATTGGCCACGAACGCACAGATATTGTCGCTATTACCGCTGCAATGCTTGGGCCAACGGGCCTAGATAAATTTGAAGCAGCCTTTCCAGATCGCACAATCGATGTTGGAATTGCAGAACAACATGCTGTCACAAGTGCAGCAGGTCTGGCATTTGCAGGAATGCATCCAGTCGTTGCCGTGTATTCGACATTCCTGAACCGCGCATTTGATCAAATGCTGATGGATGTTGCCCTTCATAAGGCGGGAGTCACATTTGTGCTCGATCGCGCAGGAGTCACTGGCGATGACGGACCTTCACACAATGGCGTATGGGATCTAGCGCTCACAGGAATAGTTCCGACAATGCATGTGGCAGCACCTCGTGATGGTGCGCGTCTTCGCGAGACATTGCGCGAAGCAGTAGAAATTTCTGATGCACCTTCCATGGTCAGATTTCCTAAGGGTGCAGTCCACAGCGATATTCCAGCTTTCGAGCGACGCGATGGAATCGATGTTCTCTATCGTGGTGAAAGTGCCGATGTTCTCCTTGTCAGCGTTGGTGCGATGGCTGCAATCGCTGTGGAATCAGCATC
>CAIMXQ010000035.1 GCA_903845465.1 uncultured Actinomycetes bacterium
ATGACGACAACATGTGGGTACTTAGCAATCAAAGTAACCGCGGATTTTTCATCTGAGAACTCTGCATATGCTTCATCAACAACGAGTAATCCAGGCGTTGACTTTGCAATCTTCTCAATTTCACCGATTGTAATTACAGATCCCGTTGGATTATTTGGCGTTGTGATAAAGGTAAGAGTCGGCTTCACGCGTTGAATCTGTGCGATTGCAGAATCTACATCGAGGGAGAAATCTTCACGTCGGCTGCCGTTAACCCAAGGAACTTGCGTTACCTTGGCGATGAGCGGATGCATTGAGTAGGAAGGGGTAAAGCCCAGCCCAGTACCTGCACCAAATGCCATGAAGAGCGATTGGATAATTTCATTACTGCCGTTTGCAGCCCAAATATTGTTTACATCAATCGTCGTAGCTGCTTGGTCGTTAATGAATTGAGAGAGCTTGGTTCGAAGTACAACTGCATCACGATCTGGATAGCGATTCAGTGTGAGAGCAACATCAGATATCCGCGCCGCAATAGCTTTTGCAAGTGCTTTTGATGGTGCATATGGGTTCTCATTTGTATTCATCACCGCTTCAGCAGGAAGTTGCGGTGCACCATATGGTGAAAGCTCCTGTAGATCTTGTCGTAGCGGTAGCCACGATGGCCATTGGTTCATTGATTTTCCAATCGCGCAGTCATAGCCTCACCATGGGCAGGAAGATCTTCCGCGTTAGCTAAAGTGACGACGGTGTTGAGAATCTCTGTGAATGCTCTCTTGTCATACTCAATAAAGTGCAGACCGCGCAAGAATGTTTGAACAGAGAGTCCGCTGCTGTGACAAGCACATCCACCCGTTGGAAGAACGTGATTTGAACCAGCCGAGTAATCTCCAAGCGACACAGGTGAGAAACGACCGATAAAGACAGCGCCAGCATTTCTAATCTTCTCTGAATCTTTTGCCGCATTCCGAGTCTGAATCTCAAGGTGCTCGGCAGCATAGGCATTAACAACATCAAGACCTTGATCAACGGAATCTACGAGAACAATTGCAGATTGAATACCTGTAAGTGCTGTGCGAATTCGCTCGGAGTGCTTTGTTGCAGCTACTCGCTTTTCGAGCTCTGCTTCAACTTCTTCTGCAAGCTTCGTAGAAGTCGTTACTAGAACACCTGCTGCAATCACATCGTGCTCTGCCTGACTTATCAAGTCAGCTGCAACATCGGCGGCAATCGCTGTTTCGTCGGCAAGAATTGCAATCTCGGTAGGCCCAGCCTCAGAATCAATTCCAATAACTCCACGCAGCGCGCGTTTTGCTGCAGCTACATAGATATTGCCTGGACCTGTAACAAGATCGCACTTCTGGCAGACATCCTTCATTCCATACCCAAAGAGTGCAATCGCTTGCGCTCCCCCAACTGCATAGACCTCCGTAATTCCAAGCAATGCACATGTGGCAAGAATTGTTGGGTGAGGTAATCCACCGAAATCTTTCTGCGGTGGAGATGCAACAGCGATGCTCTGCACCTGTGCAATCTGCGCTGGAATAACGTTCATCATTACGCTGCTGGGATAGACAGCTCGTCCACCTGGAACATAGAGACCAACGCGATCTACGGGAATCCATTTCTCCGTAACCAGTCCACCATCAACAACAGTTGTGCGAGTTTCACCTCTGACTTGATCGCTATGGACTTTGCGAATTCTTTCTGCAGAAATTTCAAGTGCGGTACGAATAGCTGGATCCAGTTCGGCAAGTGCTGATTCGAGGGCCGATTGCGGAACACGGATAGATGGTGGAGTGACCCCATCAAATTCTTCTGCAAGTGCGATGAGATCTGCTTCGCCTCCGTGCTGTACGCGATGCAAGATTGGCTCAATCAGAACCATCGCTTGTGCAACGTCGAGTTTGGCACGCGGAAGTTCAGCCTGATAGCCAGCCTTATCAAGGGGCTTTCCACGGAGGTCAACGGTGCGAATCACACCGCAATTCTACTTTGCGCAGGTGAAGCGACGAGACCTGATTTCTGCGAGATTAAATGCGTACTAGGCAGTCAGGGCCAAGGATTGCCTTGAGATCTGCGCTCAGACTTGGTGATGATGTGACCAGCGCATCAATCTTCATCGTCGTTGATTTCTCTTGATCGATGACTTGAAGATGAACTTCTCGCTTTCCCGGATGTGATCGCAGAATTTCCTTCATGCGCTCAACAATCGGTGGTGTTACCTGCGCTGCAGGAAGTGAAATCAATAGTGGCCCTGTGGGTGCAGCAGAGATATCTGGCATCTTCATTTCAAGTGCAGTGAATCGGACTTGTTCATCGGTACGTGAGAAACGTCCACGCACAACAACGACTCGGTCTTCAGTGAGTGAAAGCGCATACTGATTGTAGGTATTGGAGAAGAAGAGCACTTCGATTGCACCTTCGAGATCTTCAACGTTGACGACTGCCCACGAAGCGCCCTGGCGCGAGACTTTTCTCTGAATTCCGGTAATCAATCCGCCAATAGTGACCATTGCATCTTGTGGGCCATCATCGAGCAATTGGCTAATAGACATATCTGTATGTGAACGAAGGACATGTTCGACACCTAGGAGTGGGTGGTCAGAAACATAGAGACCTAACATCTCGCGCTCGAAGGTGAGCAGTGTGGATTTATCCCATTCAGTTGAAGGAATCTCGATATCGAGGCCTGCAACTTGAGAGATTGAATCTCCGCCGAAAAGATCGAATTGGCCAATTGCCTCTGCACGCTTAGTTTCGATCACTGAATCAATCGCCTCTAGGTGAATTGCCATCAATCCCTTTCGAGGATGGTTGAGCGAATCAAATGCGCCAGCTTTAATGAGAGATTCAATGGTCTTCTTGTTGCATACATTTGCATCGACTTTGGCGAGGAAATCACCGAAGGAAGAAAATGCACCTTTACTTGCACGAGAAGATTTAATGGATGCCACAACGCCTTCTCCTACATTGCGAATTGCAGCAAGACCGAAGCGTATATCTTTCCCGCGCGGTGTGTATTCAGCATCTGATTCATTGACATCCGGTGGCAATACTTTGATTCCCATGCGGCGACACTCGGAGAGATAGAGCGCTGATTTATCCTTATCATCGCGAACACTTGTTAGAAGGGCCGCCATATATTCGGTTGGATAGTTCGCCTTGAGATAGGCGGTCCAGAAAGAGACAACACCATAGCCAGCGCTATGTGCGCGGTTAAATGCATAGTCAGAGAATGGGATAAGAACTTCCCAGAGACGCGAAATCGCACCGACCGAGAATCCATTCTCTTTCATGCCAGCTTCGAATGGGATGTACTCCTTATCCAGAATCTCTTTATTCTTCTTACCCATCGCTTTACGGAGTAGATCTGCGCGACCGAGAGTAAAGCCTGCAACTTTCTGCGCAATTGCCATTACCTGTTCTTGATAGACGATCAGGCCATATGTATCGCCAAGAATTTCCTGCAAGGGTTGAAAAAGTTCTGGGTGAATTGGCTCGACTGGTTTGCGACCATTCTTACGATCTGCATAGTTATTGTGTGCGTTCTCGCCCATAGGGCCAGGGCGATATAGAGCAATAACTGCAGAGATATCAGCAAATGAATCGGGAGCCATGCTGCGTAGTAGTGCGCGCATTGGTCCACCGTCGAGTTGGAATACACCGAGTGTGTCACCGCGCGAAAGAAGCTCGAATGTCTTTTGATCACTGAGTGGAAGATCTTCGAGTACAACATCAATACCCTTATTTGCCTTGATGTTTAGCAGAGCATCATCTAGTACAGAGAGGTTTCTTAGCCCCAAGAAATCCATCTTCAACAGACCCGTAGATTCGCATGCACCCATATCGAATTGGGTGATGATTGCGCCATCTGCTTCGCGGCGATGAATTGGAATAACATCGAGAAGTGGTTCGCGAGACAAGATAACGCCTGCTGCATGGACTCCCCATTGACGCTTGAGCCCTTCAAGTCCCTTTGCTAAATCAACAACACGTTTGGAATCAGGATCAGTTTCATAGAGTTGGCGGAATTCACCAGCTTCCCCATGACGTGAATCTTTAGAGTCGAAGATTCCTGACAAGGTGATGTCTTTGCCCATGACAGATGGCGGGAGCGCCTTGGTGAGTTTTTCGCCAATCACGTAGGGATAACCAAGTACACGTGTTGCATCTTTAATTGATTGCTTTGACTTAATTGTTCCGTACGTGATGATCTGTGCGACGCGATCTTCGCCATACTTTTCAGTTGCATATCGGATCATCTCTGAGCGACGACGTTCATCGAAGTCGAGGTCGATATCTGGCATCGAGATGCGCTCTGGATTAAGGAATCGCTCAAACAAAAGTCCATGTTCGATTGGATCGAGTCCGGTGATACCGAGTGAATACGCAACGAGTGAACCTGCTGCAGAACCACGACCAGGACCTACACGGATACCAACTTTCTTTGCATGTCCCACGAGGTCTG
>CAIMXQ010000036.1 GCA_903845465.1 uncultured Actinomycetes bacterium
GAGGTGCTCATCAGTTGTTTCAGGCAAGAAGTGGGCAGGATCAGTCTCAAGCTCTTCGAGGAAGATTCCATCCTTAGTGATCTTCGCCTTTGCCTGACGATCTGCAGAGCACGAAACCGCAATAGCGATGGGCAGAGATGCACCATGGCGAGGCAAGCGAACGACGCGCACATCGTGGCAGAAGTACTTGCCCCCAAATTGTGCACCGATTCCAAGTTTCTGTGTCAACTTAAATACTTCTTCCTCGAGTGCAATATCGCGAAATCCGTGGCCGGTCGCAGCATCGCCAGATGTAGGTAAGTTATCGAGATAGTGAGTGCTGGCAAGCTTTGCAGTCTTGACTGTGTGCTCGGCACTTGTTCCACCAATGACAATTGCAAGGTGGTAAGGAGGACATGCAGCTGTTCCAATGGAACGCAATTTGTCATCGAGCCAATTCATAAATGAAGTTGGGTTTAGTACAGCCTTTGTCTCCTGATATAAGAATGATTTATTAGCGCTACCGCCACCTTTAGCGATAAAGATAAAGTTGTACTCATCTTGATGATCGCTATCTGCATAAATTTCAATCTGCGCAGGCAGGTTGTTTCCGGTGTTATTCTCTTCCCACGTGGTGATTGGGGCCATCTGCGAATAACGGAGGTTGAGGTTGGTATATGCGTCATAGACACCTTGCGAAAGCGCAACCTCATCTTTTGCAGAGGTCAGTACGTACTGACCTTTCTTGCCCATGATCAGCGCAGTACCTGTGTCTTGGCACATCGGCAGAACTCCACCTGCGGCAATATTGGCATTCTTCAATAAATCCAGCGCCACAAAGCGATCATTGGGCGAACTTTCAGGATCTTTTAAAATCTTTGCCAATTGCTCGAGGTGTTCACTGCGAAGGTAATGTGAAATATCGTGGATAGCAGTTTCAGTAAGTAAGGTCAGAGCAGAGGGTTCGACCTGCAGAAATTCTCTATCGCCGAGTTTGATAACGCTGACGCCTTCTTTCGATACAAGGCGGTACTTGGTTTTATCTGCACCAAGTGGCAGAAGATCTGAATATGTGAAATCTGGTGACATTATTCGGTTGGCTTCTTTGCCGCATCTAGCTTCTTCTTGGCCCCGTCTAACCACTCCTGACAGATCTTTGCTAACTCTTCGCCACGTTCCCAAAGTTTGAGAGATTCTTCTAGCGTTGCGCTGCCATCTTCAAGTGATTCAACGATTTCCGCTAGTTCGTCACGTGCATCTTCGTAAGAAGGCTTTGCATCCTTGGTGGCCATGTGCTCAATCTACTCTCTGTCGATTACTCGTTGACTGTGGCGCGGGTCTCGCCCTTAGCCACACGAATGCGCAGAGAAGTACCTGCCTTCACCTTTGCGGCATCGCGCACGATGGTGCCATTGTCTAACTGCACAACTGCATAGCCACGATCCATCGTCGATTGAGGCGAGAGCGAACGCAGATGAGCCTTTACGCCCTTGAGCTCTTTCTTCTCAATCTCAAGGATCGAGGCAAAGCTTCGCATCGAACGATCGCGCCAGGCCTTGATCTCATCGCGGCGCACGGTAACCATCACCTTGGGATCTTTCATCACTGGGCGATTGCGCAACTGTGCGATCTGATTGAGTTCGTAATCAATCGTTGATACCAATCGTCGATACATTCGGTCGCGAATCTTCTGAATTTCACTTATCTCTTGGGCAATATCTGGCACCACGCGCTTTGCTGCATCGGTCGGAGTTGATGCTCGGTAATCGGCAACGAGATCTAGAAGTGGTGCATCTTTCTCATGACCGATGGCGCTGACAATTGGTGTTGTGCAACTGGCTGCTAAACGAATAAGTGATTCATCGCTGAAGGGAAGCAAATCTTCAAAGGAACCACCACCGCGAGTAATGATGATGACATCAACATCGGGGTTGGCTTCAAGTTCTGCAAGAGCTGCCGACACTTCAACGACAGCCGCAGCGCCTTGCACTGCAACTTCGCGAATTTCAAATTGCACAGCTGGCCAGCGACGTCGTGCATTCTCAACAACATCTTTCTCGGCGTCGGTATTGCGACCACAGATGAGACCCACAGTGTGTGGCAATCGAGGAAGTGCAATCTTGCGATCTGCGCTAAATAATCCTTCGAGAGCCAACTTCTCCTTCAGCGCTTCAAGACGTGCAAGAAGTTCGCCGACGCCCACTTGTCGAATCTCTTTGGCAGAAAGTGTCAGCGATCCATTTTTGGTAAACCACGATGGCTTTGCATGGATAACAACGCGAGCATTTGCAGGAAGTGGTTGAACACTTGCTAAGACAGTTTTGTAACACATCACCGAGATACTCATATCAGCGCTGGTATCGCGAAGGCGCATAAAAGCCATTCCACCGCTGCGTTCGTTGAGTTCAGAGATCTCGCCCTCAATCCAGATAGGGCCTAATCGGTCGATGTAATCCTTAATAGCTTCAGAGACCACGCGCACTGGCGCAGGGGATTCACTTGAAGTTTCGAACATAGCGAGAGCCTAATAGACTGCGCGATATGAGCAAGAGAATTCTGCTGGCCGCCCCTCGTGGTTATTGCGCAGGAGTTGATCGTGCCGTTGTGGCCGTTGAAAAATCGCTTGAACTCTACGGAGCACCTGTCTATGTCCGCAAAGAGATTGTCCATAACAAGCATGTGGTTTCAACTCTCGAACAACGCGGAGTCATCTTCGTCAATGAGACTGATGAAGTTCCAGAAGGCGCAACAGTCGTATTTTCTGCCCACGGAGTATCTCCTGCAGTTCATGCCGAAGCTGCAGCACGTAACCTCAAGACAATCGATGCAACATGTCCATTGGTGACCAAGGTACATAACGAAGTCAAACGATTTGCCAATGAAGAGACTGAAATTTTACTTATCGGTCACGTCGGCCATGAAGAAGTTGAAGGAACCGCGGGTGAAGCGCCCGGAAAAGTTCGCGTCGTCGACGGCCTTGATGAAGCTCGCACTATCCAACCAACTCCAGGAAAGAAATTAGTCTGGCTGACACAGACAACCCTTTCGGTCGATGAGACGATGCAATCAGTTGCCATCCTCAAAGAACGATTCCCTGAAATTGCTAA
>CAIMXQ010000037.1 GCA_903845465.1 uncultured Actinomycetes bacterium
CGCTATGACGATCCACGTATTCCACTGGGTGAAATCGCATCAATGCCAGATAAGCATGCAACACGTCGTATGCAAGAAATTTATGCCGCGCCTATCCGCCCAGAATTGATTAAAGAGCGCATCAAGCAGATTCGCGATTCAGGTGTCACAGTTGCAGCATCTCTATCACCACAGCGCACGGCACAGCTTCACAAAGCTGTGATTGATGCAGGTGTAGATATCTTCGTCATCCGCGGAACAACTGTCTCTGCCGAACACGTTGCATCTGAGAGCGAAGCCCTCAACCTCAAGAAATTTATCTATGAACTTGACGTTCCTGTCATTGTTGGCGGAGTTGCAACTACAACAGGTGCACTTCACTTGATGCGCGCTGGAGCAGCTGGCGTTCTCGTCGGTTTCGGTGGGGGAGCCGCACACACAACGCAGACAGTTCTTGGAATTCAAGTACCGATGGCGACAGCAGTTGCCGATGTTGCAGCAGCGCGCCGTGAATACCTCGATGAATCAGGTGGACGTTATGTTCACGTTATTGCAGATGGTTCTGTTGGAAAATCTGGCGATATCGCAAAGGCAATTGCTTGTGGAGCCGATGCTGTCATGATGGGCTCGGCATTAGCCAAAGCGGTTGAGTCTCCTGGACTTGGTTGGCACTGGGGATCTGAGGCGTATCACCCAGAAGTTCCACGTGGTCAGCGTGTAAATGTTGGAACAGTTGGAACTCTTGAAGAAGTGCTCAATGGCCCATCACATACATCTGATGGATCAATGAATTTATTTGGCGCACTACGTCGTGCAATGGCCACCTGCGGATACTCGGATGTGAAGTCATTCCAGCGCGTAGAAATCATTATGCAGCATGGCCGATAAGCACGGCGTCCTTGTCGTCGATTTTGGCGCGCAGTATGCACAACTGATTGCGCGACGTGTTCGTGAAGCAAATGTGTATTCAGAGATTGTTCCTTCTTCGATAACTGCTGCAGAAGTAAGCGAGAAGAACCCTGAAGCAATTATCTTGTCGGGTGGGCCCTCTTCTGTTTATGCAGATCACGCACCAAAAGTTGATCCAGCGATCTTTGCACTTGGTATTCCAGTCTTCGGAATCTGTTACGGATTTCAAACTATGGCTGCAGCTCTTGCTGGAGTAGTGGCGCAAACCGGCAAATCCGAATTTGGTCGCACTCCGTTAGATGTTAAAGCAGGCTCAAAGATGTTCGCAGGACTTCCTGCATCTCAATCTGTATGGATGTCTCATGGTGATGCTGTCGCTGAAGTCCCATGTGGTTTTAGCGTGACTGCATCAACTTCAGATACACCGATTGCAGCCTTTGAAGATGCATCTGGCACATTAGCTGGAGTTCAATTCCATCCCGAAGTTCTTCATACAGAACACGGACAAGCTATCTTGAAGAATTGGCTCATCAATATTGCAGGATGTAAGCCATCTTGGACAACGCAGAATATCGCCGAAGATGAAGTTGCAAAGGCAAAGGCAGTTATTGGCGATAAGCGAGTCATTTGCGGATTATCAGGTGGTGTTGATTCGGCAGTTGCTGCTGCAATTGTGCAACGTGCAGTAGGCAAGCAACTTACTTGTGTATTCGTAGATCACGGGCTGCTGCGCAGCGGAGAATCCGAGCAAGTACAGCGCGACTTTGTTGCATCCACCGGAGTCGAACTCGTTGTCGTTGATGCTGTCGATCAGTTTCTCAGTGCACTCGCAGGGGTTACAGACCCTGAAGAGAAGCGCAAGATTATCGGCCGTGAATTTATTCGATCATTCGAAAAGGCAGCCCGCGATATCGCAGCTGGTGGAGATGTTGAATTCCTAGTCCAGGGTACTTTGTATCCCGATGTCGTTGAATCCGGTGGTGGAACAGGGACTGCAAATATTAAATCGCATCACAATGTGGGCGGACTTCCTGATGATTTAAAATTTAAATTGGTTGAACCTCTTCGCACACTCTTTAAAGATGAAGTCCGCCAGGTGGGTATCGAGCTCGGTCTGCCTGAAGAAATTGTTTGGCGCCAACCATTCCCAGGTCCTGGACTTGGTATCCGCATCATCGGTGAAGTCACGAGAGAACGTTTAGAAATTCTGCGCCACGCAGATCTTATTGCACGTACTGAACTTAAAGCTGCAGGCCTTGATCGCCAGATTTGGCAATGCCCAGTTGTCTTACTCGCCGATGTTCGCAGCGTTGGAGTTCAAGGAGATGGTCGCACCTATGGCCATCCAATTGTTCTGCGCCCAGTTTCGAGTGAAGATGCGATGACGGCAGATTGGTCACGCATTCCGTATGATGTTCTCGAAAAGATTTCA
>CAIMXQ010000038.1 GCA_903845465.1 uncultured Actinomycetes bacterium
ATGGACTTTAGAAATTGGCCAAGAGATCGGATTGACTGCTCTGATAAACCATCTGACCGAGCTCTCCTTTACTCGCACAGATCTCGTTGAAAAACGTGGAGAGTTTGCAGTCCGTGGTGGCATTGTCGATGTCTTCTTGCCACTAGCTGCGCATCCAGTACGTATAGATTTCTTCGGAGATGAAATCGAAGAGATTAGTTACTTTGAAGTTGCAGATCAACGAACTAGTAATCCTGTTATCGGAAAGCTTGCATTATTGCCGTGTCGTGAACTTTTACTGACCGATGCAATTCGCACCCGGGCTGAATCCCTCAAAGACCGATACCCAAGTGCCGTTGAGATTCTGGATAAGATTGCACAAGGAATAATCGTTGAAGGTATGGAATCACTCATCCCATTACTGACCGATGATTTTGAAACAATTCTCGATCGCGTGCCCAATGGCACGGAAGTGATCTTTATCGATGACGAACGTATTCGTTCTCGTACCGCCGATTTGATTGAAACGAATAGAGAATTTCTCGAAGCTTCCTGGTCCAGCGCCGCAATTGGCGGAGCAGCACCGCTTCCTGTCGAAAAAATCACCTACCTTGACTGGAAGCAATTGCAAGAAGAAATTTCAAAGCTTTCACTTCAGATGCGTTCACTCAATACCTTTGGCAGCGATCTTGATACTGATGCGCACTTCCTCGATATTTCAGCGATTGATCCCATGCGCGGAAATGTTGAGGCGCTCTGCGAACTTTTGCGTACAGGCTTAGAAGCGCACCAGGCGGTCATATTTTCAACAACTGGTCATGGTATGGCCGAGCGATATGCGGGAATTTTCCGTGATGCAGATTTACCGGTGCAGATGGTCGAAACGCTCAGTGCACAACCAACAAAGGGCTCGATCCACGTTACTCAATCTTCAATCGGGTACGGCTTTAAGAGCGATCATGCAGAGATTCTCTTCGTGACAGAACGTGATTTATCTGGCAGCAAGACCAGCACTAAAGATGGTGCACGTATGCCGACGAAGCGCAAACAGGCAATAGATCCTCTCGAACTTCGCACGGGTGATTTTGTTGTGCATGAACAACATGGCATTGGTCGGTACGTTGAATTAATTCAGCGCACTGTCGGGGGAGTAACGCGCGAATATTTGGTTATTGAATATGCACCGGCAAAGCGCGGTCAACCCAGTGATCGCATCTTTGTTCCAACAGATACGTTGGAACAAGTCAGCAAGTATGTCGGTGGCGAGACTCCTACAGTGCATCGCATCGGGAGCGGTGAATGGCAGAAAGCAAAAGGCCGTGCTCGCAAAGCAGTACGCCAAATTGCTGGCGAACTTATTCGACTCTATGCAGCGCGAACGAGTGCACCAGGCTTTGCATTCTCTGCAGATACTCCATGGCAGCGCGAGTTAGAAGATGCTTTTTCCTATATTGAAACTCCGGATCAACTGTCAACAATTGAAGATGTGAAAAGGGATATGGAGCGGCCCTACCCGATGGATCGCATCATTTGCGGCGACGTCGGTTATGGAAAGACTGAGATTGCAATCCGCGCAGCATTTAAAGCAGTGCAAGATGGCAAGCAAGTTGCAGTTCTTGTTCCAACAACTCTCCTTGTGCAGCAACACTCAAAGACATTTGCCGAACGCTATTCAGGATTTCCAATCAAGGTTGCTGGCCTATCTCGTTTTAATACTGCGAAAGAGAGCAAAGAGATCCTTGCCGAACTTGCAGGTGGCTCTGTCGATGTAGTTGTCGGCACACACCGCCTGCTCTCGCAGGATGTGCAATTTAAGGATTTGGGCCTTGTTATTGTTGATGAAGAACAGCGATTCGGTGTTGAGCAGAAAGAATCGCTTAAGAAGATGCGCACGACAGTTGATGTATTAGCAATGTCTGCAACGCCAATTCCCCGCACACTAGAAATGGCTGTCACCGGTATCCGCGAGATGTCGACGATTACAACTCCACCTGAGGAGCGCCATCCCATCCTTACCTATGTGGGTCCTGCAGAAGATGCTCAGATTAAGGCTGCAATTCACCGCGAACTACTGCGCGATGGCCAAATTTTCTATATTCATAATCGTGTTGAATCGATTGACCGTGCAGCGTCCAAACTTCAAGAGTTGGTACCTGAGGCGCGTATTCGTATTGCACATGGGCAGATGTCAGAAGGCCAATTAGAAGATGTCATTCTGGCATTTTGGAATCGTGACTTCGATGTTCTTGTCTGCACAACGATTGTCGAGAGCGGTCTTGATATTGCAAATGCAAACACTCTCATTGTCGAACGTGCCGAAAACTTTGGTCTATCCCAGCTACATCAGTTACGTGGTCGCGTTGGCCGTGGTCGTGAACGCGCCTATGCATATTTCCTTTACCCGCAAGATCAACCACTTACTGAAATTGCGCTCGATCGTTTAAAGACAATTGCAACCAACACAGATTTAGGTTCAGGAATGCGCGTTGCACTTAAAGATCTTGAAATACGTGGCGCCGGTAATCTGCTTGGTGGCGAACAATCCGGGCATATTGCAGATGTGGGATTTGATCTCTATATGCGTATGGTCGGTGAAGCAGTCAACGATTACAAGACTGGAATTATTGAGACTGAAGAGAAGAACCACGAATGCAAAGTTGAGCTACCCGTCAACGCTCATCTTGCCGAAGAGTATGTTCCTGGTGAACGCCTGCGACTTGATCTCTATCGCAGACTTGCTGATGTACGACATAGCGAAGATGTCGAATCTATTCGTGAAGAGCTTGTCGATAGATTCGGCGAACTTCCTCCAGAAGCCCAATCTCTTCTGCAGGTTGCTCAACTTCGCGCACATGCAAAATCACTTGGAATCAGAGAAGTTGTAGCAGCCGGAAAATTCTTGAGAATCTCCCCCTTGCTCTTACCTGAATCGAAACAACTTCGACTCAATCGACTTTTTCCCGGTTCTCTCTACAAGAGCGTCACAAATACTGTGATGATTGCAATTCCCCGTGCGGCAGCATGGACTCCAACGGCACAAGGCTCTGCAGTTCTAGGGGATACTTCTCTCCTGGAGTGGGCGGCGAAGTCCCTCGATGAATTAACGAAAGCGGGCACGACGTGAAGAAGATCCTTGCACTCCTTGGAGTAATTTCCCTTTTTGCACTGTCAGCATGCGGACAGGTAGATAGCGCAGCCACAATCGGCAGCATCACTATTTCACAAGCTGCTGCTCAAAAAACAGTTGATGAAGTTCTTGCAGAACGTGCAAAGGTTGATACAACAGGGATGCAGATTCAGACTGGTGCAGCGCTCAATCGCAGCCAACTTCGCTTTACTATCATTACAACTCTCTTTGATGAGATTGCCCAAGAGCTCAAGATCACTGTGACGTCAACTGAAGTCGCAAAGGCTAAATCAGAGCTCGTGACTCAAAGTGGTGGCGCAGCAGCACTTGCGAAGAATCTTGTGTCTGCAGAAATCGCATCTTCAAACTTTGATCGTTATGTACGTGCAATTATCGTTTCCAATAAGTTGCAGGCAGCGCTTAAAGCATCAGGAATTGCCGATGCAGATGTATCTGCGCGCATAACACAATTGGTAACTGCGAAAGCTAAACAGGACAAAATTACAATTAATCCACGCTATGGAACATGGGACCCAACAACGGGCGAAATCGTTGCAACTGATTCTGCTGGTTCTGCTGTAGTTCCTGCCGGCAAGTAATCCAAGGATCGCAATGGCTCAATCCGAACTTCAACGCCTCGTTGAGGTTATGGATCGACTTCGTTCTCCTGGTGGATGTGCATGGGATGCCGAGCAAACGCATGAGTCGCTCATCAAGTATCTACTCGAAGAGTCATATGAATTTATCGACGCTATTGAGACAGATGATCGTGCAGGTATGCGCGAAGAGCTCGGTGATGTATTACTGCAGGTCTACTTCCATTCACGCATTGCGCAAGATCATCCAACCGATCCATTCTCGATTGAAGATGTTGCGCGGGCTATTGCAGACAAGCTAATTAGCCGCCACCCACATGTATTTGAAAATCTTGAGGTCAGCGGTACCGATGAAATTATCGAGAATTGGGAAGCGATAAAAGCTCGCGAAAAAGGGCGCACATCCGCAATAGATGGAATTGCAATGTCACAACCTGCGCTTCCACTGGTAGCAAAGATTGTGTATCGTGCCGAGAAGTACAAGGTCGATCTTGATGTACCCACATATTCATCTGAGAAAGCCACCGAAAAGAGCGTTGGCGAAGCACTTGCATCAGTAATTGCATGGGCAGATAAAAATGGAATCGACCCTGAAAACGCCTTGAGAGCACAGGCTCGCGAGATGATTCGCCAGATTCAGGCGGCAGAGAAGCAAGGTTAAGTGTCGCGGTAGACTTAGCACCTGCCGTTCAGAGCTGAGCGCTGATGTTCACATTCTCAACTTTCTAGGAGACACCTCATGGCAATTATCGACGCAATCTATGCTCGTGAAATTCTTGATTCGCGCGGAAACCCAACTGTAGAAGTTGAAGTACAGCTTGAAGATGGAACACAGGCACGTGCAGCAGTTCCAAGTGGTGCATCTACTGGCGCATTCGAAGCAGCTGAACTCCGTGATGGAGATAAGGCACGCTACCTAGGTAAAGGCGTTCAGAAAGCAGTCGCATTCGTTAACGATGAGATTGCCCCAGCAATCGAAGGTTATGACTCACAAGATCAGCGCCTAATTGATTCAGAGATGATTGCACTTGATGGAACACCTAATAAATCACGCCTTGGTGCTAACTCAATTCTCGGTGTATCACTTGCAGTTGCAAAGGCATCAGCAGACTCTTCAGATCTCTCACTGTTCCGTTATGTTGGTGGACCAAACGCACATGTGCTGCCCGTTCCTATGATGAACATTCTCAATGGTGGAGCACATGCAGATACGAACGTTGATATTCAAGAATTTATGATCGCTCCAATTGGCGCAGAAACATTCCGCGAATCACTTCGCTGGGGTGCCGAGATCTACCATGCGCTTAAGGCAGTTCTTAAGAAGCGCGGACTCGCAACCTCTGTTGGCGATGAAGGTGGATTTGCACCAAACCTCGAGAGCAACCGCGCAGCGCTTGATTTGATTCTCGAAGCAATCACGGCTGCAGGCTTTAAGCCTGGCAAAGATATTGGGCTTGCAATGGATGTTGCAGCCACTGAATTCCACGAGAACGGTAAGTACAAGTTCGAAGGCTCCCTTCGTACATCCGATGAAATGATTGCGTACTACGCAGAGCTTGTAAGCGCTTACCCAATCGTCTCTATCGAAGACCCACTCAATGAAGAAGATTGGGCAGGCTGGAAGTCAATGACTTCATCTCTTGGTTCAAAGATTCAGATTGTTGGCGATGATCTTTTTGTAACCAACCCAGTACGTCTTGCAAAGGGAATTGAAACAAATACAGCAAACGCACTTCTTGTGAAGGTAAACCAGATTGGCACATTGACTGAGACACTTGATGCAGTAGATCTTGCCCACCGTGCTAACTACCGCAGCATGATGTCTCACCGTTCAGGTGAAACAGAAGACACCACGATTGCAGACCTGGCTGTTGCAACGAACTGCGGTCAGATCAAGACAGGTGCACCATCTCGTACAGAGCGCGTTGCAAAGTACAACCAGCTTCTTCGCATCGAAGAAGAACTCTCTGACGGCGCTGTCTATGCAGGTCGCCAAGCATTCCCTCGCTTTAAGGGCTAATTCACCATGGCGCTCAGACCTACTGGTGGAAGACGGAAGAAGAGTTACCGCTCGCGTAATCTCAACTTCAATCGCCACAAGGGTTCTGGCCGAACATTTGCCCTCGCTGCAATCTTCTTTATGTTGGCGCTCTTCTTAGCGCCACCAATAAAGAATTACTTTGTGCAACGAGCACAGATCAGTGCACTGCAATCAAAACTTACAAGCGATCATGCCGCACTCGATGCAGCGCGGAAAGAACTTACGCTTTGGCAAGATCCTAATTACATCAAGTCACAAGCTCGAGAACGTCTTCACTTTGTGATGCCAGGAGAGCGCCAATACATAGTCACCGGTACTGATGGCACAACTACCGATGCAACTACACAGACCGATGTAGTTTCCAATCTTCCTGAAGGCCAACCGTGGTACACACGCATGATTGCATCGATCACAGAAGCAGGAAAAGCATGACACTTGAAAGTCGCAAGGCGACAGAAGATGATCTTCGTGTCATCGAAAGTCAATTAGGTCGCACACCTCGCGATGTTCATGCAATTTCATACCGTTGTCCATGTGGAAAACCCGCTGTTGTCGAAACCCCACCACGTTTATCCAATGGCGAACCATTTCCAACTTTCTATTACGCAACATGTCCCCGTCTAACAGCCGCAATTTCTACTCTTGAAACTACAGGCATGATGGGTGAGATGAATGAACGCCTAGAGAAAGATGCTGAACTTGCCGGCGCATATGCAGCAGCACACGATGATTACATTGCGGCGCGATCTGCACTGCAAATGGATGTACCGGAAGTAGAAAACGTTTCTGCTGGCGGAATGCCTAACCGTGTGAAGTGCCTGCACTCACTTATTGCACACTCTCTTTCAGCAGGCCCTGATGTAAATCCGCTTGGAGATGAAGCACTTGCCGAACTTCCAGAGTGGTGGAAGTACAGGTCATGCGAGTAGCAGCCATTGATTGCGGCACAAATTCAATTCGATTGTTGATTGCAGATGTCGAAGGCACCAACTTCCGAGAAGTTGTTCGCGATATGGAGATTGTTCGTTTAGGTCAAGGCGTTGATAAGACTGGGAAATTTCACCCTGATGCTATTACACGCACTCTTGCGGCCGTTGATAAATATGCAATCGAGATTGCAAAGCGTGGAGTTGAGAAGATTCGCTTCTGTGCAACAAGTGCAACTCGCGATGCAACCAATCGCGATCTCTTTATCGATGGCGTCAAAGAGCGCCTGGGTATTGCACCTGAAGTGATCCCCGGTGAAGTAGAAGCCGCACTCTCATTTCAAGGCGCTACTAAAGATTTCAATAAAATAGAGGGACCTTTTCTTGTCATAGATATTGGCGGCGGATCTACCGAATTTGTCTTCGGCACCGACCGCGTCGAATTTGCAAAGAGCATGAATATTGGATGTGTCCGTATGTCTGAGCGCCACTTCACTAATGGCGATCCAGACCCTGGACAGGTAGCTGCTGCAATTGAAGATATCGATGAAGCAATTGCACAAGCAGGCAAGATTGTGCCAATTACACAGGCGAAGACCCTTATTGCAGTCGCGGGCACTGCCACAACAGTTGCTGCTGCCGCTTTAGAACTTCCTGCCTATGATCGTTATGCAATTCATCTCTCACGCGTATCTGCAGAGAAGACCCATGCAATCTCAAAGAAGTTCCTATCTATGAAACGTGAAGACCGTGAAGCACTTGGCTATATGCATCCAGGTCGCGTTGATGTCATCGGAGCAGGTGCACTGGTCTTATCTCGCATCATGCTTGCAACCGGTGCCACTGAATTCGTTGCATCCGAATCAGATATTCTCGATGGAATGGCCTGGTCGCTTGTATAAGTCAATTGAACTTCTCGATAAGGCAATTGTTAAATGCCATAAGTGCCCTCGGCTAGTTGAGTGGCGAGAAGAAGTAGCAACAGTAAAACGTAAGTCATATGAGAATGAGAAGTACTGGGGCAAACCTGTTCCAGGATTTGGTTCTACTAAACCCAAGATGCTCATCGTTGGTCTTGCACCAGGTGCACATGGCGCTAATCGAACAGGGCGAATCTTTACAGGAGATTCATCCGGAGATTGGCTCTACGGATCACTTCACCGCATTGGAATCGCGAAGATCGCAACATCTACATCACGCGATGACGGACAAGAATTGCGAGACACTCGAATCTCGATGGCGGTTCGTTGCGCTCCTCCAGAGAACAAACCAACTACAGAAGAGCGCGATATGTGTGCACCATTCTTTGAGAATGAACTTGAGTTGATTTCGCCGACAGTGCGTGCATTTGTGGCACTCGGCAATTTCGGCTGGCAGGTCTTACTTAAATCACTGAAGGCTCAAGGCCACCAGATTCCAACAACTAAGTTTGGCCACGGAGCGACGGTTAAGTATCAGCGCGAGGGAGCCAACTTCATGATTATCGGCAGCTACCACCCAAGTCAGCAGAACACCTTTACTGGAAAGCTCACCAAGCCAATGTTGGATGGGGTCTTAAAGAAGGCTGCCAAGTTTTCTGGAGTGCTCTAGTTCTAGATTCTCACCCGCTATAGAGGTACTGTCATAACCATGGCCCGCCAGCGAATCGTGCTCCCTAGAGCAATTCGCATCCTGCCTTTGATCGCAATCATCTTCTTTAGTTCATCCGGTGGCCCATACGGAATAGAGACAGTTCTCTCTTCATCTGGAATTGGAATGTCGCTGATTCTGCTCATCTCGATTCCATTTTTATTATCACTTCCAATGTCGCTTATGAATGCAGAACTGAGCTCAGCTCTTCCGCTTGAAGGTGGCTTCTATTCGTGGGTAAAGATTGCTTGCGGACCTTTCCTTGGGTTTATGGAGGCAGCGCTCAGCTGGATGGCATCGTGGCTCGATACCCCTCTCTACGCAATTATCTTCGTCGATTACCTATCCATCTGGTTTCCTGATGTTGCCCGAGGCAAACATGTGCTCTTCTCATTTTTCGGTGGAAATTTCAGCATAGATTCACATTGGCTTATGGCGATAGGAATCATGATTCCCCTAGCAATCATCAACATCCTTGGAGTCAAACTAGTTGGACGTGGTCTTGTGATTTCAATGGCGCTGCTCTTCGCACCGCTATTCGTCTTTATCGCACTTGCAATCTCGCGTTTTGCCTCAAACCCGACTAGTGCAATTTTTTCTCCGATGACGCTGCACAATCAATCAATGATGAGTTCAGCTGGTGCAGGGCTCGGAATCATGCTCTGGAGTTATATTGGTTATGACTCTGCAACTACAACAGGTGGCGAAATTGAAAATGCATCGACTGCATATCCACGCGCACTTTTCTATAACTTACCGCTAGTCGTTTTGAGTTACACACTTCCAATCTTGGCAGCCCTTGCTTCTGGTCTACATCAAGGTGATGTCGGCAAATGGGATAACGGGGATTTTGCTCATGCGGCAAATATCTTGGGGGGAGCTTGGCTTAAAAATGGCTTGATTATAGGGGCGCTCGTCGCGCAAGCAGGCCTCTTCTCAAGCTTCTTACTCTGCATGTCTCGTCTGCCATTTATGTTGGCTGCAGACGGTTACCTTCCACGATCTATGGCTCGAGTGAATCCCAAGACAAATACTCCGATTAGAGCAATTGTTATCAGCGTCCTGATCTACGCATTCTTTGCATCCCTGAACTTCACCACTCTCATTGATTCGGATATGTTCCTAACTTTGTGCGCACTACTTCTTGAATTCGTGGCGCTACTTGTCCTGAGATTTAGATTCCCCAATATGAAACGCCCATATAAAATTCCTGGCGGATGGTGGGGTGCAATCGGAGTGTGTATTACTCCGACGCTACTCACACTTTGGTTGTTGCAAAGTACATTTGTTTCTGAGCCACTTGCTTTTTGGCTAGGGGCAGGGCTTGCAGGCGGTGCGGCAATTTCCTACTTCTTGCTCGCAAAATATGTGAAGAAGGATCAGTCTGATGCAGAGCTAGATGTATCAGGGATAGATTTTGGAGAAGCGCGCTAACAACCAAGATAGACTGCGCACTCACATTGGCCCCCGTAGTCCAATGGCAGAGACAGAGGACTTAAAATCCTTCCAGTATCGGTTCGAGTCCGATCGGGGGCACCACATTGTGTGTTTTCGCACCTAGGATTCTCGAGTGCAGCCAAGGCAAATGAAAACGATTAGCGGTCTAATCAAAGCTACTCATTTTGGTCCAACAGTTCTTGTTGTAACCATTTCATTCTTTTTATCTCGAATGCAATATTCGGTACCCGATTCATTTCGTATTGCTATTGCCATATTGGCCGGGCAATGTGTCGTGGGCTGGACAAATGAACTTGTTGATTACCCACTTGATTCTGCAGCGGCTCGGAGTAATAAGCCACTAGTCGCTGGTTTGATAACGACCAATCAATTAAGAATTGCAATATCTATCGCGCTGTTGGCGGCGCTACTTCTCTCACTGATAAGTCCACTGGGTGTGATTGGAACATTGGTGCACGCTCTACTGCTCCTGAGTGCAACTGCATATAACCTCTATTTGAAGAAAACCGTCTTATCGGTTCTGCCATATGTAATCTCCTTCGGCGGTCTTCCTTGGGCTGTATATCTCAGCGCTGGTAAAAATCCTCCACTCTGGCTCTATCTCGGTTTCATTCTCTTGTCATCCGCATTCCATTTCCTCAATGTCTTAAAGGATCTAGAGATGGACATTTCACAAGGGGTTCTAGGTTTACCGCAGAGAGTTGGAAAGAGAGCGAGCCTAGTTATTGCAGCGCTTTTAGTAGTTGCTTGGATAATCTTTCTACAGGTGTGATGCGCGAGTTTCAGGAAGTCTTGTAGCGATAAGGGTCGCTGTTGCAATAAGGGCTGCGCTAAGAATAAATGCTGGTCTGAAGCCGTATCGATCAGAAATAAAGCCGAGAACAACTGGCGCAACCATTGCACCGCCATCACCCGACATTTGGAATAACCCGATTACCTGCCCGCCCTTTTTTTCGAGCACATCGCCAACGATTGATGCAGGAGCAGTAGAGAGAAATGCTCCACCGAGGCCAACGATTGCACTTGCTGCGATAAACATCCACGCATGTGTTGTGAATGCTATAGCAAGACAGAATGCGGTCACTAGAGATGCACCTGTTACAGCTGAGAATCTGCGACCTTTGAGATCTGAGAGCTTGCCTGCTTTAAGTAGGAAGGCCCCATTGAGAATTGTTGTGAGAGTAAATCCGAGCCCCATAAAACTTGGAGTGACTTTAATATCTTCAACCATAAAGAGCGGCAATATTGAGCGACTCATTCCAAAGAGAACCCAGGACGTTGCAAATGAAAGTATTAAAGCGATTCGATAAGGCTTTAAAGCGAGTGCAGAATTAAGAGTGATGGTTTCACGTTCTTCTTTAGCTGTCGGTTTTGCAGCGAGCGTGGAATTACGTAAGAGAATCGCACCCGATGCGCTGGCACCAATAAGCAGAACCCCGTAAATCAAGAGTGGTGCACGTAGAGAGATTCCAGAGACGATACCGCCCACAACGGGACCTGCCATCATTCCAACTAAGAATGATCCGTTATAGAGAGATTGAGCTCGTGCACGATGATCATCATCGACTGCGCGAATTAGTATCGAACCTGCTGCAACTGAAAACATTGAAGATCCCAGTCCGCCGACAGCACGAAATATAAGTAGCTGGTCATAGCTCTGTGCCATACCCGCTGCAAATGATGTGAGTGAAACAAATCCGATTCCGACCGAGTAGATAATTCGCTCACCAAAGTGATCAACAAGCTTGCCCGAGATCAGTCCTGATCCAAAGCGAGCAAAGGCAAAGGCAGAGATGATCGCGCCTACTTGTGCGTTGTTGACTCCAAAGGATCGAGCAAAGAGCGGGATTGTTGGAGCGATGATTCCAAAACCAACTGCAACAAAAAAAGAGGCAAAAACAAGAACACCAACCTCTCGCGGAAATTCCGCAAAGGGGTTGGTGAACTTATCTGTAAGTTTCTTAACCAAGTGCCTCGCCTGAAGCATCTTCACGAGCTTGTGCGTAATCAGCATTGGTACGAAGCGGTGCCTCGCGCAAGAAGAGTGCGAAGACAAATCCGATAGCAACAACTGGTGCAGCAACGTAGAAGACTACGTGGAATGAATCCACGAATGCGTTGAGAGCTGTTGTCTTAATAGCTGGTGGAAGTGTCTGTAGAACTGCTGTGTTGTTCTGAATTCCAGCAAGTTGCTTCGGATCGAAGTTAGCAACAGCGCCGGGATTCTTCGCAGCAAGTTCTGTGAAGTTCAGTGTGAGGTAGTGAGCAACTCGGTTTGTAAGAATCGTTCCGAATATTGCTGTACCGAATACTGAACCGAGTGAACGGAAGAAGGTATTAGAGCTTGTCGCCACACCCATATCTCTGAAATCCACTGAGTTCTGTAGGGCGATAACAATTGTCTGCATGGAGAGACCAAGGCCAGCACCGACCATGATTGCATAAATTGATAGCTGCCAATACGGAGTATCAATCTGTAGACGAGTCATTGCCAAGATACCAAGAGCCATCAGCGCAGTTCCGGCAATTGGGTAACGTTTGTAATGTCCGTGCTTGGTAATCAACTTACCGCTGATGATTGATGTCGAAACGATTCCGAGCATTAAAGGAATCAACTTAAGTCCCGCAGATGTTGCTGAGTATCCCTTCACGACCTGCATGTAGAGAGGCAACATAACAATTGCACCGAACATACCTGCACCGATGATCGCACCGAGAACAGATGTCAAAGAGAAGGTGTGATTCTTAAATAGGTAGAGAGGAAGGATTGGCTCGACAGCCTTTGACTCCCAGTAAAGAAATGCAACAGTAAGAAGGATTCCGATAACCAAGTAGCTAATGGTGCGTGAATCTGTCCATCCGTTTTGTGGGCCATAGATCGAAACTGAGAGAAGAGTTGTCACAACGGCTGCAACAAGAAGGAGTGCGCCAAGATAATCAACCTTATGTTCGCGCTTTACCTTAGGAATATGCAGAACTGCCGATGTGATTGCGAGTGCTGCGATACCGAATGGGAGGTTGATGTAGAAAATCCAACGCCATCCTGTAACACCGAAAATTTTGTGGTGATCTGAGAAGAAGCCACCGAGAAGCGGACCGGCAACAGATGAGAGACCCCAGACTGCGCCGAAGTAACCTTGGTAGCGACCACGTTCGCGAGGAGGAACGATGTCTCCAATGATTACGAAGGTAAGGGCCATCAAGCCACCTGCGCCGAGACCCTGAACTGCACGAGTTGCAATCAACTGTGACATGTTCTGTGAAGCACCAGCTGCAAATGAACCGATAAGGAAGGTCACGATCGCAAACTGGAAGACGATTCGTCGACCGTATAGATCAGAGATCTTTCCGTACAAAGGCGTTGATGCGGTTGAAGTTAGAAGATAGGCGGTAACAACCCATGTGTAATGGTCGAGGCCATTGAAATCTTCAACGATGCTCTTGAGAGCGGTTGAGACGATGGTCTGATCGAGGGCAGCAAGAAGCATTCCTGTCATCAAACCGCTGAGAATTATCATGATCTCGCGGTGCGAGAATTGCTTTGATGGCGCGTTTGTAGTCATAGGCGGTAAGTTTACTGTGTGAAATCAGTAATGGCAGAACAACTCGTTAAGACGTATGACAAAGGCAGAGTTCGCGCACTTGATGGCCTCAGCCTTGATGTTGAAGAAGGCACTGTTTTGAGCGTGCTTGGACCTAATGGTGCGGGTAAGACAACCGTGGTGCGTATTCTCACAACGTTATTGCGACCAGATTCGGGTAGCGCAAGCGTTGCAGGTATCGATGTCATAAAGAGCCCTGAGAAAGTTCGCGAAGTCATTGGGCTGTCGGGTCAATATGCAGCGGTTGATGAAATCCTGACTGGCTACGACAACCTTGTAATGTTCGGCGAGCTCTATCACCTTGGTAAGAAGCAAGCAGTTGTTCGTGCAAATGAATTACTCGAACGTTTTTCACTGACAGAGGCTGCAAAACGTCCAATCAAGACATACTCAGGTGGAATGCGTCGCAGACTAGATCTTGCTGCATCCCTGATTGTGAAACCAAAAGTTTTATTTCTCGATGAACCTACAACAGGCCTTGATCCACGTGGTCGCCAAGAGATGTGGGGAGTCATTCAAGAGCTCGTTAAAGGTGGAGTCACACTTCTTTTGACCACTCAATACCTCGAAGAAGCAGATCAGTTAGCTGACGAGATTGCAGTTATTGATACCGGAAAAGTCATTGCTCGCGGCACATCCGATGCACTCAAAAAACAAGTTGGTGGCGAACGTCTTGAAGTGGTCGTAGATCAAGCAAATGTCACAAAGACACTTGAGATTGTTGCTGCAGTAAGTGGAAATAAAGCATCACTTGATGAAGGTCTTCGACTTATCTCGGCTCCAGTTTCAACAGGTTCAGCGGCGCTCTTTGAAGTTCTCAAGTCACTCGATAGCGCAGGTATTCACGCGCTCGATGTGGGGCTTAAGCGACCATCACTAGATGATGTATTTCTCTCACTCACCGGCCATGCCGCAGAAGAGAAGAAAGCTGAAATTGAAGAGAAGAAGAGAGGCAGAAAATGAGCGCCATAAATGACATCAGCATTATTACTCGCAGACAGCTATTACTTCTGACTCGAGTCCCTGAAGTCCTCATCTTCTCGACCATTCAACCTGTGATGTTTGTACTTCTCTTCCGTTTTGTATTCGGTGGCTCAATCAGCACTGGCCAACCTGGGGGATATGTGCAGCTTTTAATGCCAGGAATCTTCGTACAAACCGTTGCATTTACTCTTGCTGGTACTGCTTCTGGCCTTGCAGAAGATATGAAGAAAGGCTTGATCGATCGATTTAGATCTCTGCCGATTTCTCAGTCTGCACTTGTAATCGGCAGAACCCTCGGAGATTCACTCCTCAATATTGTCGTGCTGACAGTTATGGGAATTGCTGGATATGTCGTCGGTTGGCGACCATCTGCAGGTCTTGGCAATGTCGCACTGGGATTCTTATTCTTACTCTTCTTTGGTTACGCACTCTCGTGGGTAGGCGTTCTGGTTGGACTTTCAGCATCCGATGCACGCGTTGTGCAGAACGTCAGCTTTATCGTCACTTTCCCGCTGACATTCTTATCTAATGCATTTGCCCCAACAACAGGAATGCCACGCATCTTGCAGTATTTCGCAGAGTGGAACCCAGTTTCTACGATGGTCGCTGCTTGCCGCCAGCTCTTTGGTTTAAAGAATCAATTTGGGGCAACTGCTGGATCTTTCCCAAGCGAGCATCCGCTCACAACATCACTGATTTACATGCTAATAATTATGTTGATCTTCATCCCGCTCAGTTTGCGAAAATATCGCCACTCTGTTGATTAAGCGAAGAATTCCGCCGCTTTAATCTCGACTTTGATTTCGCGACCATTGGGTGCTGTGTAAGCGACAGTTGCTCCGATATCTGCGCCCAGAACTGCTGATCCAAGTGGAGATTTTTCAGAGTAGACATCGATATCACCCGATGCGATTTCGCGTGAGCCAAGTAAGAACCTCATTTCATCGCCTGCAATAACTGCGGTAACAACCATTCCTGCACCAACTTTTCCATCAGCACTTGCAGGTGGAGTTCCGATATGGGAATTTTCCAACATCTGCTTGAGCTGGCGAATACGCGCTTCCATCTTTCCTTGTTCATCACGAGCTGCGTGGTATCCGCCATTTTCTTTGAGATCACCTTCTGCGCGGGCAGCTTCAATCTTTGCTGTGATCTCTTTACGACCTTCGCCTTCAAGGCGTGCGAGTTCAGCAGCTAAGCGATCAGCTGCTTCTTGGGTCAACCAGGTCTGTTGTGAACTCATAAGGGTCAATGTTAGGGGATTGATATTGATTAGAGAATTCGGCAGCGGGCTATGCCTGCATTGACCGCATCTGCACGCGTAGGAATCGTTACCGATCTTTCGAGGTAGGTCTCTCCTGCAGCAATTGTGTCATCTAGCTGACCGACGATATTTTGGTTGATATCACGCGCAGTTAATGTGCAGGTAATTACTTGCGATCCATTCTGTCGTTGTACTGAATATCGAATGACAGGGTTTCGCGGATCTTGAGTTGTGAAGGAGATGAGATCTTCGCGAATTGCAGGGTTTGAGTGATGAAGGCCGGCCCAGAGAATCCATGCACCGCCCACAAGAGCGAAGAGAGTTGCATAGCGAACCCAGGCCTGATTTAACTTTGATGTGGAAGGCTTAATTCCATATCGATCGTTGTAATCGAATTGGCTCTCTTTCGAACTCATGGGAGAATCTTCTCATGGCTAAAGATGTCGAAGTAGGTATGGCTGGTTCGCTCACAATGATCGTGCTCTTTTCGGCAGTGACTCTTCTTCTGCGCAGTTTCTATAAGCGCTACACACGTCTACAAAAACGCGGCGATGAAAATCAGGAGAATGAACTCTAGGTTGAAGAAGTTTGGGCAAGGGCTCCTTGTACTTCTTCTTGCCTCATCATTTATCGCACTTGGCATCTGGCAACTTCATCGCGCACAAGATATGAAGAGCTCATCGACAGTAGCTGTCGATACCCATGTATATCCGCTGACAATTCTTGCATCGCCAACTGGAGCTATTCCTCCTGAATCAATTGGCAAAGTCGTCTCAACATCGGGTCACTACATCGCCAATTTCAAAGCACCACATCAGAAAGACGGACAGGGTCGCGTTGCAGATTGGGATGTAGCGCTTCTGCAGAATGAGACCGATACCGCCATCCTTGTTGTTCGCGGGCTATGGAAAGATCGCCTTGCAAACCCAGAGATCGTGATGTCTACCAACGTGGAAATTACTGGAACTTTGCTTCCACATCAGAACGATGACCGCGCAGAAAATACTGCGCAACAACTTTCTCGCCTCGATAGCAGTCTTCTTACAGGCATGACCCAGATGCAACTCTTTGATGGCTTCATTCTTGAGAAGTCAGAGTCCACTCAATCTGGCGCCGTAACTCGCACCAGAATCGAAACTCCCGTCCTTACCTCTGGAGTCCCAGGCTTTTACTGGCAGCACATTTCCTACGTTGTGATCTGGTGGCTGATGGCGCTGGTCATTCTCTGGCTCCCGTTTTATAGCCGCCGAGGCAATAGAATTGACTCATGACTGAAGCCCAGACTTTCGGAGCCCTTACTCGCTTTCGCCTCATGGCAATTCTCTGCGGCGTCAATCTCTTACTTTTGATCTTCGGATATATGCCGGCAAAACATATCTTCAATGTCGTACAGACCCACCAGTGGATGGTCTTCATCCCAATTGCACATGGTTATCTCTACATCATCTACATTCTCACCGCTCTTCAAATTGGCGTTCAGAAGAAGATGTCACTTCCCGTAATCCTCGCCCTTATCGCCGCAGGAACTCTGCCTTTCGCCTCATTTATCGCTGAGCGCAGAATTGTGAAGAAGTACAGCTAAACCCGCTACGTTAACTTTGGATGACGTCTCACTGATTGATGGCGTGTCGCACCAATAGTCCGTTTAGTTAGTTCTATCTTTTACGAGTCAGAAGCAATACCCATCTCTTCCCCTCCGTAGAGATACGGCTAGTCACAACTAAAGAAATGGTTAAGCCTTGGCTACTTCGAAATCGGCTGCGACAAGTAAGAGCAATTCTGCCCGTAAAACATATGTATTAGATACATCGGTACTTCTGGCAGATCCCGGCGCAATGAAACGATTTGAAGAACATGAGGTAATCATTCCGATCGCAGTGATTGGTGAGCTCGAGACAAAGCGCGACCATCCTGAGCTCGGCTACTTCGCCCGAGCAGCTCTTCGCGCCCTCGATGATCTTCGCGTCGAACATGGCCGCCTAGATTCACCGCTGACTGTTACCCCCGAAGGTGGAACTCTCTCCGTAGAGCTCAACCACACAGATTTAAGTACCTTGCCACATGGATTTCTTCGCGATGGAACCAATGATTCGCGCATCCTTGCAATCTCAAAGAATTTAATGTCTGATGGAAAGCACGTCGTATTGGTCACCAAAGATCTGCCACTGCGCGTTAAGGCCTCCTCAGTTGGCGTTGAAGCGCAGGAATACCTGGCAGAACTTGTATCCAATAGCGGATGGACCGGCATCGAAGAGGTCTCCGTCGGCCACAACGTAATCGATGATCTCTATGCATCAGATCGCGCAGATCATGAAAGCGCCCATCAATTCCCTGTCCATACCGGAATCGTTCTTCACTCTGAAAAGGGAAGTGCGCTTGCTCGAGTAACTGCTGATAAGCGACTTCAACTTGTTCGCGGAGACCGTCAAGCATTTGGACTCCACGGACGTTCTGCAGAACAGCGCGTCGCCCTCGATCTCTTACTCGATGACAGCATTGGAATCGTCTCCCTCGGCGGTCGCGCCGGAACTGGAAAGTCTGCGCTCGCTCTCTGCGCAGGACTCGAAGCTGTGATGGAGAAGCGACTTCATAAGAAGGTTGTGATCTTCCGCCCGCTCTATCCCGTCGGCGGACAAGAGCTCGGCTACTTGCCGGGAAGTGAAGGCGAGAAGATGTCGCCGTGGGCGCAGGCGGTCTTCGACACTTTGGGCGCGTTGGTCAGCCAAGCAGTCATCGATGAAGTCATCGACCGTGGCCTTATCGAAGTCCTGCCGTTGACCCATATCCGCGGGCGCTCTCTGCACGATTCCTTCGTCATCGTCGATGAGGCCCAATCCCTGGAGCGAGGAGTTCTGTTAACTGTGCTCTCACGAATCGGCCAAGGTTCGCGAGTAGTGATGACCCACGACGTTGCCCAACGCGATAACCTGCGAGTCGGTCGCCATGATGGAGTCGTTGCTGTCGTCGAAACTCTCAAAGGCCACCCGCTCTTCGCACATGTGACCCTGACTCGATCAGAGCGCTCGCCGATTGCCGCGCTGGTCACCGAGATGCTCGAAGGGCCGCAGGCGTAGCGCTCCGTTCACCCTCCATTTACCCCCTCTTTAAATCTCACAGTAACAAATCAGACATTTAGGACTTTGCCCTAACTGACCTGCACTTTTGCCTATCCACAGCCGGCACCAATCCTGTGAATCTGCGACTCACGCGCGCCAAAATTTGCGACTCACCCCATCACTTGCCAGCCTTTACCCATTCCCCCAAGCGCTGGGCCTCAATCTGAGGCCTTGTTGCGACATGGATCGAGAGAAGGAAGGAGTAGATATGAAGCTAGACCCGCGCGGCTTTATCAGATCTATCTCCGGCCTGCGCATTTCTCGAGCCACCAAGCCCGCTCTCTGGGCAACAGTCGGCGGACTTCTGATCCTTGCCGCAGCTCAACCAACTGCCTACGGTCTCGACTTTCCGATGACGATCCGAGTCTCACTTCCCATGATTCAGGGTCAAGATTCAAAGAGTTTGACGGTTAGCTCGATTCCGGGCCAAGCATCCCTTGCCACCCAGATAGCCGAGATGGCAGTTGTCGCAGGCATTAGCCAGCAGGTCGAGATGGCTCGCACTATCGATGGCGCCAAGTTGGTTGCCAAAGAAATTATGAACTCAGAATATTCATGGGGCGATCGCCAAGTTTCGTGTATCAATACGCTCTGGGATCGAGAGAGCCATTGGAATTACAAGGCCCACAACTACAACTCTGGCGCGCATGGAATTGCTCAAGCACTTCCAGCCATCAAGATGGAGATCATCTCAGATGATTGGCGCACAAACCCAGTAACTCAGATTCAATGGGGACTTCGCTATATCAGCATCAGATATAACACTCCATGTGCGGCGTTGGCAAAGTTCAACCGCAGCCGTTATTACTAAACCTACAATTAATTTTCTGGCTTCACGCCAATTGTTAAAGGTTTCATAGTCTCTGCAAAGAAATCATTGCCCTTATCGTCGACAACGATAAATGCTGGGAAGTCCACAACATCGATCTTCCAGACAGCTTCCATGCCAAGTTCTTCAAAGTCCAGAACTTCAACTTTTGTAATGCAATCTTGAGCAAGGCGAGCCGCAGGACCGCCGATGGATCCAAGATAGAAACCACCGTGGTTCTTACATGCATCGGTTACCTGCTTTGATCGATTGCCCTTGGCAAGCATCACTAAGGAACCACCCTGTGATTGGAAGTAATCAACGTAGGAATCCATACGACCTGCAGTCGTTGGTCCAAATGAACCTGATGCCATACCGACAGGAGTCTTTGCAGGACCTGCGTAATAAACCGCGTATTTCTTTAAGTATTCAGGCATTGGCTTGCCCGCATCTAACATCTCTTTAATCTTTGCATGGGCGATATCGCGAGCAACCACAATGGTTCCGGTCAGTGAAACCCGGGTCTTTACAGGGTGCTTCGAGAGTTCGGCGCGGATTGCATCCATTGGTTGATTGAGATCAATCTTCACGACGTTATCGTCGAGGTGCTCATCAGTTGTTTCAGGCAAGAAGTGGGCAGGATCAGTCTCAAGCTCTTCGAGGAAGATTCCATCCTTAGTGATCTTCGCCTTTGCCTGACGATCTGCAGAGCACGAAACCGCAATAGCGATGGGCAGAGATGC
>CAIMXQ010000039.1 GCA_903845465.1 uncultured Actinomycetes bacterium
CACGATGGCATAGAAGTTTCCACCATAGGCCATGTCATAGGTCAGTTTTCCGAATCCTGGAACATCGACCACTTGATCAAGCGCGTAGGAAAATGATGGAACGTTTGTCAAAGTGACATTCTTTGCGCGTCCATCTTCAACTGCAACATCAACTACGACAAGTCCTGCCGGAGTATCAAGGCGAATTGTTGTTACGGGTTCAACAACAGGTACCAACTTCTTCTCAACAAGAGCGGTTGCAACGCCAATAGTGCCGTGGCCGCACATCGGAAGACATCCTGATACTTCTATATAGACAACTCCCCAATCAGCATCGGGACGAGTTGGTTTCTGCAAAATTGCACCGCTCATAGCGCTATGGCCGCGAGGTTCGAAAGTCAGCCACTGGCGCCAGAAATCCATATGTTCCATAAAGTGAAGGCGCTTATCGAACATAGTCGCACCTGGAATCTCGCCGATTCCTGAAGTTACAACGCGAGTTGGCATACCTTCGGTATGAGTCTCAACTGTTGTAACGGTGCGAATGCTATTCATGGGTATTAGCGATTCTTGAAGTACGCCAGTGCAACATCCATCTCGCGATGGATCTGCTCCTGTTCATGCTTAGGCAGAGGAAGACGTGGAAGACGTGTAGGTCCACCGTAGCGACCGACATGATCCATACCTAACTTAATGGCTTGGATAAACTCTTTCTTGGAATCCCAGTGGAAGACGTCGTGGAGCGCTGCATACATCGGCGCCGCTTCTTTGAAATTGCCAGAGGTGGCAAGGTTATAGAGCTCCATCGATTCTTTAGGAAGCGCGTTGGGAAATCCTGCAATCCACCCTGCGATACCAGCGGTTGATAGCTCGAGGAATACATCATCTGCACCGACGATGACATCGATGCGTGGAGCTAAACGCTTTATCTGCCAGATACGACGAACATCGCCAGAAAATTCCTTGATAGCAACAACAGTGGGAACTTCCTCTGCGATACGTGCGACGAGCTTTGGCGTGAGATCGACTTTTGTATCAAAAGGATTGTTGTAGGCAATGATCGGAATTCCTACTTTGCCAACCTCTTTGTAATGCGCAAGAACCTCATCATCAGATGCGCGATATGCATTAGGTGGAAGGAGCATCACAGCTCCAGCGCCCGCCTTCTGTGCGTGTTCTGCCCACTTACGTGATTCAGCTGCACCATATGCGGCCACACCCGGAACAACGTTGAATCCTTTAGGCGCTGCAGCGACTGCAACCTCAACCATCTTCGCGCGCTCTTCTGCAGTAAGAACTTGATACTCACCGAGTGAACCGTTGGGAATAACACCATGGGTTCCGTTAGCTGCTAGCCATGAAACATGTTCAGCATATTTGTCATAATCGATAGAGAGATCTGCTTTAAAAGGTGTTGCTGTTGCTGTCAATACGCCATTCCATGGGTTACTCATGTCGCACAAGGTATCCCTTAACGAGAGTTTTTTCCATCAGAGAGCTGACCCAGCGAAATAGGTGCCGCAATTGGCCTATTGCTCGCAGCGATTCGTTCGCCATCGGTGACAGCGCATTGTGTAATTCCCGAGACAATCTCTGAAACATTTCTCGAACACATGCGACCTTGACATAGACCCATACCTGCGCGGGTGAATAGCTTTGAAGTACGTGAATCCTCTGCCCCAAGGTCGCTCACTGAATCCTTAATCTCTTGAGACTTCACCTCTTCGCAACGACAAATCGTCGTATCGGATGTGATCCACTCTCTCCAACCATCTCGAACCGGATAAGTACGTTTGAGAGCATCAGCGAAACGCTGCTTACGAACTCGTTTTCTTAGAAGCGCTTTCTCGATCGTTTGACCCGAAGCTGCAAGTCCCGCAATCTCACCTTCAACCAGCGAAAGATCTGCTCCCCCGATACCTGTTGCTTCTCCTGCAATCCAGATGTGTGGCTGCGAACTCATTTGATTTTCATCTACCTCAAAGATGACAGTTCCATCTGAATCAACTCTTTGCGCGCATCCCAAAATTCCACCAAGAGATAGGTCGGGCACAAAACCCCAACCAACGGCTACGACATCAGCTCGCATTGTCTGGGACTTACCTGGTTTGATGTGAAAACGTGAATTGATTGCAGAAATTGTTGCAACGCCATCTTCGTACGCTGTGACAGCTCGTCTAAATTGCGGTCGGATCCGATATTTACGAATGAGTCGGGCGTAATACATAAGTTCAGAGAATTTAGCGATATTCGTAAGCAGCGCTAGTGGAGATAGCGACCAGCGCAATGGCGAATTGGCATCAATTAGTGCAACTATGTCAGCGCCAGCTTCTGCAAGGCCAGTTGCAACAGGTAAGAGAAATGGTCCCGTTCCTGCAATGATAATTCTTTTGCCTGCCAGAACTCCTTGTCCTTTGAGAAGAGATTGCGCAGCACCGGGTGTCATCGAACCAGGTGTATCCCATCCCGGGAATGGCAGAGTGCGATCGTAGGCACCTGTAGCAATAATGACTTTCTCTGCAGTGAGCGAACTTTCTATTCCACCCTGAAGATAATTGACTCTGATGAGTCCGCCTTCACGTTCAGCGCTCCAAATATTTGCCTCAGAGATATGGGTAATCGATTGCGCAGAAGATACTTTTGCGAAAATCTCATCAGCACGATTACTGCGATAACCACTCACGGCAGCCCGATGTCTCCAATACTGACCTCCCATACGAGATGCCGAATCAAAGAGCGCAACTTCACTTCCGTTGCGAGATGCTGCTTCAGCTGCGGCTAGACCCGCAGGGCCTGCACCAATAACGATAATCATTGTGCGCTCTCAACAATCATTCCATCGTGCGCTTCAACGAGACAAGACCGTTGGTTGGCCACACCATTGATTAGAACCACACAGTCAAAGCAGATTCCAATTCCACAAAATATGGAACGTGGTTCATCACCAAATCGGGTTCTTCGCAGTTCACGCTGATTGCTATTGATTAGAGCTGCAGCAATACTTTGGCCTTCTTCGCATTGAATTGCATTCCCGTTGAATGTAAATGTAATGGTGTGCGTCATGATTTCACTCTCCCAAATCGTGCGGGTGAGAATGCAGCCGCGTCCATAAAGGAATCTCTTCCGAGGATTGCATCGGTAATCAGCGCAGCAGAACCTGGAGCTAATCCAATTCCCGCACCTTCATGTCCTGCTGAATGCCACAAACCTTTCACTTTTGCATCTTGGCCGATGACAGGCAGATGATCTGGCGCATATGGCCTAAAACCACGATAGGCGCGGAGTAATTGCACATCACGAAGAACCGGAAAGAGAGATGTTGCCTGCGCTGCCAAAGTGCGCAGAATTTCATAATTCATCGCGCCATCAAATCCCACACGTTCGCGACTGGCGCCTATGAGTATGGTGCCGCTTCTGGTTCCTTCGACAACGGTGCTCGTCTGCAAATCTGCATCGCTACTTGCAACATTTGCAACATAGTCGGAGTCATAGACCTTATGAAAGATGTACTTCTTCGTAGGTTCAGTGACGAGAATAAATCCCTTACGCGGTGCAATAGGAAGGTGCGACCCTGCAAGCTCAGCTAACTCCCCCGCCCAAGTACCCGTTGCATTTACGATGATGGGAGCGTTGAAGGTTCCGCGAGTTGTTTCGATTCCGGTCACTGCTCCGTTTTCTACATTGATACGCGTCACCTTCGCTTGTGAGATGAACTCACCGCCACGTTGCACAACAGTACGAATCACATGAGCGGCTGCAAGCATCGGCTGACATTGGGCATCTTGCGGATAGAAGACCCCGGATGAGATATCAGGATGAAGATATGGTTCAAGTTCGTGAAGGCGAGATTGATTGCATTTTTCTATCATCACGCCATGTTGGCTCTGCTCTGATGCGAGCTTCATAAGCGGCCCATCGTCACGTCGAGCAACAACCACCCCACCTTTGGCCTCTAGCTCGAAGCTATCGCCTACATCGTCTTGCATCTCAAACCACAAGTTACGAGAGTGCAGAGCCAGCGCAAGTTCAGGGCCAGGATCTTTATCCGACACGAGAATATTTCCTTCGCCTGCACCGGTAGTGCCACTTGAAACCGCACCTCGATCTATGACAAGAACTTTCAGACCTGCGTTTGTCAGTGAAAGCGCCGACGATGCCCCAACAATTCCTGCGCCAATAACTATCGCGTCAGGGTTTTTCATGTGTCGAGTCTGCTCTACTTCGTGATTTGTTGCGCGATATCAATGAGAGATTCTTCTGAGGCGGGTGCGATATCCCAAGGTTTATGTAGCCCATCGTTATCCCAGCGAGGAATGACGTGCATATGGAGATGGAAAACTGTCTGCCATCCTGCTTCGCGACTCATTTGGAAGATGGTTGTGCCATCAGAGCCGAGCTTGGTTGCGAGTAAATCCGCAACTTCTTTTGCAGCCGAAGCAACGTTCGAATAAGTAATTGCATCTGCTTCATGGATATCTTTGACATGCTTCTTTGGAATCACCAATGTGTGGCCACGATTGGCAGGAAATATGTCTAAGAATGCATAGCAATTCTCATTTTCAAAAATTTTGTAAGATGGAATAGACCCATCAACTATCTTGCAGAATATGCAATCAGACATGGTCTCACTGTAAGGCTTGGATTCTTTTACGCGCAATCTTTTGGCTTGGCGATTCGTGGCCCAACATATGCGAGAGGAAATCCAGGAACATGCGACTGACTTTGAGCCACCCCTTCGATCTCTTCTTCACTCCAAGGACAGATAGAAATGGTTCATCGATAGTGGAAATCGCAGCATTTGCGAGAATGCGGTAGAAGAAAAGTCCACCTCGACTAAATGGGGGCTTGAGAATAAATCCCACAATCGGTGGTGTCATTGTTATTGATGCAACTTCGGAGGCGGCGAAATTCTTCATTACCTCTGCTAGTTCCTGCTTTGATAACGGAGCCTTCTCTAACCCAAGTGGTTGTGCACTCTTAGCCCATTCGCGTACATAACTATCTGCGCCTTGAGGCAATTCGTAACCTAACTCCTCATGTGCCCGAAGAAATGAATCTGTAAAGGCGCAATGCACCCAGAGGAGGTATCGAGGATCTGAGGCGCTGTAATGCGCATGTGCGCCCAACTTGGTTTCAAATTCTCCAGATACCCGTTTATGCATCTCACGAACTCTTCGGGCTTCAGATTCAATCGCCTCTGTTGACCCAAAAGATGTAATCGTCAACCAACGTGTTGTTCGCTCTAATCGACCTAATGGATCGGTGTCATATGCAGAATGTTCTGCAACACCCGTGAGAGCTGCAGGATGCGCTGCCTGCATTAATAGCGCGCGAATACCACCGACTAACGTCGCGATACATCCATGGACTTCCCAGACAGCGCTACCGGGACCGAAGAGTCCAATGTCATTTCCAATCGCCATCTGTTGCGCCCATTCGGGTGCACCAGTGGGATCTCCTGAAACTGTCTTGCGAAATGCATCGGCTGCCTTATTGCCACCGAGCGCACCCAATACCTTATTCATGTGGTAATCCTAGAGCGATTTCCGTTTCCTGCAGCGAGGAAATTACGAGTGAGATTCGATGAAGATGCGAGAGTTCTCGAAAATAATTTCTTGGTCGTAATCGAGAGTAGCCACATGGTAGCTATTGACTAACTCAATGCGATTTTTTTCGCGTGAATTTATGCCGGCCATAATGATCTCGGTATTGGTAACTGGCAACGTATGGTCCTCAACGCTATGGAAGAGTTGCAGAGGGGCTGTGACATCATGCAATCTCTTTCTCGTATACGAAAGCATCTTCAACAGTTGATAGACACCAACCGCAGGAAGTGAGTCATAGCCCCATTCGGTAATACCGGGACGCTTGATGTCATCTCCTACAGAATCACGCATCTTTTGAAAACGAGAAATCACCCAAGCAAGTTGGTGAGGAACTAATTTCACATGCATCATTGGATTCACCAGAATGATTCCTGCAAGTTGTTGCGAATAGCGAGTCGCCACATTCAGTACCGTGCCACCGCCCATCGACAACCCGCAGATAAAGACCTTCTCGCAGCTCTGCAGTAAAGCGTTGAGATCATTCTCAACTTTTGCGGGCCACTCTTGCCATTTCACAATGTTGAGATCTTCGGGACGTGTTCCGTGTCCGGGAAGCAAAGGAACAGTGACGGTGTAACCGAGTTGATTGAGGTACTCCGCCCATGGCCGCATCGACGCAGGAGATCCAGTGAATCCATGAACCAGAAGTACTCCTACCCTTTTATTGGCACCCTTGCCCTCTGCATGCCAATCCAGTAGATACCCTGCCGGTGCTCCATGTACGCCCATATGCACGAGACTATTACTCAAACAATGTCATAGCAATCATCTACTGTTGACACGTGGTTGACGATTCAGTGAATTCTTCGTGGCAGAGCACTCTGCAAGAGCTTGGTCGACCACTGAAGGAGACAACCTTTGTCGTGTTAGACCTTGAAACCACCGGTGGCGCTGCGCATCGTGGAGCGGCTATAACTGAAATCGGTGCAGTCAAAATTCGCGGCGGAGTAACGCTCGGCGAATTCAAAACATTCATCGACCCAGGACATCCCGTCCCTGCATATATAACTGAACTAACCGGAATCACCGATGAGATGGTCTTTCAATCCCCAACAATTGATCAGGTTTTCCCTTCCTTTCTCGAATTCCTGGGCGGCGCAGAAAGTACGGTATTGGTCGCGCAGAATGCACCCTTTGATCTCTCATTCCTTACCTTTGCAGCACGCACCCACGGATATCAATGGCCCAGATATCACGTCCTTGATACGGCGATAATCGCTAGAAAAGTTCTATCCCGAGATGAAGTCCCCAATTGCAAGCTAGGGACTCTCGCTCAATTCTTTGGCACTTCTACAACACCCAATCATCGGGCGCTCGATGATGCGCGAGCTACAGTCGATGTATTCCATGGATTACTCGAAAGGCTTGGTACGCACGATATTTACACTCTCGAAGAGCTAACTAACTTTGGAAAACGCGTTAAGAAAGTGCAATCTCCTGAGTAAGCGCTGCCCACTTAGCCAATAGCTCTCGCGCCGCACCCGAATCAACTGCCGCCTCTGCCCTGCGCACTCCAGCGCTAATTCTCTCTTTGATATCCGAATCTAAGTCACCTTCAAAAGCGGCAATCGCAGCACCTGCGTTAAGAATCACCGCATCGCGTGGTGCGCCACGTTCGCCAGCAAAGATCGCAGTACTTATACGTGCATTCTCTTGGGAATCTCCACCAACAATTGCTTCAATCGGAGCGTTCGACATTCCAAAGTCCCTCGCATCGATTCGGTCACTCTTTATCTCCGCATTTCCAATCGAGAGCACAGAGGTCGTAGTTGTAAGCGTTATCTCATCTAGTCCGTCGTCGCCTCTAAAGACAAAGCCGTCGCATCCCTTTTCAGAGAGCACTTGAGCCATAACAAGGTGCATTCGTTCATTTGCTACACCGATTGCTGCTGCTTGTGGTCGGGCAGGATTGGCAAGGGGGCCCAAGATATTAAATACAGTGGATGTTGCTAGCTCTTTACGAGCAGGTGCTGCAAAACGCATCGCTGGGTGAAATACCGGCGCAAAGCAGAATCCGATTCCGAGTTCGCGAACAGTGCGTTCAACTCCCGATGCATTTATTCCGGGAACAACTCCCAAAGCTTCAAGAAAATCTGAAGCACCTGATTTTGATGAGACTGCGCGATTACCATGTTTGACGACACGTGCCCCAGCCGCGGCAGCAATGATCGCTGCCGTGGTTGAGATATTGATGGTGTGCGCACCATCGCCGCCAGTACCGACCGTATCGACTGCTCGTTCACTAATCGAGATTGGCGTGGAATGTTGATACATCTCAGCGACAAGAGCGCCAACCTCGTCCGAGGTCTCGCCCTTACTTTTCAATGAGAGAAGAAATCTTTTGATGTTTTCAATATCGCTCTCGCCGCCAAGAATTGCACGCATAATCTCTTGGATTTCCGAGACTTCAAGGTCTAAACCTGCATCCATCTTTGCGATAGCGATATCCCACTGGGGTTCTTTAAGAGACATCGAAATTCCTAGAGACGTTAAGCAGTAGTTGCCACAGTGTGTGATCGAAGAAGATCTGCAACAGTGTGAGACAAGGTAAATGGGTCAATGGGATGTAGAACATTTGCCTCAGCACGTGACCAGGCAGCAAGCCATGCATCTTCCTTGCGGCCAGTGATGACCATTACTGGAGGACAGTTGAAGACTTCGTCCTTCAATTGACGAGCCATTCCAAGTCCACCTTCGGGCACCGCTTCACCATCAAGGATGAAGAGGTCGATGGGGCTATCGCTTCCGGGTTTCTTCGCATCGACAAAGAGCCGAAGAGCGGCGGCTGTAGCAAACTCGTGGATGACATGTTCGGCCATATCGACGGCAACTCGATTTCCAAGTGCACTGATAACTGCATCTCGCACCGAAGAATCATCTGAATACAAGACGATCGAGTACTTGCGCTCTCGGGCGCCCTCGTTCTGTGTCATATCGCGAAGTCTAATGTCCCATCGAGTGATTGCTAGACGAGCAAATCGAGTGGATCTGCGTGACCCTTTTCACCTCATTTGAGCGGCAAATCCAACCTCGATGACCCCGTCTAAATAGGTTAGTGAGCCCCTTTTCGGGAATAATGCCACCCATGACAAGCACCAGCGTGAGCGCTCACCACAAGATCACCCGCCCCAATTTGGTAGCTGTCGGAACCATTGTCTGGCTGGCAAGTGAACTCATGTTCTTTGCAGCGCTCTTCGCAATGTACTTCACCACACGCGCTGTACAAGGTCCGAAGATCTGGCTTGAATCAACGGGAATGCTCAATGTCCATTTTGCAGCAATCAATACAACTGTTCTCGTCTTATCTTCTGTCACATGCCAATTCGGTGTGTTCGCTGCTGAGCGATATCAAGCACGTCGCACAGGTTCACTTTTTAATTTTAGATCGTGGGGAATGCGCGAGTGGTTTGCCATGACATTCCTTATGGGCGGCTTCTTTATTGCCGGTCAGATTTATGAATATGCCTCACTCGTTCGTGAAGGTCTGACGCTCTCATCTGTTGCTTACGGTTCAGTCTTCTATATCGCAACCGGTTTCCATGGACTTCACGTAACAGGCGGGCTCATTGCATTCCTAATCGTTCTAGTTCGTGTCTCAAAGGCGCGTCGATTCACCCAAGGCCAAGCTACGACAGCGATCGTTGTTTCGTATTACTGGCACTTTGTAGATGTTGTATGGATCGCCCTCTTCTCTGCCATTTATCTCATTAAATAATTGACACCCCAACCGAAAGGAAAACAGTGAAGCGCCTCTCGCGTCTACGCAGACATCGTGCAGCAGGACCAATACTTTTGATCTTTGCTCTCTTCACCATCGGAACTACTTTCCAAGTTGCAAGTGCTGTCAATAACGACACCACCACCACAGTAGCTTCACGTTCTGCGACCGTCGATGAAGGTAAGCAACTCTTCCTCAAAGGTTGTTCTTCCTGTCACGGTATCAACGCCGAGGGCGGACAAATTGCGCCATCACTTATCGGCGTGGGTGCAGCAGATGTAGATTTCCAAGTTGGTACAGGGCGCATGCCTATGGCCGATATGAGTACGCAGGCAATGCGAAAGACACCTGTTTATAACCCTGAACAGGTGAACGCCCTTGCAACATATGTTGCATCCCTTGCTCCCGGCCCCGCCGTTCCAACTGATTCAGTTCTCAATTACGAACGTGATGGCTCGGTTGCACAAGGTGGACAACTCTTCCGCACCAACTGCGCAATGTGCCACAACTTCGCAGCACAAGGTGGAGCACTTACCCAAGGTAAATACGCACCAACTCTGATGGGCGTACAACCAAAACATATTTATGAAGCGATGATTACGGGCCCTCAGTCAATGCCAGTATTTAGCGATAAGACAATTACTCCAGCAGAGAAGCTATCGATCATTAAGTGGATTAAATCAACAGAAGCAGAACCACAGTTAGCAGGTTCATCTTTAGGGCGTGTTGGTCCGGTAACTGAAGGACTACTCGTTTGGACACTCGGAATAGGACTGCTCATCGGTGTTGCAGTCTGGCTAGCGATGAAGGCGAGATAACCCATGGCACATGAGATAGAACCAATCAAGGATCCCGGGTTACCAGCTCACGTACATCGTCGCGCCGATTCAGATCCAATTGCAGCGCAACGAGCTGAACGACAAGTTGCAATCCTCTTTGGACTCTCTGCAGTCGGCACTCTTCTTCTTATCTACTCTTACATCTTTATCAAGAGCAACACATCGATATTCATTCCAATCATTGGCAACACCGGTGCACAACAACTTGGTCTCGGTATGGGAATGGCAATTGCCCTCTTCTGTATCGGTGCAGGAGCAATCCACTGGGCTAAAACCCTGATGCCAGATGAAGAAGTAATTGCACAGCGCCATGAATTTCGTTCTGATGACGAAGATCGCTCAGAGTTTGTGAAGACGGTAAAAGCTGGGGCTTCTGCCGCTGGATTGGGTCGACGTCCTCTCATCAAACGTTCACTTGGAGTTGCACTTGGTTTATCAGGACTAACACCACTTCTCCTACTTCGCGATTTGGGTCCTCTTCCAAAGGATAATTTGCAGAAAACTTCGTGGAAGCCTGGAACGCGTTTGGTGACAGATCCAGGAGATCGTCCGATCCGTCCAGAAGATTTAGAAGTAGGTGCAGTTGCACAGACTCTTCCGCAACTAGCACCCGGTGAAGAGCGAACTCTCAATAACATCGGGAAAGATGCAGTACTTCTGATTCGTCTTCGCCCTGAAGAATTTAACTTAACCCCTGAGCGCCTTTCATGGACGCACGAAGGCATCATCGCATTCTCGAAGATTTGTTCTCACATGGGATGCGCTGTTGCTTTGTACGAGCAACAGACAAAGCACCTTCTCTGCCCATGTCACCAATCGACATTCGATGTCACGCGCGCTGCAAAGGTGATTTTTGGACCTGCGGCTAGACCACTTCCACAGTTAAATATCACCGTGGATTCTGAAGGTTTCCTCGTAGCCCGCACACCATTTACAGAACCAATTGGACCTAGCTTCTGGGAGCGCTCATCATGACAGCACGCGAAAGAATCGCCGGCAACGTCGCAGGATATGTAGACGATCGCACAGGTGCAGCTAAATGGATGAAGAAGAATCTGACCAAAGTCTTCCCCGATCATTGGTCCTTCCTTCTCGGTGAAATCTGCTTGTACTCATTTATTATTCTTCTGCTTTCAGGCACGTTCCTCACATTCTGGTTTGACCCTTCACAGCGCGAAGTCATTTACGACGGTGGATACCAACCACTTTCTGGTTTGAAGATGTCTGCGGCGTACGCATCAACTCTCCATATTTCATTTGAAGTACGCGGCGGTCTTTTGATGCGCCAGATTCACCACTGGGCAGCGCTCATCTTCATGGTTGGAATCGTCGTTCACTTACTCCGTGTTTTCTTCACTGGCGCATTCCGCAAGCCACGCGAATTCAACTGGATTATCGGTGTTGGTCTTCTTACGCTAGGAATCGTTGAAGGTTTCTTGGGTTACTCACTTCCAGATGATCTTCTCTCTGGTACTGGTATCCGAATCGCAGAAGCAATTATCCAAGCGATCCCACTAGTAGGTTCGTATATCGCCTTCTTTGCATTCGGTGGAACATTCCCAGGTGAATCATTTATCCCACGTATCTACACAGTTCACGTACTACTTTTGCCGGGTATCTTCCTCGCGCTCATCACAGTCCACTTAATGTTGGTCTGGTACCAGAAGCACACACAGTTCCCAGGCCCCGGTCGTACAGAGAAGAACGTTGTTGGATATCCATTGATGCCTGTCTACATGGCTAAAGCAGGTGGATTCTTCTTTATCGTCTTCGGTGTCACTGCATTCTTAGGTGCAGTTGCATCCATTAACCCAATCTGGCTTTATGGTCCCTACACACCAGGACAAATTTCTGCGGGATCGCAGCCCGATTGGTACATGGGCTGGCTCGATGGTTTGGTACGTATGTCACCGCCGCTCGAAACTCACGCATTCGGCCACACAATCTCTTGGAATATCTTGCTACCTGGATTGATCTTGCCTGGTCTGATGTTTACTGGACTTGCTCTCTACCCATTTATTGAAAGCTGGGCTACTGGCGATAAGCGCGAACATCACCTGCTTGATCGTCCACGTAACACTCCAAACCGCACAGCTATCGGTGTTATGGCTCTCACCTTCACAATGGTCTCGCTCCTCAACGGTGGTAACGACATCATTGCTCAACAATTCCACCTGACAATTAATCAGATGATGTGGTTCTCGCGAATCGGCGTTGTGGTACTTCCTCCGATTGCATTCGTCATTACCAAGCGACTCTGTCTCTCATTGCAGCGTGCTGATCGTGATCTTGTCTTGCATGGTCGAGAAACAGGCCGACTTGTGCGTATGCCAAGTGGTGAGTTTGTAGAAGTCCACGAGCCAATCTCTGCCGAGAAAGCTTGGACGTTAACCTCACACGAGCAGATTGCCCCTCTTGAACTTCCATTAGAAGATGGCGCTGGAGTTCGTAACCCAGGTGTACTTAAGAACAAACTTCGTAATCGAATCTCACGTGCAACAGCAGTTGCAGTTCCAAAGGCTACTGAGACAGATCGCCGCGAACTAGACGGTCACCACTAGTTCACCTTCGTTAGTTCTGCGGAAATCCTAAGTTGATTCCGCCATGGCTTGGATCAAGCCAGCGGCTGGTGACAACTTTTCCTCGGGTAAAGAAGTGGAAACCTTCACTGCCGTGGGCATGCGTATCTCCGAAGAGTGATGCCTTCCAACCACCGAATGAGTAATACGCAGCTGGTACTGGGATAGGAACATTGATTCCAATCATTCCAACTTGAATTTCATTCTGGAATCTGCGCGCTGCTCCCCCATCATTGGTGAAGATTGCAGTGCCGTTTCCATAGATATGACCGTTGATGAGATTGACGCCTTCTTCATAGGACTTCACGCGTACAACGCTAAGAACAGGGCCAAAGATTTCATCTGTATAAATGCTCATCTGTGGTTTCACATTGTCAAAGAGAGTTGGTCCAAGCCAGAAACCATTTGAAGCTCCATTTACCTCGGGGTTGCGACCATCGACAACTACTGTGGCGCCTTCCTTTATGCCGGCTTCAACGTAACTGGCCACCTTGTCGCGATGAACACGAGTAACGAGTGGTCCCATATCTGCACCTTTGGTGCCATCACCGGTGCTTAGTTTGAGCATGCGCTCTTTGATCTTTGCGATAACAGCATCAGCAACTGGTTCGAGCGCAACAAGTACTGAGATTGCCATACATCGTTCGCCGGCTGAACCGAAGCCAGCATTTACTGCCGCATCTGCTGCAAGATCAAGATCGGCGTCGGGAAGTACGAGCATATGGTTTTTGGCGCCACCGAGTGCTTGCACTCGCTTTCCATTCTTCGTTGCTGTCTCGTAGATATATCGCGCAATGGGAGTAGAGCCAACAAATGAGATTGAAGCGATACCTGGATGTTCCAGCATCGCATCAACGACGACTTTGTCGCCATGAACAACGTTAAAGACTCCATCGGGCAAGCCTGCCTGCTTCCACATTTGCGCAATGAGCATGGATGCAGAAGGGTCTTTCTCCGACGGTTTGATGATGACGGCATTTCCCGCAGCAATTGCAACAGGGAAGAACCACATAGGAACCATCGCCGGAAAATTAAATGGAGAAATAATTCCAACAACGCCAAGTGGCTGACGAATCGAGTAGACATCGATTCCATTGGATACGCCTTCGGAGTACCCGCCCTTCAGCAGATGTGGAAGTCCGCAAGCGAACTCAACGACTTCTAGACCGCGGGTAACTTCTCCGAGCGCATCGCTAAGAACCTTGCCGTGCTCGGCTGTAATAAGAGCGGCTACCTCTTCCTTACGAGCATTGAGGATCTCGCGAAAGGCAAAGAGTGTCTGAACTCGCTTAGTCAGGGATGTCTGCGCCCACTCTCTACCTGCCTTGGTTGCAGCTTGTACAGCTTCGTCGAGAACAATGGGAGTGGCAAAAGCGACATGTGCACTGACTTCGCCAGTTGCTGGATTGAAGATTTCACCTGTTCGATCCGTTGTGCCTTTATAGATAGATCCATTAATGAAATGGTTGATAGTTGTCGTCACGTCTCTTACTTGTCGCTTCCGGTGTAGTGATGGGCAATCGATGCAAAAGCCTGATCCAAGATTGCAAAACCTTCACGTATCTCAGCTTCTGACACATTACATGGTGGACAGATATGCATTCTGTTGTAATTATTAAATGGCATAAGACCAAGTTTCTTACATGCTGCTACGAGTTCGTTCATAGCAGGGCTAGATGAGCCATACGGAGCAAGAGGTGCACGAGTCTGGCGATCTGTGACAAGGTCCAGCGCCCAGAAAACACCCTTTCCGCGAACTTCGCCTATGACTTTATGTTTTAACATCAGCTCGTTGAGTAGAGGTTTGATTACGTTCTCACCGATATGAGCTGCGTTTTCAACCATCTTCTCTTCAGCCATAACATCGAGAGTTGCAACCGCCGCAGCCGTTGCAAGCGGATGTCCGCTGTATGTAAGACCACCAGGGAATACGCGATCGTTAAATGTTGCAGCGATTTCATCACTGATAATGACTCCACCGAGTGGAACGTAGCCGCTATTGACACCTTTCGCGAAGACAATGAGATCTGGTTCTGCCTTGCTATGTTGATATGCGAACCACTTACCTGTTCTACCAAAACCTGACATAACTTCATCCGCAATCCATTTAATCCCGTACTTATCGCATAGCGCTCTTACGCCCTCAAGGTAACCGACAGGTGGAATCAAAACTCCAGCAGTTCCCACAACTGATTCGATAAGGATTGCAGCAATCGTTGCTGGGCCTTCAAAGATGATGACTTGCTCAAGGTGTTCGAGAGCGCGCTTGCACTCTTCTTCCTCACTCTGTGCCCAAAAGGCTGTGCGGTAGAGATATGGACCAAAGAAATGTACATGTCCGTATGCGAACTCATTTGGCCAACGACGCGGATCGCCTGTAGCTGTAATCGCAGCGCCGGTATTGCCGTGGTAACTGCGAAAGAAGGAAAGAACTTTGTGGCGATTGGTATGAAGTCGCACCATACGAATTGCATTCTCGACAGCATCTGCTCCTCCGTTGGTAAAGAAGACCTTATTGTGATGAGCACCAGCACGTTCGGTGATTCGCTTAGCAGCTTCTCCACGCGCTTCATTAGCATGTTGTGGTGCAACTGCCGTAATAAGAGCTGCCTGCTCCTGAATCGCCTTCACAACTTTGGGGTGTTGGAAACCAATATTGGTAAATACCAACTGACACGAAAAGTCTAGATACTTCTTTCCATCAAAATCCCAGAAGTAGCTGCCTTCTCCGCCAGCAACAGGAAGAGGAGAAATCTGTGATTGCGCAGACCAGGAGTGGAATACATGAGCGCGGTCGAGATCAAAGACTTCTTTGCCGCGCTCTGGATTTGCAGGAGGTTGAGTCATGGCTGTATCTAATCAGGTAAGTCTAAGAAAAGTCAGGGTTAAGTACGTATGACAAGTGCTACACCCGCAGCGGTCATGACTATTCCTAGTATCTCCTGTGGGCTCACCTTTTCATGGAATAGAAGGAAAGCTTGCAAAACAGCCATCGGTGGAACCAGGTAGAGCAAGCTTGAAACTTTTGCGGCCGACCCTCTGTTCAATTGCCATAGAAGCAGTAGAACAGCTGCGATTGAAGTGATTAAGACCGCCCAGGTCATTGCCCAGATTGAAGTGTGTGTTACTTCAAATCGCGTCTTACCGCGAATGAGAGATATCGCTAGCAATCCAAAACCTGCAATGGCAAATTGATAGGTGGTTCCGATCATGAGCGGAATTGAGTGACCAACCTTCTTCTGCAACAAGGTAGCAATGGTGCTTCCAGCAAGTGCCAAGAAGAGAAAGGCGAGAGTTTCTACAGTAAATCCGCCGGACTTCGACAACTTAGGTAGCACCACGAGGATTACTCCCGATAAGCCACAGAAGAGTCCGCCCAATTGCTTCTTAGTCAATGGCTCATTGAGAAAACGTACGGCAAGCAGAGATACCACGATTGGTTGCATACTTGTGATCACTGAAGAGAGACCCGATGGCGCACCACGTTCGATTGCATACCAGACCCCTGCTAAATACAGTCCGTGCAGCGCGACTCCGATAACTAGCGATGCGAGTAAATCTTGACCCGATAATCGGATCGGTTGCCGTAAGACGAGAGTCAAAATGAGCAATATGGCGGTCGCGAGCAAGAGACGTATCGCTAAGAAATAGAGAGCATCCGCATCCTTGAAGGCGTAGCGCGCAACAACAAAACCCGAGCTCCAAATTACAATGAAGAACCATGGGGCTATGGCAGTTAGTTTCTTCATGCTGCCCAAGCGGAATCTATTACTTAGTGAGTTGGAATCGAGACTGGTTTTTCATACTCAGTGACCATGCCGATAATACTGATGACTAATGAGCCGACAGCGATAAGTGTGAGCCACCAACCTATGATGAGTCCAAGTCCCATAGCTGTGGCGCTTAGTGCAACTGGTAGCGGCCACCATGAATGGGGGCTATAGAAACCAAGTTCGCCCGCATCATCTGCGATTTCTGCGAAGTCATTATCTGATGGGATTTCAGTGCCGATTCGCTTCTGGGTAAACCAAATATAGAAACCGATCATGCCGGCAAGACATGCAGCAAGTGTCATTCCAGTAATACCAACTGCTTCTCCACCGACTGAGTAATAGACGACGGCCATGATTACATAGAAGATTGAAAGTCCTGAAAAGAGTTTCCAATTAGCTTTCATGGCTAGTGACCTTCTGTCGTGATGTGTGGGTGGTGCAGATCAAATGCTGGACGCTCTGAACGTATACGTGGCATTGATGTGAAGTTGTGTCGCGGTGGCGGACATGAAGTTGCCCATTCGAGAGAAGCTCCATAACCCCATGGATCATCCACTTCGACCTTGGGAGATTTGCGCGTAATCCACACATTGATAAAGAACGGAATCATCGATAGCGCTAAAAGGAATGAGCCGATCGTTGAGACTGTATTCATCCATGTAAAGCCGTCGGTCGAAAGGTAATCTGCATAACGGCGAGGGAAACCCTTGATACCGAGCCAGTGCTGAATCAAGAATGTGAGGTGGAATCCGAAGAAGAGAGTCCAGAAGTGAATCTTTCCTAGTCGCTCGTTGAGCATACGTCCGGTCATCTTTGGCCACCAGAAATAGAACCCAGCGAACATTGCAAAGACCACTGTTCCGAAGAGTACGTAGTGGAAGTGCGCGACGACGAAGTACGAAGCAGATACGGCGAAATCCATTGGAGGCGATGCCAAAATAATTCCAGTCAATCCACCGAAGAGGAATGTCACGAGAAATCCCATAACCCACAACATCGGTGTTTCGAAGGTGACATGGCCGCGCCACATGGTGCCGATCCAGTTAAAGAATTTCACACCCGTCGGTACACCAATCAGGAAGGTCATAAAGGAGAAGAACGGCAGAAGTACCTTGCCCGAAGCGAACATGTGGTGGGCCCACACAGCAACAGAGAGCGCGGAGATTGCGATTGTGGCTGCGATCAAACCCTTGTAACCAAAGATTGGTTTGCGGCTAAAGACCGGCAAGATTTCTGTTGCAATTCCAAAGAACGGAAGCGCGAGAATGTAAACCTCGGGGTGGCCGAAGAACCAGAATAGGTGTTGCCATAACATCGCTCCACCATTTGCTGGGTCGAAGAGATGCGTGCCAAATAATCGATCAGACTCGAGTCCAAGTAGCGCTGCAGCAAGTGGTGGGAATGCAAGTAGCACCAAGATGGATGTAAGTAATACGTTCCAAGAGAAGATCGACATACGGAACATCGTCATTCCTGGGGCGCGCATAGTGAAGATCGTCGTAATGAAGTTGACGCCGCCAAGAATTGTTCCAAGTCCGGAAATTGCAAGTCCCATTACCCAAAGGTCTCCACCAATTCCAGGTGAATATGTCGAGTTAGCAAGAGGTGCATATGCAGTCCAACCAAATGACGCCGCTCCTCCTGGAGTTAAGAAACCAATGGTTGCTTCGATTGATCCAAAGAAGTAAAGCCAGAACGAGAGCATGTTCAAACGAGGAAATGCAACATCAGCTGCGCCGATTTGAAGCGGCATGATGACGTTAGCAAATCCAACGAAGAGCGGTGTAGCAAACATCAAGAGCATGATGGTTCCGTGCATTGTAAAGATCTGGTTGTACTGCTCGACGCTAAGGAACTGAAGTCCGGGGCGAGCTAGCTCGACGCGGAGTAATAGCGCTAAGAATCCACCAATGAGGAACCATGAGAACGAAGTCGCAAGGTAGAGATAGCCAATGCGCTTGTGATCTGTTGAGGTAATCGTCTTAACGAATTGACTGCCTCGCGAAGTCTTTTCGACTCCTTGACGTGGAATTGAAACTGTTGGACGGTCTGCGATTATCGTCATGCTGCACTCGCCTTCAATGAGTCAAGATACGTTTGATACTGCGCTGGAGTTACTACCTTCACCTTAAAGATCATCTGCGAGTGGTTACGTCCGCAGAGAATGTTGCATCGTCCTGGATATTCGCCAAGTTTCTTAGCTGTAAATTGCAGATGGTTGGTCTCGCCTGGCAAGTTCTGCATTTGAATCATAAAGGCTGGAATCCAGAAACCATGAACCACATCATTTGAAGTCAGAGTAAAGCGAACGGATTCACCTTGTGGAAGGTAGAGAGTCGGTGGGTTCGACGGAGTTCCGGTTACCACGGCTTGAGAACCAGCTTCGGGGTAAGCGAATTGCCATGACCACTGAATGCCCTCTACTGAAATTTCGTGTTTAACCGGAGTGGTCTTATCGGTGACCTTGTTCTCCTTAACTGCGGTGAAAAAGAAAAGAACTGCAACAATCAGAAATGGAATTATTGTGTAGAGAATTTCAACAGGGATGTTGTATTGAGTCTGCTTAGGGAATTCACCTTTACTCGCATGTGCGCGATGAAAGACCGCGGGCCACAAAATGAGAATCAAAGTGATGACACCAACTACTCCGGCAGCGATCCAGGAGTACTGCCACAGTGAGAGAGAAATATCGTTGATACTCGAAACGCCCTTTGGAAATCCCAGACCAGAAAGATGTTGAGAGTCGAAGGAGCATCCGCTCAAAAGTAGAAGCGCCGGCGCGATGAGAGCCACGACAAAGACTGGGCGCAATTTGCGCGGAGCGTGAGGAGACATGGGGATAAGGATAGTGGCGCGATGTGCATGCACCAGTCGGAGCGAGTAGCGTTCGGCCGGTGGTTCGTGTCACAGGAAATTTCACATCAGAGTCCCCACTGCATCCTGCCGCCAGAGAGGCGCTTTTAGCCGCTTTTGACCAAGGGTGGGCCGATCCTAAAAAACTTTCCCAGAGTTCTGCCAAGGCTGCGATTCTTCGCAATCAATCTATCGAAAATATCGCCACTCGACTTGGCCTCCGAGCAGATTCCATCGAGGTATTGGGCGAACCAGCCTTTGGCCACTTCCTAGCAATTGCAGGGCTCCTTCGACCAGATAGAACATTTGCGTTTTCTGCAATTGATAAAGGAAAGATTCGAGCCATTGCTCGATCACATAAGGGAGCTATCTGCGAACTGGATGTTAACCACTCTGGTCAGATTAATTTTCTCGACGGCAAGCTAGAGAACACCGTTATCTCTTTGCAACTTGGCAATGGAGAAACTGGAGTAATTCAAGAAATCACTTCTCTCGCGGGATCCCAAAATTTTATCTCTATTGACGCCACTGCATCTGGTCCACGAATACCTCTTCCATCTCAATGGGATACGGCTCTCTTCGATTCGCAGTCATGGATGGGGCCTAGCGGTTTAGCAATAATGTCCATCAACAATGCAGATGAATATTCATATCCGCTTCCTCGGATTGCGCCAATCAAATCTCCCGGGAGTTACTCACTTCCGTTGCTCTTGGCCTCAGCTGTCGCCTTAGAGAATTTTGCTCCCGAAGATTCAGGAATCAGAAGTTATGCGATTTCCCAATGCGCTGCGATTGAAGGATGCCAGGTCGTAGCACCAGAATCGCCTGCTCTCCCTCACATCTTCTCGGTCACCATCGATGGAGTCGCTGCAGAAAATCTTGTGCGAACATTGGCAGAGCGCGAACTCAACGTTGATTCAGGCTCAGCATGTACTCCTGAAGACCTACAACCAAGCCATGTACTTGCTGCGATGGGCTATGCAACCGATGGACATCTACGATTTACATTACATCCAGGTACAACGAAGAACGATATAGACCAACTCGTAGTTGGAATTTCAGAAACAGCTGCACACCTACGCAGCAGGTAGATGTGCCGAAATCTCAGAGGCAGCATCAGCCCCGTAGGCATCTGTAAACCGGGTTACGAACTCTTCTTTTGTGAATCGATATTCCTGAGTACCAGTTGTCTCAATAACGTAGGTCGCAATCATTGAACCTAATTGCGCGCATCGTTCAAGTGAGAGACCCCATGCCAATCCCGCAACAAAACCAGAACGGAAGGAATCGCCGACACCTGTTGGATCAATCTTTGCCTTCTCTTTCGCGCAACCAACTTTGAAGAATGTTCCATCAACACTTTCCACACGTGCACCTTCTGAACCCAGTGTGACGATGCGATATTTAACTTGCTCAAGAATTTCATGGTCACTCCAGCCTGTCTTCTGAATCGCAAGAGCGAGTTCGTACTCGTTCATAAAGAGATAGGTTGCACCAGAAATAAGTCTCTTAATTTCTTCACCACTCATACGAGCCATCTGTTGTGATGGGTCGGCCGCAACAGCAACGCCAGTAGCGAGGGCTACTTCGGTATGGCGAAGCATCGCTTCGGGGTCATCCGGTGAGACCACCAAGAGGTCAAGTTTTCCGACCTTATCCATAATGGGTTGGAGCTCGATATTGCGGGCTTCAGACATTGCACCGGGGAAGAATGATGCAATCTGATTGAGTTCGGTATCGGTCGTCACGGTGAAATGCGCCGTGTGTTGCGATGTAGAAACAAGAGCATGAGATGTGTCGACACCATGTCGAGTCAACCATGCGTCGTAATCAGCGAAGTCTTTTCCTACGGCTGCGATCAACATTGGATTGAGACCAAGGACCCCGAGACCAAAAGCAATATTGGCTGCACATCCACCGCGTCGAACATCTAGACCATCTACGAGGAATGAGAGCGAAACTTTTTCCAGTGAACCAGCTACGAGGGAATCAGTGAACTTCCCAGGAAAGGTCATGATGTGATCGAGACCAACCGAACCAGCTACACCAATTTTCATAGCTGGAATCTAACTGCAGCAGTGTCTATTTGACAGCTATTAGTTAAATGAATCGCCGCATGCACATGAACCTTGTGCATTTGGATTGTCGATTGTGAAACCTTGCTTCTCGATTGTGTCGACGAAATCAATTGATGCACCCATGAGATATGGATCGCTCATCTTGTCTACAACAACTTTTACTGCACCGAATTCGCGAGTGACATCGCCATCTTGATTGCGATCATCAAAGTAGAGCTGGTAACGAAGACCAGAACAGCCACCTGGTTGCACTGCAACGCGGAGGTAAAGATCATCGCGTCCCTCTTGTGCAAGGAGGGCAGATACCTTTGCTGCTGCGACATCGGTCAGAGTGATGCCAGTAGTAATCTCGACTGGAGTTGTAGTTGTTTCAGTAGTCATGTGCACAAGAATACCCGCGTCGGGTTGCTCTGGCTAACCCAAACGCATGACACTCGGGCTATTAGTATGAGCACATGTCTATCAGCCTCAGCGAACTCCTGATTTTGGGCCAAGGCTCTGATCTGGCATCTGAGCGCGGAGTCTCATGTGCTGGAGAGCTTCCACCTGCAAGTGACCCACATTTAGTCGAACGTGCAATCGCCGCAAGGGCTGCTCTCGGTTCTCGTGCTTTGATCTTGGGCCATCACTATCAGCGCGATGAAGTCATTCAATTCGCTGATATCACAGGAGATTCTTTTAAATTGGCACAATCAGCGGCAGCCCAGAGCGATGCTGAATTCATCTTCTTCTGCGGCGTTCACTTTATGGCCGAGAGCGCGGACATCCTTACTTCATCGAAGCAGCGCGTGATCCTCCCCGACCTCGCTGCAGGTTGCTCAATGGCCGATATGGCAACAGCCAACCAAGTCAATCAATGCTGGAAAGATCTTGAACGAATCGGCGTTGCATCGCGAACTGTTCCTGTTACCTATATGAACTCATCGGCTGCAATCAAAAGTTTCACAGGCGAGCATGGCGGAACAATCTGTACTTCATCGAATGCACAGAAGAGTTTGGAATGGGCATTTGCTAAAGCTGAGAAGGTTCTCTTCCTTCCAGACCAGCACCTAGGACGAAACACAGCAGTTCTATCTCTGGGTTTATCTATTGATGATTGCGTTGTGTGGAATCCCTGGAAGCCAATGGGTGGGCTCACGGAAGATCAGATTAAGAACGCAAAGATGATTTTGTGGCGTGGACATTGTTCAGTACATGGCCGCTTTACTCGCGAGACTGTCGATGAAGTTCGTGCACGCATTCCTGGCGTTAACGTCATTGTTCATCCTGAATGCCAACATGAAGTTGTCCTGGCTGCTGATGTCGTAGGCAGTACTGAAAAGATTATTCAGGCCGTCACTTCATCTCCCGCCGGAAGCAAGTGGGCAATTGGAACTGAGCTCAATCTTGTCTCACGCCTTGCACAGAACAACCCTGATAAAGAGGTCGTATTCCTCGATAAGACGGTCTGCTACTGCTCGACCATGAACCGCATCGATCTTCCCCATTTGGTATGGGCGATGGAATCAATCGTTTCCGGCCATATCGTCAATGAAATTAAGGTTGATGAGCGTGTGGCGAAATATTCAAAGTTAGCGCTCGAGCAGATGCTCGCTCTATAGTTCGACCCATGTCCGAAGCAACTGATAATAAAAAAGGTCGACCAACTCCCAAGCGTAAAGAAGCCGAAGCTGCTCGCAAGATTTCATCTATTGCACCTGCTTCTACGAAGGCCGAGAAGCAACGTGCGAAGGAAGCGGCTAAGACTGCCCGCATTGCCCAACGAGCGGCATTTATGCGTGGTGATGAAAGTGCCCTACCTCTTCGTGACAAAGGCCCCGTCAAAAAATTCGTCCGTAACTATGTCGATGCTCGTCGCTCAATCGGTGAATATTTTCTTCCCGTAATTTTTATCGTTCTATTTTTAACTTTGATTCCTTCTAAGATATTTCAACTTGGCAGTATTGCAGTGATGTACACAGTCCTTCTGGTATCTGTGGTTGATGGATTTCTGCTGACTCGCAAGATCAAGCGCGAAGTTGCTGCCAAGTTCCCCGGAGCCGAGCTCAAGGGCCTAGGCATGTATGGCTGGCTTCGATCAACTCAGATGCGCAGAATGCGCACACCGAAGCCTGCAATCAAAGCTGGCCAATCCTTCTCAAGTAATTAAGCGCGAGGGTTTGGGCTCTCGTTCTTCTTAGGATCGCGCTCTGGCAAATTTCCTAGCGCGTTATCAATTGCCTTGATGACATCTGCTGAAAGTTTTACACCCGATGCTTTTACGTTCTCTTTAACCTGAGATGGCTTTGTAGCTCCCATGATTGCTGACGAGACATTGTCATTGCTCAATACCCACGCCAAGGCAAGTTGGGACATAGAGAGATCTAAGCCTTCGGCGATTGGTTTCAGATTCTGCACCGCAGTAAGAATCTCATCTGACATCAATCGTGAAATAAAGTTGGCGCCACTTTTCTTATCCGTAGCTCGTGAACCAGCAGGTGGCTTCTTACCCGGAAGATACTTTCCGGTCAGTACGCCTTGAGCCATTGGTGACCATACGATCTGGCCGATTCCTTCTTTTCTGGATAGTGGCACAACTTCGGCTTCAATCACACGCCATAGCGCTGAGTATTGAGGTTGGCTAGAAACAAAACGGTTGTAACCACGAGCATCTTGAATTTTAAGGGCAGCTGAAATCTGCTGTGCATTCCATTCGGAGAATCCAATGTAACTAACTTTGCCCTGACGAATCAGATCATCAAAGGCGCTGAGTGTCTCTTCTAGCGACGTCTCAACATCAAAACGATGGGCTTGATACAGATCGATGTGATCAGTATTCAGGCGCTTGAGCGATGCGTTACAGGATTCCATAATGTGCTTGCGCGACAGGCCACGATCATTCTTTCCAGTACCAGTTGGCCAGTAGACCTTTGTAAAAAGTTCGTAGGACTCTCGACGAACACCTTTAAGCGCCTTTGCGAGTACTACTTCTGCCTTGGTGCCTGCATATACATCTGCTGTATCGAAAGTTGTGATTCCTTGGTTCAGTGCTTCTCGCACACATTTAACGGCCGCTTCAGTCTCTACTTGGGATCCGTGAGTGATCCAGTTTCCATAAGAGATTTCAGAGACATACATACCGGTACTGCCAAGGCGTCTATATTCCATAGCGATATCTTAGGCATAAGCGTGGTGAGTTGCCAACACCTATCTGCTGTGGTTTCCTTCGCAAACAACTTCATAGATATCTCTGTAGGGGAAGTTCGGTGCAATTCCGACGCTGACCCGCAACCGTAAGACTTTTCACCAACGTGAACTGTTCAAGTCGGATTACCTACATAGATATTTGTACTTGACCAACACCCGCCGAGGTTTGCGGGGTGTAGTCCAAAGGTATTTGGCGCAATCAGCCGACCGCTAGCGAGCTACCCCTGTGAGACTCTTCTTTTTAGGAGTTCACACTGTGAAAGCACCACATAAGAAGATTGCAATTGCACTTCTTCTCATCTCCACTCAACTCATCTCAATTCCCACATCGCATGCTGCAACAAAGGGCTGGCGATATTGGGGCTACTTCCAATCAGCGCCAGGTACATCTCATTGGAAAGCTGCAATGACTGGACCCACCGTTGATATCGCCGATGGCGCTGTCGAAGGATGGTCATTTGTCTTTAGTAGCGATGACGTTCCATCGGTTGCACCCACAACAAAACCAAGTTTCGCAGCGATTTGTGGTGGCACGAAAGCGGATTCAGATACGAAACGAATCGCACTTGTTATCGAATTTGGAAATCCTGCTTATACACCCAAGGGCGAGAAAGTTCAGAAGCCGATAGTGCAATGTGTAACTACAGCCAAGAGTTCTCAAGGTATTGATGTTCTTGCACAGGTCATTAAGGTTCGCTCAAATTCCTCTGGCCTCATCTGCGGACTCAATGGATATCCAAAGAAGGAGTGCGGCGTAGAAATTCAAACACCAGCCGCACTTGTGAAGAAGTAGTTATATGAGAAAGCCACTGCATCCACTGACCTTGTGGATTGCGGCGATACTCCTGGCATTTGGAGTAGTCGCACTCGATAGCGCCTATATCGCTCTTGCGATCGTGGGTGCAGTGGCAATCTTTGTCTATATTCGCCGTGATGGATCTCCCTGGAATATGAGCTTTGCCCTCTCATTACGAATTGGTGCAACGATCCTTGCAATTCGTACAGTGGTTGGAGTTTTGATTGGTGTTCCGATACCCGGACGAACTCTCTTTACGATTCCAATTCTCCATCTTCCAACATGGATGCCCGGAATTCGTATCGGTGGCGCAGTCACTATAGAGAGACTTTCATCTTCCTTACACGAGGGTGTCATCATCGCAGCGATGATCGCCCTCTTCGGAGCGGCTACTTCACTGACAAGCCCTCATAGATTGCTTCGCGTAACGCCGTCATTTATCTATGAAATTGGAATCACTCTTGTGATTGCAACATCTCTCTTTCCTCAATTGGCGACAAGTGTTAGACGTATTCGTACAGCACAAAGATTGCGTGGAACCGAGAAGGTACATCTACGTTCAATCGCTCTTCCGCTTCTGGAAGAGTCACTCGCACAATCTCTGCAATTGGCGGCATCGATGGATGCCCGCGGTTACGGCATCAGTCGCAAGCGATCTCGATATCGTCCGCAGCAATGGTTATTCAGAGATAGCGCTTTCGTAGCTGTCACCACGTTGATCACTCTTGCGATGGTGGCGCAATGATTACATTCTCAAATGTCTCACTTCTCTACCCACGCTCAACCAAGACAATTCTTGAAGACCTATCTTTTGAAATTGAGGAAGGTGAAATGGTTCTCGTTATGGGCGAAACGGGATCTGGGAAATCTTCACTCTTAAGGCTCGTCAATGGACTAGTCCCCCATCACACAGGAGGAATCCTTGCTGGAGATATCTCTGTCGATGGAATCTCCACACGTACTGTTAAGCCTGGCGCTTTTGCACACCTTGTAGGAATTGTTGGTCAAAATCCCTTAAACGGTTTTGTCACAGATATCGTTGAAGAAGAGCTCGCTTTCAGTATGGAGGCGCTCAATTTCGCACCCGATGTCATGCGTAAGAGAGTGGAAGAAGTTCTGGACATCCTTGGATTAACAGCAATACGCCATCGTTCGATCGCAACGCTAAGTGGTGGAGAACAACAGCGAGTGGCAATCGGAACTGCACTTGTGATGCATCCCAAGGTATTGGTTCTCGATGAACCAACAAGTGCTCTTGACCCAATCGCAGCAGAAGAAGTTCTATCTGTTCTGCACAGATTGGTCCACGATTTAAGTGTCACTGTGATTATCGCTGAACATAGACTCGAAAGAGTAATTCAATTTGTAGACCGCATCATTCATATTGAAGGAAATGGCGAAACATCCATTGGCTTAGCCGAAGACATTTTGAAGCGTGCAGAACTAGTCCCGCCGATTATTCGACTTGCTCGCGCCTTAAACTTAGATGAAATCAAAACAAGTGTGCGAGAAGTCCGTAGACAGACTGAAGAAATTCGCACACGGGACTTTCCTGCCACCGTATCCAACGCTCGCGCTTCAACACCCGCGATCGTTGTCTCTGATATTTCGCATTCCTATAACGGCAAAATTGCGCTGCACAAGACGAGTACGACGATTGGTCACGGAGAAATTGTCGCAATCATGGGCCGTAACGGTGCAGGCAAGAGCACTCTCCTGCACGCCATTGTGGGACTACATTCTCCAGATTCGGGTTCAATCACAGTCAATGAGATTGATCCAGTCACACTTAAAGGTGCCAATCGTCGACGAGCAATTGGCTATGTGCCACAGGAACCTAGTGATCTGCTCTTTTCCCAGAGCGTTGGTGATGAATGTGCGCAAGCCGATCGCGATAACGATTTAGCGCCGAATGCGACGTGGAAACTTCTCAATTCTCTCGTGCCAAATATTTCTCTCAACACGCACCCCAATGATTTATCTGAGGGTCAGAGGCTTGCCTTGGTACTGAGCATTGTTCTATCTGCGAGCCCTGAAGTACTTGTCTTAGATGAACCGACTCGAGGTTTGGATTACCGGGCCAAGAATCTCTTTGCCCTTGCGCTAAAGGAATATGCAACTCAATCAAATCGCCCAGTACTTCTTGCAACGCACGATGTTGAACTTGTGGCAGAGCTTGCAGATCGCGTTCTCTTCCTCGCTGAAGGTGAAATCGTTGCAGATGGTTCAACTCTCGATGTCCTGCTCTCATCCCCCGCCTTTGCCCCCCAGGTAGCAAAGATTATGTCGCCAAAGCCTTGGCTTACTGTCTCTGATGTAGTTACAGCGATTGGCAATGCAGAGTGAAGACTTCGCCCATATTTGCCTTCCGCGGTGCAACAGCATTCGCACTTCTCACAACAAGTGCAATAAGCGCCCTTGGTTTTCTCTGGCCATTTTTCACTTCACACAAAGAGGGCCATCCACAATGGATATTCCTCATTGCAACACCTTGTGCGCTATTACTCCTATTTATAGGCGTAAGTAATAACGAGTTGGATTCGAAATCAATTGCACTCTTGGCAGTACTTGCAGCACTAATTGCAGCCCTTCGTCCTATGGGAACAGGCGCAGTAGGTATCGAACCGATGTGGTTCATTCTTATTCTCTCAGCCAGAGTCTTCGGCCCATCTTTTGGATTTCTCTTAGGTGCACTCTCAATGTTTCTCTCGGCTTTTATTACAGGTGGCTTTGGCCCGTGGCTTGCCTACCAATCATTTGCAGCAGGATGGATTGGACTTGGTGTTGCTCTCATTCCAAAAGCGTTGCGCGGAAAGAAGGAAATTCTCGCTCTCACCTTGTATGGAATTCTCGCCGCTGAATTCTTTGGAATAGCAATGGATCTGCAATTCTGGCCGTGGGCGCTCGGTGGGGATTCACAACTTTCTTATCTAGCCGGTGCTTCGTTTGCTAGCAATTTTGGCCACTTTTTTACTTACCATTTCTTATCCTCAATGGCGTGGGACATTCCACGTGCCTTGTTCACCGTGACACTGATAACTGTCACTGGAATTCCAGTGTTGCACACGCTGCGCCGGGCCTATACCCGAGCAGCATTTATGACTCCGATCGAATTTATCGAACGTGCGAAGGCACAAGAGGCAGCGCAGTAACTGTCACGGAAGATTGTCTGCCTCGAACATCGATAGTGACCAGATCGCCTTCGACGTAGCGAGGCTCAATCAGAGCTAAAGCTATTCCGACCTTTAAAGTTGGAGAGAAAGTTCCACTTGTCACCAATCCGATTGCATTTCCATCGTTATCCATGACAGTCATACCAGCACGTGGAATGGCACGATCATTTGATTTCAGAGCGCGTAGTGAGCGAACTGTGCCTTCTGCGCGTTGAGTGCGCAGCACTTCAGAGCCACGGAAGGAGTCTTTCTTCCAACCAATGGCCCAGCCTGCACTTGCTTGAACAGGAGTAATTTCAAGCGATAACTCGTGTCCATGCAGTGGGTAACCCATCTCAGTGCGCAATGTGTCGCGAGCTCCGAGTCCGCAGACAAGTCCATTGAATGGTTGCATCGCAAGAACAAGTGCATCCCATACTGTGCTTGCATCTTCCCAGCGCGGAACAATTTCATATCCATGTTCGCCTGTATATCCAGTGCGACAGAGAATTACTTCGCACCCTGCAATAGTTACGTAAGAAAAGGCCATGTAATCCATCGTGGGATTAATTCCAAAACTCTGAATAACGCTATGTGCATCTGGCCCTTGAAGAGCGAGTACTGCAAATTTCTCATGCAGGTTCTCAACTGTGATTCCCGATGGAAGGTTCTCTTTCAGAACTCGTACGACATCCGTTGTATTGGACGCATTCGGAATTAGAAAGAAGTCTGATGCAGAATTTCGGTATGCGATGAGGTCATCTACTACGCCACCATCTGGATTGCAGAGAAGCGTGTATTGAGCTTTCTCATCGGTGATTCGGTTGAGATCGTTGGTAAACATCTGATTGAGAAACTCGAGAGCACCATCACCCTTGACGCTTGCTTTACCGAGGTGTGAGACATCAAAGAGACCAACGCGCTCACGCACGCTTGCATGCTCAGCAAGAACTCCAGAACCTGGATATTCAATTGGCATCAGCCAACCACCGAAATCGGCCATCTTGGACTCGAGGTTGATGTGCTTCTGGTGTAAAGGTGAGTTTTTCACAACGACAACTTACACTTACGCTTCGCTAGTACCGAGCATGAGTTGGGCCAAACCCTAAGGAGTCGCAATGACCGCCATCCGCCTTTCAGACGGAATTGTTAAAGATGAAGTTATCGTGGTGGGTTTGGCCTTCAAGGCAGGTAAGTCAGCAAAGCTCGGTTCTTCAACTCTGCAGATCGAATCCGGTGACTTAGCAATCGACACCAAAGTTCTCATGCAAGCACTCGTGGATTTGGGTGCAACAGGAAAAGTTGATGAAGTAATCAAGGTTACAAATTCCACTACTCGTCTTGTGGTCTTCACTGGACTTGGTAAGTCAGCTTCAACGTATGACAATGAAACTTTGCGGCGCGCAGCCGGTGCTGCATCTCGCGCACTAGCCGGAAATCCCAGCGCTACTTTCGCACTCCCTACCAAAAGCATCTCAGCTCTAAGAGCCATCTCGGAGGGCGCAACCCTTGGTTCATATAACTTCGATCGATTCAGAGGCTCTACGAAGTCGGAGCAGAAGGCTCCTCTCAAGATAGTCACAATCCATTCTGATTTAGCATCGCAATCTGCGGCAAAGCAGGCAATCAAATCTGCTGAAATTATTGGAACATATACAAATCTTGTTCGTGATTTGATCAACACTCCCCCAAGCCATCTCACTCCCGATACCTTCTGCAAGGCGATCGCTGATGCAGTAAAGAAGGCAGGCGGCGCAGCAGCTGGTCTCAAAGTGACAGTTATGACAGATGCGCAACTGCGATCAAAAGGCTATGGCGGAATCATCGGCGTGGGACAAGGCTCTGTGAACCCGCCACGTCTTCTCAATATTTCTTACACTCCTAAAGGTGCCAAGGCGAAGAAGAAATATGCCTTCGTCGGCAAGGGAATTACTTTCGACTCTGGTGGCCTTGCTCTCAAACCCGCGAAGGGAATGGAAGCGATGAAATGCGATATGAGCGGAGCAGCTGCTGTTTGTGCTGCAACTATTGCAATCGCTCTGTTGAAGTTACCTGTTGCGATTGAAGCTTGGGCGCCATTGGCTGAAAATATGATTAGCGATACTGCAACTCGACCTAGCGATGTCATCACTATGTACGGCGGTAAGACTGTTGAAGTTCTCAATCCCGATGCAGAAGGTCGCCTTGTTCTTGCGGATGCACTTGTACGAGCACAAGAGACAAAAGATCTCGATGGGATTGTCGATGTAGCAACGCTGACAGGCGCACAAGTTGTAGCACTTGGCACTCGTACTAGCGCGGTCATGACTAATAATTCAGATTTCTCATCTCACTTTATGAATGTGACGAAGGAGACAGGGGAGGCGTTCTGGCCGATGCCACTTCCCACCGAACTTCGCGCATCTCTTGATTCACCTATTGCAGATCTTGCAAATATTGGAGAACGCATGGGCGGAATGCTTGTTGCAGGTCTGTTTTTGAAAGATTTCGTTGCAGATGAACTGCCTTGGCTGCATCTAGATATCGCAGGACCTGCATATAACGAGAGCCAGCCCCACGGTTACACCCCAGTAGGCGGTACTGGAGTGGCTCTTCGTTCTCTCGTTCAACTCGCAGTTTCAGTTAGCTCCTGACCCGGCTCAAGCTGGTTATGCATCTTGGTATATAGGCTGGCAAGATAGGGTCGTTAAGCTCGGGAAAGCGGATGGCTTCGAGCGAGGGAGTGTATTGGTGGCAAATTTTGATCTCGTAGTTCTTGGTGGCGGAAGCGGCGGATATGCAGCAGCGCTTCGTGCTTCGCAACTTGGTTTAACAGTTGCTCTCATCGAGAAAGATAAGGTCGGCGGTACCTGCCTCCACCGCGGATGTATCCCAACTAAGGCGTTGCTTCACGCGGGCGAAGTTGCAGATAGCGCACGCGAATCAGAGCAGTTCGGCGTAAAGGCGACTTTCAACTCGATTGATATGGCTGGGGTCAACTCATATAAAGATGGAGTCATCGCTGGCCTCCATAAGGGTCTGCAGGGTCTCGTTAAATCTCGCGGAATTACATATATCGAAGGCGTTGGTCGCCTCGTTTCCAATAACACTATTGAAGTAAATGGCGAGCGGTACGTTGGCAAGAATATTGTGCTCGCAACAGGCTCATATGCACGAACACTTCCTGGTCTAGATATCGATGGCAAGCAAGTCATCACGTCAGATCAAGGCACACATATGGATTACGTACCCAAGAGCGTCATCGTTCTTGGCGGCGGAGTCATTGGTTGCGAATTTGCATCAGTGTGGAAATCATTTGGTTCAGAAGTAACAATCATCGAAGGCCTGCCACACCTCATAGCTTTAGAAGATGAGTCTTCAAGCAAGTTGCTCGAGCGCGCTTATCGCAAGCGTGGAATCAACTTCGAACTTGGTGTCCGCTTTAAATCTCATCGCGTAGATAAAAAGGGCGTGACGGTTACTTTGGAAGATGGCCGCGAATTCACTGCAGATGTACTCCTTGTCTCTGTCGGCCGTGGCCCTGTCACAGATGGCGTTGGATACCAAGAAGTTGGCATCGCAATAGATCGCGGATATATCACCGTTGATGATCATTGCCGCACAAATATTCCAGGAATCTTTGCTGTAGGAGACATCATTCCTACATTGCAGCTAGCTCACGTTGGCTTCCAAGAAGGAATCCTCGTTGCTGAAACAATTGCTGGACTTAACCCTCGTCCGATTAATTACGACGGTGTTCCACGCGTTACGTACTCAGAGCCAGAAGTTGCATCTATGGGTCTTACAACGAAGATCGCAAAAGAGCGTGGCTATGATGTTGTAGAAGTTGATTACAACCTTGCAGGAAATGGAAAGGCACAAATTCTTAAGACCGCGGGCTCAATCAAACTTGTTGCACAGAAGAATGGTCCAGTACTTGGAATCCATATGGTCGGTGCACGCGTTGGCGAATTGGTATCTGAAGCTCAATTGATCTTTAACTGGGAGGCATCAGCAGATGATGTTGCGCCTCTCCTTCATGCACACCCAACACTGTCAGAAGCAATGGGCGAAGCTCATATGGCTCTTGCAGGCAAACCACTTCACTCGCACGGTTAAGTAAGAGGAGAAAATAACCATGTCATTCTCAGTAACAATGCCCGCTCTCGGTGAGAGCGTCAGTGAAGGAACAGTTACACGTTGGCTTAAGAATGAAGGCGACATGGTCGCTGTCGATGAACCGCTCCTCGAAGTTTCTACAGATAAGGTCGATACAGAGATTCCTTCACCCGTTGCCGGAATACTTTCAAAGATTGTTGTCGGTGTAGATCAGACCGTTGCAGTCGGTGCAGAACTTGCAGTGATTGCTACAGAGGCTGCTTCAACTCCAGCACCTGTTGTGTCCGAACCCGTAGCTCAGGTCCAGGTGGCAGAGGTTCCAGCTCAAGTTGTGACTCCGGCAGTTGTGTCCACTCCACCTCCTGCACCAGCCGCTCCAGAAGCAGCACCAACTGGTGGCGGAACAGTCATCACAATGCCTGCCCTTGGTGAATCAGTTAGCGAAGGAACTGTTACTCGCTGGCTTAAGAACGTTGGGGATTCAATTGCAGTTGATGAGGCTCTTCTTGAAGTATCCACCGATAAGGTTGATACAGAAATTCCTTCACCAGTTGCCGGAACACTTCTCGCGATCGATGTCGCAGTAGATACAACTGTTCCAGTTGGCGCTCGTCTTGGACTCATTGGAATTTCAGGCTCTGCACCCGTTGCAGTCACGCCACCAGCTGCGCCAACTCCTGCTCCAGTGGCTGTCGCACCAGTAACACCAGTAGCTCCTCAAGTTTCTACTCCAGAGGCAATGCCTGTAGCGCAAGCTCCAGCATCACAACCGCAAGATGCGTATGTAACTCCGATTGTTCGCAAGCTTGCCAATGAACTTGGTGTCAATCTTGCGTCTGTTCGTGGAACAGGAATCGGCGGACGTATTCGTAAAGAAGATGTTGAAAGTGCTGTGTCCAAGCCAGTTACATCTGCACCAGTCGCATCTGCTCAAGTAGCAACATCTACGCCATCAACTCCTCGACCAGCAGCTGTGGCTACTTCCCCACTTCGCGGAACCACTGTGACCATGTCCCGCCTTCGCAAAGTAATCGCAGCACGAATGGTCGAATCCCTCCAGGTCTCTGCTCAACTCACAACCGTGATTGAAGTAGATGTCACAAAGATTGCGCGACTTCGCGATCGCTCAAAGCCAACATTTGAAGCACGTGAAGGCGTCAAACTTTCATTTCTTCCATTCTTTGCAGTTGCAGTGTGTGAAGCGCTCAAGCAACATCCGGTACTTAACTCATCTGTAGAAGGCGATCAGATTATTTATCACGGTGCAGAACACCTTGGAATCGCAGTCGACACCGAACGCGGCCTCTTGGTTCCAGTAATTCACAATGCTGGCGACCTCAATATGGGTGGCGTTGCTCGCAAAATTGCTGATCTTGCGGCGCGCACACGCGATAACAAGGTAACTCCAGATGAGCTCGGTGGTGGAACATTTACTCTGACAAATACAGGTTCACGTGGAGCGCTCTTCGATACTCCGATCATCAATCAGCCACAGGTAGCAATTCTTGGCCTTGGTGCAGTTGTGAAACGTCCAATGGTTGTTAAGGGTGAAGATGGTGGCGAGACAATTGCAATTCGCTCAATGGTCTATCTCGGACTTTCATATGATCATCGCGTTGTCGATGGCGCCGATGCTGCTCGTTTCTTGGTCACTCTGAAAGAGCGCCTCGAGGGTGGAGCATTCGAGTCTGATTTGGGTCTCTAGCTTTTATGCCAGTTCCACAGAGAATTGCAATCACTGGCGCTTCAGGCCTTATCGGCACAGCACTCGTTGGTCATCTCAAGAGCGAAGGCCACACCGTTCAGCGTTTTGTTCGCCGCCCTGTCGTTGCATCCGATGAGATTCAGTGGGATCCAAAGACTGGCTATGTTGATATCGATGCACTTCGTGGGGTCGATGCAATCATCCACTTAGCAGGCGTCGGCGTTGGAGATAAGCGCTGGAGCAAGAAATATAAAGCTGAGATTCTCAATTCCCGATTGCTCGGTACTACAGCAATCGCCAATGCAGCTAATGAAGTGAAACCTCAAGTATTTATCTCAGCTAGTGCAATAGGTTGGTATGGAGAATCGGGTAACCGTGCGGTCATCGAAACCGATCGAGTAGGAGATGATTTCCTTGCAGCGGTCTGTCGAGAATGGGAAGGTGCAGCAGACCTTGCGACGGGTACACGTGTAGTGAAGATTCGTACAGGCCTTGTTCTAGATCCAACTGGTGGAGCGCTCGGCAAGATGCTTCCGCTCTTTAGATTAGGACTCGGTGGCAAACTTGGAAATGGTAAGCAATGGTGGTCATGGATTACCTTGCACGATCAAATCCGTGCAATTACATTCTTGCTTGAAAACAATATTTCAGGGCCAGTCAACATAACGTCGCCTAACCCAGTGACAAATCAGGAATTTACATCCGCACTTGCCCGAGCAATGCATCGTCCGGCTCTATTTCCCGCGCCAGCGATCGCGCTCAAGATTGCACTCGGTGGATTTTCAAGCGAAATTCTTGGAAGTAAGAAGGTTATGCCTCACGCCCTAACCAAAGCCGGATTTAGTTGGGATTACCCGCACATCACGAGCGCTCTTACCGCACTAATTCCCAAGTAATTCCAGAGCTGCGAGGCGTCCTGAAAGTAGCGCTCCGTTTTGCGAAGGTGCAGTTCTGTAATCCCCGGCAATAAATACTCTTTCAGAAAATTTCGCTGATTGTGCGCCTGCTGAACCAATGCCAAATATCGGTAGTGACTTTGGAATTTCATACTTTGCGATGAGCGACCATTGCGTAGTTGATCTTCCCCACATGAGAGCCAGATGTCGTCGCACTTCGGATTCAGAGGCAACATCGATTGTCGTACTCGATAGCAACATCTTTCCTTGTGGTGAATAAGTTGGAACCATATTTGAAATCGCAATTGAGTTAATCACTGGGCCACGAGCCTGCCCATCAATTAATAGCCGTGATGACTGAGTCATATCGCTCGGTACCTCGTGATACCAGGTTGTACTACTTGCCAGTTTTGGAACGTTAGGAATATCAAGAAGTTGTGCCGCAGTCGTTAAGTCCGTGGCAACGATAACTTTAAGATCTTTCAGTTGCGAAAGAGAGTCAATACGTGAGTTCAATTCGATCGAATCAACTCGCGAGGCAAGCGCTTGTGAGAATGCATCAACGCCTCGAGATGGAAGGCCAGGTTTTCCAGTAATGAATGAGCGCACAATCTCCTTACCGCTAATTGCATCTACATTGGCGGGCGAGGTGAGGAAAACTCCTGTCAGAAATGGTTTTAATACACGGGTATAGAGCTGGCCCAGTGAGCGCATCTCATCTTCAACTGAAATTCCAGCCTTTGATTTATGAGTTAAGTAAGCTAAAAAAGTTACCTTTTCTGAGAGTTTCCCTGTCGCCGGATTGAGTGCTGAAAATGGATGTGATCGGGGATCTCCTAGCGCGTATCGCTTATCCCCCACTGCTACATCAATCGTTGGCGTCGCTGTGATGAAATCAAGTTCGCTCATAATTCCGAGCCTTCGAATCTCAGGGTACTTCGCATTGATTAATTGAAAGCCGCGATCTAAACGGAAGCCATCGATGACATCAGTGGTAACTCTTCCACCTACTCGATCACTTGATTCATACACTTCAACTTCAACGCCAGCTTCTTGCAAAGTAATTGCAGCGCTTAACCCTGCAAGGCCAGCTCCAATGACAGCGACCTTATCGGGCACTTATTTCACGCGCCTCATCAATGATTCGTGAAACTTCGAGAATTTGTTCAGTTGATATCGGCCACTGACCTTTACCTTCAAGGGCATCACGCACTGCAAGATAGAAGTGTCCATAATTTCCGGGGACAGTCTGTATCTCTTCCCTGGTATCGCCGCGTTGGATATATGCCTTAGAACTCGTTGGAACACTCCATGTTCCCCCTTCGGGAAATTCACCGGCTCGCAGAAGTGCTTCCTGCGGATCGAGATCTTCAACGATGAGTGCACCTTCAGTGCCCAGCAAGCGAATGCGTGGTCCAGGAGATCCAGCGATAGCGCTGACTGCTAAGTAAGAATCAACGCCTGAATCGTGAACGAGATTGAGTACGACATCATCTTCTGAATCTCCACGGATACTGCGCACATTTGCATAGGCAAGCTTTGCGGGCCCAAACCAATCGATGGCAGTTGATAGTAAGTGCGTTTGAAGATCGAGAAGTAGCCCTCCGCCGTTTTCAGCGCTCTCGGATTCACGCCATGATGCCAAATTCAGTTGTGGGCGGAAACGTTCAAAACGTGAATCTAAACGAAATGGTTTACCAATAAGACCGTTGGCAACAATTTTCTTAATCGTCAGCGCATCGCTATCCCATAAGCGATTGAAGAATGAGGTGACTGGGACCCCTGCCTTCTGTGCTGCGTGAATGATCAATTCACTCTCTTGAACTGATCTGCCCATCGGTTTGTCGACAACGACTGGAATTCCAGCCTTAATTGCGGCAAGTGATTGTTCTGCGTGCGCCATATTTGCAGATGCAACTACAACAAGATCGAGATCCTCTTTTAGGAAAACATCCAGATTATCTACAACTTTTGTGAGAGGAAAATCTTCTTTCGCTTGGCGAGCACGAGTTGAATTGCCGGTAAGAACTTTGGCGATTTCAAAACCACACCCTTTAAGAAGTGGTGCGTGAAATGAACGCCCAGCCAATCCATATCCAGCAATGCCAACGCGCATATTTACTTATCCTGCAGCTTTGAAGGCCACCAGATTTTTGGACCAATTTCATGAACAATCGCTGGTACCAAAATCGAACGCACGATGATGGTGTCGAGCAATACACCGAAGGCCACTGCAAATCCAAGCTCTGCAAGTGGGACGAGAGGTAGGAGTCCAAGGACTGCGAATGTTGAAGCAAGGACGATTCCAGCCGAAGTAATAACAGCGCCAGTTACGGTTACGCCCTTAATGACTCCTGCTCGAGTACCAATCTTCTGAGATTCCTCACGGACACGGGTCATCAAGAAAATGTTGTAATCGATGCCGAGTGCAACCAGGAAGATGAAAGCAAAGAGTGGGAATGAGTTATCTCCCCCAGCAAATCCGAAGATGTGGTTGAAGACCAACGCACACACTCCGAGAGTTGCGAAGTAAGAGAGAACTACGGTTCCCAGTAGAACAACAGCGCTTAAAGCACTTCGAAGTAGTAAACCTAGAATCAAAGTGATTACTAAGAGAATAATTGGAATGATTGTGTGGTTATCGCGACTATTTGCAGTTCGTACGTCGAAGTACGTGGCACTTGTTCCACCCACGAGCGAAGAAGGATCTGCAGCATGAGCAAGGCGACGAATCTCAGGAATATCTCTTCCTGCATCGACGCTATCTGGAGCCTTGTTAAGCGTGAGATCGAGAATTGCGCGGTTGTTAACAATCTTCACGGCTGGTAAAGGTTTGCCTGGTATAGGAATTCCATCGAGTTGAGGCACGATATTTGAGACGCCAGGAGCATTCTTTAGCGCTGCTGTCACCGCATCGATCTTGTCTGCGCTAATTACAACTTGCGTCGGATCACCCTGACCTCCCGGGAAGTGCTTGAGCAACAATTTTTGACCAACAACTGATTCGGGATGTCCCGTAAATGTATCGACGGTTCCGATGCCATCTGCTTTAAGGGTCGATGACGCTGCTGCAAAGAGTAAGAGGATGATTCCTGCAGTAACCCAAGCACGACGAGGATGGTTGCCAATTGAGCCTGCAACCTTTGACCATGGACCTGACATCACATGGTCATCGCCATCGTTGCGCGGAATACGTGGCCAAAAAATCCAACGACCAAAGACAAGAAGTAGGGCTGGCAGCAAGGTAAGAATTGTGAACATCGAAGAGACGATGCCTATTGCACCGATAGGTCCAAGCCCCGCTGTATTCGATAACTTACTGAAGAGAAGAATAAGAAGTGAGATCGAAACTGTTGAACCGGATGCAAGGATTGGTTCCCAGACTCCCTTATATGCAGCACGCATCGCATCGAAACGGTTTTCGTTGTGGTGAAGTTCTTCACGGTAGCGAGCAATTAAGAGCAGCGCATAGTCAGTTGCTGCACCAATAACAAGGACGGAGAGAATTCCTTGCGACTGACCATCGACTTTTAGTACTCCGTTCTTTGCAAGCAGGTAGACAATTCCACCTGCAGTTGAAAGGGCAAAGAGCGCCGAAAGCAAAGGAATGATCCATAGGACTGGTGAGCGATAGACAACAATCAAAATAATTGCGACCACTCCGAGAGTTGTTAGGAGAAGTGATGAATCGAGAGTTCCGAACGCACCGAAGAGATCGCCGAGTAAGCCAGCCGGACCGGTTACGTAGTGGGTAACCCCATTTGCTTGAGCAAATGGCTTGATATCAGTTCTGAGTGCTTCGACGACTGCAGGAAGAACTGGCTTGTCATTTGGCAGAGTCTTACCGATTGA
>CAIMXQ010000040.1 GCA_903845465.1 uncultured Actinomycetes bacterium
AGTGAGCCATATGACTTCGAAAGTCCGTGGGCCATAAGAGGGGTCTTGCCACATGGGGCAGGTGTTGGGAAACGAAGCTTTGCAACCTTGTCAGATTTACGAACATCTTCAAGCCCTGCAAGGAGTGCATCAGCACGGCGCAGCATTCCCTGGGCTGCAACAGCCTTAGATGCTTTCGCGCGCATCTTCTCACCTTGCTTAGCAAGGATCGCTGCTTTCTTCTCTGCGTTTGCGCGTTCTTTCTTGCGTCGATGCTCATCATCTTCACGTTGTTGGAGATACTTCTTCCAGCCCATGTTATAGACGTCAATGACATTGCGGTTGCCATCGATATAAAACACCTTGTTTACAACGGTTTCGATCAAATTCACATCGTGGGAGATAATGACAAGCCCCCCGCTATATTTACCAAGATATTCACGGAGCCAATTAATAGATTCAGCATCCAAGTGGTTTGTAGGTTCATCGAGTAGCAACGTCTCAGCGCCACTAAAGAGAAGGCGAGCGAGTTCAACGCGGCGGCGTTGACCACCAGAAAGTCCTTGGAGAGAGTCTTCAAATAGGCGTTCTGGAAGGCCTAGATTAGTCGCGATCGATTCTGCCTCTGATTGCGCGCTGTACCCACCAGCAACGTCAAACTCTTGATTGATGCGCGAATACTTCTCCATCGCATCTTCTAGCTCTTCAGGTGTTGCCGTTGCCATCGCATCTTCGGCTTTGCGCATGCGGCTAACAATTTGATCTAAGCCGCGCGCAGAGAGAATGCGATTGATAACGCTTTCATCTTGGTCACCCGTGCGGGGATCTTGGGGGAGATAGCCAATAGTTCCCGTGCGCAGAACCTGGCCTCCTGCAGGCATACCTTCACCCGCTAATACTTTTGCAAGGGTTGATTTACCTGCGCCATTTCTTCCCACAAACCCGATTCGGTCGCCGTGGTTGATGCGCACTGTTACATCTTTTACGAGAAGACGGGCCCCAGCACGTAGTTCAACACTCTGGGTAGCAATCACTAACTGATCTTACTGGAGATTATCTGACTCACTTTCGCACAGTGAGAAATACAAAAGCTCCTAAGAAATTAGGAGCTTTTGTGGACGGATGAACCGCAGTTAAGGCTTAGATGTCGTAATACAGCTCGAACTCCGCTGGATGTGGACGAAGACGAACATAATCAACTTCTGCTGTGCGCTTGTAGTTGATCCATGTTTCAATGAGATCTGGTGTAAATACGCCACCCTTTGTAAGGAAGTCATGATTGCTTTCAAGAGCATCAAGAACCTCAGGAAGTGAACCAGGAACTTGCGGGATGGCTGCAGCTTCTGCGCCTTCCAACTCGTATAGATCTACATCGACCGGAGCCATTGGCTCAATCTTGTTTTGAATTCCATCAATACCAGCCATAAGCATTGCTGCAAATGCTAGATATGGATTTGATGATGGATCTGGGCAACGGAACTCAATGCGCTTTGCCTTTGGATTTTTACCTGTGATTGGAATACGAATACAAGCAGAGCGGTTACGCGCTGAGTACACGAGGTTTACAGGTGCTTCATATCCAGGAACC
>CAIMXQ010000041.1 GCA_903845465.1 uncultured Actinomycetes bacterium
ATTCCGCCAGATTTTGGTCCATAGAAGTTGGCAATATGAATAATCTTCATGCAACTAGGCCTCGCTTCTGTGAGATTTCAAAAATTGCATCTTGATAATGCTCAATGAGTTGGGCGTTTATGTAATCCCAGGTGCGATGTTCTACAGCGCGACGAGCCGCTAGTTGCATTAAGTCAAAGGAGCTATGGGAGCGAAGAGTTTCTACCGCTTCAAGAAGCGCATGTGAATCAGCGGTATCAATGAGTAATCCCGTTACGCCGTGGTCAATCAGATCTACAGGTCCGCCTGAATCTGGTCCGACCACTGGTACTCCAGAAGCGAGGGCCTCTTGAATCGCTTGACAGAAAGTCTCATGCTTTCCTGTATGAACAAAGATATCGAATGAGGCTACATAGCGACCTAACTCTGTGCCAGATTGGTATCCGACAAAACGCGCATTAGGTAGCTCTTTCTTAAAGCGAGCCGCCGCAGGTCCCTCACCGACAATGACAAGCTGAATATCTTTCTGCTGATCAAGAATTGCTAGATCACCAAGGCGCTTCTCATTTGCGAGGCGTCCAACGTAGCCAACGATAAATTTCTTATGGTCACCTGTGATATTTGCACGAAGGCCTTCATCTCGACGAGATGGTTGAAACTTGACGAGATCAACTCCACGCTTCCAGAGGCGAACATTTTTTACCCCACTTGTTTCAAGATCGCGACAAGCCCATTTTGATGGAGCGAGAGTGATGTCAGATGCTTGATGAATTCGGGAGACCCACTTCTTCAAAGTAGAGTGAGCGATTGTTAAACCATAGTGGCGAGCAAATCCTGCGATATCTGTCTGATAGACCGAGACAGTAGGAATATCCATCTTCTTTGCAATGCGAGCGACGTAGTGGCCAAGGAAGATAGGAGACGCTAAATGGATAACATCAGGTGCAAAACCTTCAAGTAGTGGTTCGAGAAATTTGCGAGGCATACCCATAGGGATCAACTTCTTCATTGAAATACTTGGAACATGCTTGATTTTGTAATCAAGGTAGCGCGTTGGAGCTCCTTCACTTTCAGGTGCGATGATGAGAACTTCATGGCCCTGCGCCTTGCAATATTCGAGTAGACGGAGAACAGAGTTGGTCACACCATTTACTTGCGGCAGAAATGCCTCTGTCACGACAGCGATACGTAACTTCGCAGATGTCCCAGACTCGATCATGGTTGCAGAGTGAGGGGTGAGAACATCCTGAGATAAGTCGAGAGGTTACGTGTCTCTGAATAGAAGGTGAAGTATTAGTTGAGAGTTTCACGCTTCACAAAGGTGCTACCCGTCAGTAACATAAGCGCCATGAAGATTGCAGTGTGCGTCAAGCAAGTTCCCGATTCATGGGCTGAGAAGAAGATGGTCAACGGTCTACTCGATCGCGAGAACGTTGATGCTGTTCTCAATGACCTTGATGAATATGCAGTGGAAGAAGCGCTACGTATTGCAGAAGCTCATGGCGGAAATGAAGAAGGTGCACCCAATTCAGTCACTGTGATTTCTATGGGACCAGATCGCGCAACTGAGGCTGTACGTAAGGCTCTTTCCATGGGTGCAAATGGCGCAATCTTGGTCAGCGATAGCGCACTTGCAGGCTCTGATGCGCTCGCAACATCGTCAGTTCTGGCAAAGGTGATTGCAGATGGTGGTTATGACATCGTCATATGCGGCACTGAATCCACCGATGCTCGCATGAGCGTTGTTCCGGCGATGATCAGCGCTCGCCTTGGATGGGCACAGCTCACATTTGCATCAAAGGTAACTGTCGATCCTGCAGGAAAAGTTTCCATTACTCGCGTGACTGAAGCTGGCGTCGATGAAATCTCTGCCGCATTTCCTGTTGTCATTAGCGTTGTCGAAAAAATCAACGAACCACGCTATCCATCCTTTAAAGGAATCATGGCTGCAAAGAAGAAAGTTATTGAGCAGAAAGATTTAGCAGCAGTTGGAGTATCTGCGCAGAGCGCATGGTCACAGGTTAACGATGCGACTCCACGTCCACCGCGCGCTTCAGGAATAAAAGTCAACGATGAAGGCAATGGCGGGCAAGACCTTGTGAACTTCCTTGCAGAGAAGAAGTTGATATGAGCAACGTATTTATCCTCGCTGATTTTTCAGGCGATAAGGCGAGCAAAACAACTGCAGAACTTGCCACTGCTGCAGCACGAATTGGCTCAGTAACCGCAGTCGTTCTTGCAGGTGCAGGTAAGGGCGCAGCGCTTGCAGCAACGGTAAATCAGGGTCCAATTGCTAACGTACTTGTTATTGAATCCGATGACTTTGCAACACATGGCGTTGCAGCATCTGCCGATGCACTTGCCAATCTTGTTAAAGAGAAGTCGCCAGCTGCAGTTCTGATCGCATCTCACGCCTTTGGTAAAGAGGTTGCAGCTCGTGTTGCAGTCCTTACCGATTCTGGAGTCATCACTGATGCAGTCGATGTTTCAGCAGATATCACTGCAACGCAATTGGTATTCGGCGGTTCGACAACAGTTCATTCCAAGGTTTCACATGGCACAGCGATTATTACTGTGCGCCCCAATAGCGTAGAAGCAGATTTCTCTGCATCTTCTCCTGCAATTGAAAATGCACTTGCAACGATAAGCGCCGATGCAAAGAAGGCGACAGTTTCGTCATCGCAACCTCCTGTAAAGGGCGGACGACCAGAGCTGACTGAAGCAAATATTGTTGTCTCAGGTGGACGCGGTACCGATGGAAACTTTGCACCTGTTGAAGCATTTGCAGATTCACTTGGCGCAGCAGTGGGCGCATCACGCGCTGCAACCGATGCCGGTTGGTATCCGCATTCACATCAAGTGGGCCAGACCGGAAAGACTGTAAGCCCGCAGCTCTATGTTGCATGCGGAATCTCTGGTGCTATCCAACATCGCGCAGGCATGCAGACCTCAAAGACAATCATCGTCGTCAATAAAGATCCCGAGGCTCCAATCTTTGATATCGCAGATTTCGGCGTAGTCGGAGACCTCTTTAACGTACTGCCGAAGGCCACAGAAGGCGTCGTAGCGCGCACGAACTAGACTGCTCCCATGAGCGTCTATCTCGACCATGCGGCTACAACGCCGATGTTCGACGTCGCCATTGATGCGATGAATACATCACTTCGCAAATTAGGTAACCCATCTTCTCTGCATACTGAAGGTCGTTCAACGCGGAAAGATGTTGAAGATGCTCGCGAAAAAATTGCACGCGCTCTCGATTGTTTAGCTAGCGAAGTGATCTTTACTGGTTCTGGAACTGAAGCTGATAACGCTGCCATCAAGGGGCTCTTCTGGCGCTCTGAAAAGAAAGTCATTCTCGTCTCCAGCATCGAACACCACGCAGTGCTCGATCCAGCGCATTGGTTGGTCGAACATGAAGGTGCGCAGCTCCTAGAAATTCCTGTTACAACCGATGGCGTCATTGATCTGGAATTTGTAAAGAA
>CAIMXQ010000042.1 GCA_903845465.1 uncultured Actinomycetes bacterium
AGTGGACCGCTCATGACACCGCTGAAACCAATATCTTCTGCCTCTTTTGCAAGCTCGACAAACTCATCTGGCTTTACCCAACGTTCTACTGGGTGGTGCTTATTCGTTGGGCGCAGATATTGAGTAATGGTGATTAAGTCGCAACCTGCTGCATGGAGATCAACAAGTGCTTGTGAAATTTCTTCACGTGTCTCACCTAGACCGAGAATGAGGTTTGATTTAGTGATTAATCCAAAGTCGCGTGCTTGGCTGATGACATTAAGGGAGCGTTCGTAAGTGAATGCTGGACGAATGCGCTTAAAGATGCGGGGGACTGTTTCGAGATTGTGGGCAAAGACTTCAGGGCGAGTCTCAAAGACCTCATTGAGAAATACAGGATTACCGCTGAAATCTGGTGCGAGCATTTCAACACCAGTATCAGGGTTGAGTTCATGCACTTTGCGAATCGTTTCCGCGTAGAGCCATGCACCTTCATCATCTAAATCATCGCGAGTAACACCTGTAATAGTTGCGTACTTCAAACCCATTGATTGAACTGATTCGGCGACGCGGCGAGGTTCGTCGCGATCGAGTGGTTCAGGTTTACCTGTATCAATATTGCAGAAATCGCAGCGACGTGTGCAACGTTCGCCACCAATCAAAAATGTAGCTTCTTTATCTTCCCAACACTCAAAAATATTCGGACACGCTGCTTCTTGGCAGACAGTATGGAGTCCTTCGCTCTTCACTAGTGAGCGAAGACGAGTGTATTCGGGACCCATATTGGCACGAGTCTTTATCCACTCGGGTTTACGTTCAATGGGGGTTTCGGTATTTCGCGCTTCGATGCGAAGTAATTTGCGTCCGTCTGGTGCGATAGTCATGCACTTACCTTTGTTAGAGATTCGGTTAGATGTTTCTGTACTAATGGAAGAACTTCTTCGACTGTTATTTCTCGACCGAGCTCTGAAGCTATTGATGTGACGGTTGCATCGTCTATTCCGCAGGGGATAATTCTATTGAACCCAGAGAGGTCTGGATTCACATTGAGCGCGAAACCATGCATCGAGACGCCAGAGGCGACTCGAATTCCGATAGCTGCGATTTTCCGTTCTCCACGAGAGTCACTGACCCATACACCCGAACGACCGGCCACTTGTGTCGCAGAAATACCGAGTTCTGCGCAGACCTCTATCAACCCAACTTCAATCTCTCGGACGAAGCCAACTAACTCTGTCGGTTTTGCTAATTTCACAATCGGGTACCCAACGAGTTGGCCGGGTCCATGCCATGTAATTTTTCCACCGCGATCCACATTGATAACTGGTGTTCCATCAGTTGGTCGCTCAAGATCTGACGTTCTCTTTCCGGCTGTATAGACAGACGGGTGTTCAAGTAGAAGTAGAGTATTTGGTCGCGCACCTGATGCGATTTCAGAGTGAAAAAGTCTCTGCAATGCAAGTGCTTCTTCGTAATCCATTAATCCGACGCGGTCTATCGTGAGTGGAGTTTCGATTAAATTCTCGAGAGAACCCGCGCTTAAGAGTGGCACGGGTACAGCCTAAAGGTAGGCTAGCCCTCTCGCCAATCACGCATACCGCGTCGCCCGAAAGGCCATATCTATCGTGTCTACAATCACCACAACCAAATCCCGTAAGCCATTTGCCCTAGCTATGTTGGTCGTCATCGTCTGGTTCTTGATATCAGTCATCTTCGGACCGCTCTTTGGCAAGTTATCTACTGTTCAAGATAACAACAACTCTTCCTTCTTGCCGAAGGGTTCAGAGGCATCGATGGCATCTGAACAGATTAAGACATTCTCTGGCAAGGATTCGTTTAACTTCCCAACGCTGATTCTCTTCGAAGGAAAAGTTTCGCCCGAGAAGTTGGTGACAATTAACGCACACATGCAGGGCGTTGGAGCGCTCACTCTTGCAGGTACTTCAGCGAAGATTTCAGATTACTTGGCGCCAGGTCAGACAATTACCGTTTTCCCATCGCAAGATGGTCAAGCTATTTTGGCAAGCGTTCCTCTCGATGGTGGCTCAATCGGTAAGACTCTGCCAAATGACAAGCCAGTTCTTCCTGCAGTCGTCGAAGCACTCAGAACTGATATCAAGCCATTTGCTCAAGCAAATGGGGTTACCCACTACGTAACCGGTCCGGCTGGCTTACTCGGCGATCTC
>CAIMXQ010000043.1 GCA_903845465.1 uncultured Actinomycetes bacterium
ATAGATTCTGCGCCATGACACTGACCATTGGCCAAGCCGCACCAGATTTCGAATTAAAAGATCAGCACGGAAATAAAGTTCAGCTCTCATCATTTAAGGGCAACAAGAACGTAGTCGTTCTCTTTATTCCATTCTCATTTACTGGAACATGCACAGGCGAACTCTGCGCAATTCGCGATGACCTTGCTGCATTTCAAAACGATAACGTTCAAGTTCTTGCAATCTCTTGTGACTCTCCATTTACACAGAAGATTTTCGCTGAGCAAGAGGGATATAAGTTCCCTGTGCTTGCAGATTTCTGGCCACATGGCGCAGCAGCGCAGGCATATGGAATCTTCAATGCAGATCTTGGTTGCGCATTGCGCGGCACATTCATCATTGATAAAGAGGGCATCATCCGTTGGACTGTAGTTAATGGCCTTGGCGACGCTCGTAACAATGGTGATTACAAGAGCGCTATTGCAGCGCTCTAACCACGCATACTTCACGCACGATTTTCGTACTTTCGCTTATATAAAGTAGTATTCGCGAGCAGTACATAGCCGGGTGGCTAGCTCAGTGGTAGAGCGCCTCGTTTACACCGAGGATGTCGGGGGTTCGAAACCCTCGCCGCCCACAGATATTTACTCTCCTTCGTAAGCCTTCTTCATCACTGCAAGATCAATCTTCTTCATTGCAAGCATCGCTTGTGTTGCACGCTGGCGACCTTCAGCATCAGCTCCGCCGAGGTAGGCGCCCATTTCAGTTGGTGTTACCTGCCAAGAGACTCCGAATTTATCTTTAAGCCAGCCGCACTGACTTTCTTGCCCGCCATCTGAAGTGAGGATTTCCCAATAATTATCAACTTCTGCTTGATCAGCACAAGGAATTTGGAATGAAATAGCTTCGGAGTGTGGGAACTGTGGACCTCCGTTGAGTCCGATGAAATTCTGACCAAAAATCTTAAAGTTAACTACAACTTCATCGCCCTGCTTATTGCCAGGTGTGTCAGTTGGCGCAATCCAGTGGTCGGCAATTTCACTTCCGGGAAAGATGCTTGTGTAGAAGTTAGCAGCTTCGCGAGCACGACCGTCGAACCAGAGGCAAGTAGTGAGTTCCATCTCTTTAGCCTAAACGAACTTTTGCAAACGAGCGAACACAATCGCGAGTGCTTTGCATCTAGAAGTGAACGTTTGGTGAATTAGTTGAAATTTCAACTAAATTAGGTTATGGTCCTCCCGTACCGCAACAAGCGGTTCTTAAGACTTCTCATTACTTTAATAAAAGGAAAATACATGTCAGTTCTATCAACTTTGCCTGCAGGTACCTACAACATCGATCCATCACATAGCCGCGTTGGTTTTAGCGCACGTCACGCAATGGTGACAAAGGTTCGTGGATCATTTAACGAGTACTCAGGATCTGCAACTGTTGCAGATGGCGCAGCTTCACTTAATATCGATATCACAGTTTCATCAGTAGATACACGCAGCGCAGACCGCGATGGACACCTTCAGTCAGCAGACTTCTTTGATGCCGTAACTTTCCCAAAGATCACTTTTGCATCAACTTCTGTCAAGGATTCAGGTTCAGATAAGCTCGTTGTAGATGGCAACCTCACAATCAAGGACGTTACAAAGCCAATCTCAATCACTTTCGAATACACAGGCACAGCAACTGATCCATTTGGTAACGCTCGCTTTGGTTTCGAAGGCGAAGCAGAGATCAACCGTAAGGATTACGGCCTTACATGGAATGCAGCTCTTGAAACTGGCGGAATCCTCGTTTCTGAGAACATCAAGCTCGAGTTTGAAATCTCAACAATCGCTGCTAAGTAATTCTTCCCAAGAGAGGAGCCTCACGAGAAATCGTGGGGCTTTTCTCTTTTCCATGCATTAAGTGGGAGAATCCATCTATGAAGATTCGAAACCTTGTTGCAAGTACTTCATTCCTACTTATCTCAGTTGTAACCGCCCCTTCAGCATCTGCGCATGCAGCGTTGGAAAGCACGGTCCCTGCCAAAGGGGCAATCGTTTCCAAAACAACTAGCCAGGTCTCGATGCTCTTTGGTGAAGATATCTTGGTAATCAAAGGCAAAAATCCAAATTCAATTTCAGTGACAGACAGCAAAGGAAAGAAAGTCAGCATTGGCGTAGCAGTAGTTTCTGGAACGAAGATTTCCAATGCTCTGAGGGCACCACTTTCGACAGGCAAATACACTGTGAAATACCGCGTTGTTTCAGCAGATGGTCATGTGGTCTCAGGCAGTTATACCTTCAGCGTTAAGTAATGAAGTAAGGTAACGTCGTGAAAGCAAGCGTGAGTGACCAGAGATCGATTCTTGATATCCAGAAGTTCGATCACCAATCTTCAACCTTGCGCAATAAGGCAGCTAATCTTCCCGAGCTAGCTGAAATTTCCTCAACGACAATTAAGCAGAACAATGTCCGCGATCTTCGTATCGCCGCCGAAACTGAACTCAGTGATGTCAAGCGCGAACTTGCTCGCGCCGAGGGCGATGTTGAACAGATTGTTACTCGTATTGAACGTGATGAGAAGCGCCTTTCATCAGGCACCGGAACACCGAAAGAACTTGAGCAGACCCAGCACGAATTGGGAACTTTGGGTGTGCGTCGTTCAGAGCTTGAAGAAGTAGAACTTGAAATCATGATGCGCGTGGACGGAATCAAAGAACGTATCGCGACTTTATCTGCTGAAGAGAATCAACTAGGACTTATCATTGCAGATCTGAATATCCGTAAAGAGAACGCACTTGCGGCTATTCACACAGAACTAGAAGGAATTGAGAGCGATCGCAAATCGACCGCTCAATCAGTAAGTGCAGAGCTCTTGGCTCTCTACGAGAAGATCCGTGAATCCAGTAATGGAATCGGAGCTGCCGCCCTTGCTGGAAATCAATGCAAAGGTTGCAACCTTGCGCTCAACACCGTTGAGCTCCAAAGAATTTCCGGCCTTGCAGAAGATGAAGTAGTTCGCTGCGAGGAATGCCGCTGCATATTGGTGCGTGATAAGTAATGGCACGCCACTTCAAACTCACAGCCGATGGTGGCTCACGAGGCAATCCAGGGCCAGCGGGTTACGGCGCAGTTGTCTCTGAAAGCGGAAAGATCATTGCCGAACTCTTCGATGTCATTGGCATTGCAACAAATAACGTAGCTGAATACAGCGGATTACTTGCCGGGCTTTCACATATCCACCAACTTGATGCGCAGGCAACGGTTGAAGTAGCGATGGATTCAAAGCTCGTTGTAGAACAAATGTCAGG
>CAIMXQ010000044.1 GCA_903845465.1 uncultured Actinomycetes bacterium
ATGTATTTCATCTCCTGCCTCGAAGCCTCATGCGAGGTCCCCGGGTCGACACCAATCGTACTCCCGATACTCTTGAACTATGAAGTTGCGTTTGGCGCTGGCTCAAGTCAACCCGACGGTCGGAGACCTTGCGGGTAATGCGGCGTTGGTCAAGAAATCCGTCGATCAAGCAGTTGCCGCCGGTGCGCATATCGCGATATTTCCCGAGATGGTTCTGACCGGATATCCCGTAGAAGATTTAGCGTTGCGCCCGTCATTTCAGCTCGCAAGTAAATCTGCGATTGCATCTCTTGCTGCTCAATTAGATAAGAGCATTGTTTCTATCGTTGGCTACTTAGACCAAGTAGAGGGAAAGCCACAGAATATGGTCGCCGTGATTGCCGGGGGCGAAATCAAAACCCGCTATGCCAAGTGCCACCTACCGAATTACGGCGTCTTCGATGAATTCCGAAATTTTGTGGCAGGGGACTCAACGTTGGTTGTACGAATTCACGGAGTCGATGTCGGTATCGCGATCTGCGAGGATCTCTGGATCGACGGTGGCATCACGGCGCAGCTGGCTGCCCGCACACCAGGACTTGTCATAGTTCCCAACGGTTCACCCTATGAACGCAATAAAGATGACGTCCGCTTAAGCCTTGTGACTAAACGCGCTCGCGAAGCCAAGGCGCCACTTGCATACGTCAATATGACCGGTGGCCAAGATGATTTAGTTTTCGATGGAGACAGCATCGTGGTCGGCGCAGATGGTTCTGTGATTGCACGAGCTCCGCAATTTGAAGATGGAGTCATGGTCGTAGATGTCGATGTTGCTGCCGGAACATCACAACCCGATGTCATTATTTCTGACGATGCAGTCGACGTTGCAAAGCCACTTGTTCCTGGAATTGCACATCGCCTTGGTGATGAAGAGGAAGTATGGAACGCCATCGTTGTAGGTCTTCGCGATTATGTCGCCAAGAATGGATTTAAATCTGTACTCGTTGGACTCTCCGGTGGTATTGATTCGGCGCTCGTTACAGCACTTGCCATTGATGCACTGGGACCTGCGGCTGTCCATGCGGTAGGCATGCCGAGTAAATATTCATCAAATCACTCCATTGAAGATGCCCAAGCAATGGCTGCAGTTACGGGCATTGGCTTTCGCATCATCGAGATCCAAAGAATGGTCGATTCATTTGGCACCGAGGTGGAGTTAACTGGCCTCGCTGAAGAAAATCTGCAGGCGCGAGTGCGCGGAACAACTTTGATGGGCCTTTCCAATCAACATGGTCATTTAGTTCTTGCGACCGGAAATAAATCAGAGCTCGCGTGCGGGTATTCAACTCTGTACGGCGATGCTGTCGGTGGGTATGCGCCGATTAAAGATATTTATAAGACCGACGTATGGGCACTTTCTCGCTGGCGCAACAAGGTTGCCAAGGATGCCGGTGAAGTTGCCCCAATTCCGGAGAATTCCATTACTAAAGAGCCATCTGCAGAGCTTCGCCCTGATCAAAAAGATTCTGATTCACTTCCCGAATACGAGATTCTCGATAAGGTCTTGAAAGCCTATGTCGATGATGATTTAGGTCGCGATGCCTTGATTGCCGCAGGCTTTGATAAAGATTTGGTGATGCGCGTTATTTCAATGGTCGATAAGGCTGAATATAAACGGCGCCAATATCCACCTGGCACCAAGGTCTCTAAGCGTGCATTTGGTAAGGATCGCAGGCTTCCTATGACGAGCAAATGGCGTGAAATCTAATTCTGTAACACTGCCGTAACTTCGCTTTGGCACGATGGCCCACATGTCCCCAAGTGAAAATATCAGTAAGCAAGAAGAGTTCGTCCTTCGCACCATTGAAGAACGCGATATTCGTTTTATCCGCTTGTGGTTTACCGACATTCTCGGAACTTTAAAATCAGTTGCTATCGCACCAGCTGAACTCGAGAATGCATTTGATGAAGGAATCGGATTCGATGGTTCTGCAATTCAAGGCTTTGCTCGCGAATCTGAATCCGATATGTTGGCAAAGCCAGATCCTGCAACATTTACGATCTTGCCATGGCGCGCTGAAGCACAAGGCGCTGCACGTATCTTCTGCGACATTACTCTGCCAAGTGGCGAGGCATCGCCCGCAGATCCTCGTAACGTTCTACGTCGCACCTTAGATAAGGCCGCGAAGATGGGGTACACCTGTTACACCCATCCAGAAATTGAATTCTTTCTCTTTAAATCCCAACCCGAAAAAGGTGTTGCACCAGTTCCTGTAGACCAAGGTGGCTACTTCGATCACACGCCAGCTGTTGTGGGCCACGACTTCCGTCGCCAAGCGATTACATTATTAGAAGCGATGGGCGTCTCTGTTGAATTTAGCCATCATGAAGGCGCACCTGGACAACAAGAGATTGATCTTCGTTATGCAGATGCGCTAAGCACGGCAGATAACATCATGACTTTCCGCCACGTGATTAAAGAGGTTGCCCTCAACCAGGGTTTCTATGCATCCTTTATGCCAAAGCCATTTACCGATCACCCAGGTTCTGGAATGCATACACACGTTTCGCTCTTTGAAGGCGAGAAGAATGCTTTCTACGATTCCAGCGCAGAACTCAACTTATCGACTGTTGGCCGCCAATTTATCGCAGGGATTTTGAAGCATGCCGCTGAGATCACTGCGGTAACTAATCAATGGGTCAATTCATATAAGCGACTACAAGGTGGGGGAGAAGCTCCATCGACTATTTCTTGGGGCCATAACGATCGCGGTGCACTTGTTCGTATTCCTATGTATAAGCCCAATAAAGAGAATTCAACGCGTATCGAATTTCGCTCACCTGATTCTGCATGTAACCCATACCTTGCCTATGCAGTGATGCTGGCGGCAGGTCTTAAGGGTATTGAGGAGAAGTATCTTCTTGACCCATCAACTGATACTCAATTACTTCCATCAAACCTTGAAGAAGCTATTACCTTGATGGAGAAGAGCGAACTTGTGCGCGAGACACTGGGCGAGCATGTCTTTGAATACTTCCTTCGAAATAAGCGAAATGAGTGGCAGGACTATCGTCGCCAGGTCAGCGCATACGAATTAGATAGATATTTGCCCGTTCTGTAATGACTATTTACCTCTTTCAAGAGGTAACCTGATTGCATGGCTAAAGAGATTAATACTCAGAAGATTCGTCGCTACAACCTGATTGCTGGCTTCTTCCACCTTGCGCAGATGATCGTTGTTCTCATCCTTGCAAATGACTTCTCGCTCCCAATCGTTGCCCGCTACATGTCAGGGCCGCCAGGGAGCACATTTGCAGAACCTGTGACTCTTCTCAACACTCCTGTCGGCCTCACTGTCGCGATCTTCTTAGGGCTATCTGCCTTCTTCCACTTTCTTGTTGCAAGCCCGAAATTCTTCGGTCGCTACACAGCGGGGCTCGCTGCACATCGCAATTACTTCCGCTGGGTTGAATATTCAATTAGCTCATCCGTCATGATCGTTCTGATTGCGCAAATATGTGGAATTGCAGATGTTGCTGCCATCGTCTCAATCTTCGGCGTGAACGCATCGATGATTCTCTTTGGCTGGTTGCAAGAGAAGTATGAAGAACCCGGTAATGGCGGCTGGGTTCCATTTATCTTCGGATGTATTGCAGGAATCGTCCCTTGGCTTGCACTCGTCTTCTATGTATTTGCAATTGGTGGACCAGGTAATACAAAGGCTCCAGCATTTGTCTATGGAATCGTCATCTCACTCTTCGTTCTATTCAATACATTTGCTGTCGTGCAATACCTGCAATACAAGAAGGTCGGCAAATGGTCTGAATACTTGCGCGGAGAGAAGACTTACATCACGCTCTCATTAGTTGCTAAATCAGCGCTTGCTTGGCAGATCTTCGCCTCCACCTTGATTCAGTAACCCTTTGCGGGTTATCCTTTACGTCTTATGAAGCTCCGCGGACTCCTCCTTATCCGCCGTAGCGAGGCCTAGGGCCCGAAACTCTCGAGTTTCGGCCCCGTATAGATGGACCGGTCTCCTCGCTGCGGAGTTTGGTGTTGCCGGTAAACACCTTCGGCTAACCAAACTAATAAGGAGCAATGAAATGAATTTTCCAAAGCAGAAGCCATCAAAGATGCCGGTGCATCGTTATGCACCCTTTATTCCCGTAGAACTTGAAGATCGCACATGGCCAAGTAAGAAGATGACGAAAGCGCCTCAGTGGTGCTCTGTCGATCTTCGCGATGGCAACCAGGCGCTTATCGATCCGATGGATACACCTCGCAAACTTGCAATGTTTAAGTTGCTCGTTGCGATGGGTTACAAAGAGATTGAAGTAGGTTTCCCATCTGCATCACAGACAGATTTCGATTTCGTTCGAAAAATTATTGATGAAGATTTGATTCCGGATGATGTTGTTATACAGGTGCTGACTCAGGCTCGCGAACCGCTTATCCGTCGCACCTATGAATCCATCAAGGGTTCAAAGCAGGCAATCGTTCACCTTTATAACTCGACCTCAACTTTGCAGCGCCGCGTTGTCTTCGGCCTTGATAAAGATGGCATCAAGAAGATTGCAACCGATGCTGCTCAACTCTGCCTAGATTTGATGTCGACTGTGCCAGAGACGAAGATTTCATTTGAGTATTCACCTGAGTCATACACAGGAACAGAACTCGAATTTGCTGTTGAGGTATGTAACGCTGTTAACGATATTTGGAAACCAACTCCACAGTGGAAGACAATCATAAACCTTCCTGCCACTGTCGAGATGGCAACACCAAATGTCTATGCAGATTCCATCGAGTGGATGTGTCGCAACCTCACAAACCGCGAGAGCGTGATTGTGTCGCTGCATCCACATAACGACCGCGGAACAGGTGTTGCAGCTGCAGAGCTCGGATTTTTAGCTGGAGCAGATCGCATCGAAGGAACCTTGTTCGGTAACGGTGAGCGCACCGGCAATGTCTGTCTTGTTACTCTTGGCATGAATTTGGTTTCTCACGGCATTGATCCCCATATTGATTTCAGCGATATCGATGAAATTCGTCGCACAGTCGAATACGGCAATCAATTGCGCGTTCCAGAACGCCATCCCTATGGCGGAGACTTAGTCTTTACAGCGTTCTCTGGTTCGCACCAGGATGCAATTAAGAAAGGCTTTGAACATCTCGAGCGCGATGCAAAGGCTGCAGGAAATGCAGTCGATGACCACACATGGGCCGTTCCATATTTACCGATTGACCCAAAAGATATTGGTCGCTCATACGAAGCAGTTATTCGCGTGAATTCGCAATCAGGTAAGGGCGGGGTCGCATACTTGATGAAGAATGAACATTCGCTCGATCTTCCGCGTCGCCATCAAATTGAGCTTTCAAGAATTGTGCAGATAAAGACTGATAACGAAGGCGGCGAAATCACTGCCGAGCAGTTGTGGAATATCTTTGAAGATGAATATTTACCTACCGAAACAGCAGCATGGGGAAGATTCCGCCTTAAAGGAATGTCACAGAATTCGGTGATGGGCGAAGACGTTCAACTCACTGTCAAGATGACAGATCGCGGTGAAGCAATTGAATTATCTGGAACCGGCAACGGACCGATCGCAGCGTTCTGTCATATCTTGCAGAACTATGGCGTCGATGTTCGAGTTCTTGATTTCCATGAGCATGCACTTTCATCAGGTGGAGATGCATCTGCTGCTGCCTATCTCGAGTGTGAAATTGCAGGAGAAGTCTTCTGGGGAGTCGGAATCGACCCCAATACAACGACTGCATCACTTAAAGCAGTCGTGTCTGCAATCAATCGCGCTATTCGCTAACTATCGTACGCAGTATGTCTGCGCCTCAATCGAAGCTCTATCGCGATGAGGCAATCATCTTGCGCACTCAGAAGCTGGGTGAAGCAGATCGCATCATTACTCTGCTGACAAAAGAGCATGGCCGTATTCGTGGTGTGGCGAAAGGCGTTCGTCGCACGATGTCTAAATTTGGTGCGCGCCTAGAACCAGGTAGCCACGTCGATATTCAGATGCATTCAGGAAAGACCTTTGACACGATTACACAGGTTGAAGCGTTAATGAATTACGGAGAAGCGCTCACAGATGATTACCAGCGCTGGACAATCGCGCATGCAATCCTTGAAACTGCCGAACGTTTTACACAGCAAGAGGAAGAGCCAGCCCCTCAAGAATTTCAGTTGGTAGTCGGTGGAATGAAGGCACTTGCAGACAATCGATACGATTCATCTCTCATCCTTGATGCATTCTTGCTGCGATCACTTTCTATCGGTGGTTACGAACCATCGATGACTTCGTGCTCGCGCTGTGAAAAAGCTGGACCACATCGCTACTTCTCATTGGTCGGTGGTGGATCTGTCTGTATGGATTGCCGGCCATCTGCATCGGCAACTGCATCACCAGAAGCGTTATCCCTCATGCAGGCGCTCTTGATTGGCGATTGGGATGTTGCGGAGAAAAGTGAACTTCGCCATCGCCGAGAG
>CAIMXQ010000045.1 GCA_903845465.1 uncultured Actinomycetes bacterium
ATTTCCGTACGGCGCTTGCGACCATTACAGTTCGTTCACACATCATCGAGGGGTAGCAGGAGCAGACCATGTCACATATTCCAGCAGAGTTGCAGTACACCAAGGAACATGAATGGGTTGCATCCACATCCACTGACTTACACATCCGCATGGGGATTACTGATTACGCCCAAGGCGCACTCGGTGACATTGTCTATGTGCAGATGCCTAAAATTGGTGAGAGCGTTACCGCAGATAAGGTCTGCGGAGAAGTTGAGTCCACGAAGAGCGTCTCTGAAATCTTTGCTCCTGTTACTGGGAGGGTAGTTGCAGTAAATGAAGAGTTGGTCAATGCGCCAGAGCTAATCAACTCTGATCCTTATGGCGCAGGTTGGCTCATTGAGATTGCAGTGCCATCAACGCCATCTGGACTGCTTACTGCCGCCGAGTATGGAGCGATTACAGCGTAATTTCCGGCTTGATTTATCTTTTCTTTCTCTCTAGTGTCACCCTTAAGTTGACGTCCAAAGTCGAGGGACGCAGATAGTGCAAGGGGGAGCGCAATGGCTAAGCCGGATTCAGAGCGCGAACTGACCAGCACTCTGCACCTCGGTCTGCGCTCAGTTGTAGGCAATTCCCCAGCCGATCTGATCCAGGACCTCATCGAACAAGCATCTCCGGACGAACGTGCAGTTATCGAAAGCGCACTTTCAGGCGATGGAAATTCTTCAATGGTCTTTATCCATCGTGGTCCTCAAAAAGGTGCGCGTTTCTTAGTAACGTCTGAAGGTGCAACTATCGGTCGCGCAACAGAGAGTGCAATCTTTCTCGACGATGTCACTGTTTCACGTAAACATGCCTCAATCACGAAGACCGGCAACAGCTTCACCTTTAAAGATGCAGGAAGCCTCAATGGTTCTTATGTCAATAATGAATCTGTTACAGAGAAAGTTTTATCGTCAGGTGACGAGATTCAAATTGGCAAATTTCATCTGCTCTTTATCAGCAGCCACACAGTAGGGGAGAAGTGAATTGAGCGTTCCAGCAAGAGCTTATTTAAGTATCGGTGAAGTACTCACCAAATTGCGTGGAGATTTTGCAGATATAACTATTTCAAAGATTCGTTTCCTCGAATCTGAAGGACTCATTGAACCTCAGCGCACCCCGTCGGGTTATCGTAAGTTCACAACTACAGATTTAGAGCGCCTGCGCTACGTATTGCTTGCCCAGCGTGATCAGTACCTGCCACTCAAGGTCATTAAAGAGAATCTCGATGCACTCGATCGTGGACTCCAGCCAGCATCACAAGGTGGAGTCGCATCACCTAGGCCAACACTTGGCCTTGCAACAATCGATGGCGAGTTTGCACCGGCAGCATTTGCAGAACAATCCGAGATGCGCCTATCGCGCGATGAGCTCCTGAAGGCATCTGGCCTCGACGATACCCAACTTGTAGAACTCGAATCATTTGGACTTATAACAATCCGCGGTCGTCACTATGACAGCGATTCGCTATCAGTTGCCAAGGCAGTTGCTGAGATGGCAGGTTTCGGAATCGAACCTCGCCACCTTCGCTCATTTAAATCAGCGGCAGATCGTGAGATCGGTTTGATCGAACAGGTCATCACGCCATTTACGCGCCAGAAGAGTTCCGAAGCCAAGGCCCGAGCAGAAGAGGTTCAGAAAGAGATTGCATCTCTCTCGGTTCGTCTTCATGCAGCTCTCGTCCGCGGCGGACTTAACCGACCTCGTTAATAGAATCCTTTAGCGCATTTAATGTTGGTCCAGGTAGAAGTTGTTGGCGTTCGTATCGAGATGCCTTCTAACCAACCGATCGTCTTACTCAAAGAGTTAGAGGGAACCCGTTTCCTTCCTATCTGGGTCGGAGCCGTTGAAGCCACAGCGATTGCATTTGCCCAACAGGGGCTGGAGGCCCAACGTCCGCTGACACATGATCTGATTCGCGATCTGCTGGACCGTTTAGACACAACGCTGACGAGTGTCCATATCACTGAGATTAAAGATGGCATCTTCTACGCGGAACTTCTGATGCGAAACGCCTCAGGTGCAATCGAAGCGCTCTCGGTTCGACCATCGGATGCGATTGCAGTAGCCCTTCGAACCAAGAGCAACATCATGGTCAACAGCCAGATGTTGGATGAGGTGGGAATCGATATTCCAGAGCAGATCGCCAATGAG
>CAIMXQ010000046.1 GCA_903845465.1 uncultured Actinomycetes bacterium
GATGCGCTTGCGGAAATCGATGCAACTCGTTGTTCAAGATATTGATCTACACCACGTGGAAGATCTCGCAGATGCTTATCGCCCAATAGTCCCCAGAATCGATCGCATACGCGTTCGAGGAAATACCTATCGTGAGAAATAACAATCAGAGTTCCGCCATAGCTATCGAGTAAATCTTCCAGTTCTGTCAGAGTCTCGATATCAAAATCATTTGTTGGTTCATCGAGTAACAAAACATTTGGTGAATCCATAAGTAGACGAGTCAATTGAAGGCGACGTCGCTCGCCTCCTGATAAATCACCAACTGGAGTCCATTGTGCGTCGCGATCAAATCCGAGGCGTTCGCATAATTGAGATGCAGAAAGAGTCTTGCCTTTGCCGATCTCGACATGTGTTGCCACATTTTCTACCGCTTCAAGTAGGCGCCACGTAGGGTCTAGTTCATCAAGGTGCTGAGTGAGAAAGGCAATCTTCACTGTAATTCCAGTGACGAGCTTTCCTGATGCAACTTTAATTTGTCCGGCTAAAGTGCGCATCAGAGTTGTCTTGCCAGAACCATTGATTCCAACGATTCCGATTCGATCCCCCGGTCCGATATTCCATGTCAGATTATCGATTAACTCTTTATCGCCAGCTTTTATTGAGGCGTGATGAAGTTCAAATACGGTATTTCCTAAGCGATTGAGAGCGAACTTAAGAAGTTCAGTTGAGTCACGTGGTGCTGGCTCTGCCGAAATCAAATCATTTGCGGCATCAACGCGAAACTTTGGTTTCGTAGTTCGTGCAGGTGCGCCGCGACGAAGCCAAGCTAGCTCTTTACGAATCAAGTTATTGCGTCGTGCATCCATGGCACTTGATTGACGCGCACGTTCGGCTTTAGCCAAAACAAAGGCTGAATATCCACCGTCATATTCTTCAACTTTCCCAAGTACTACTTCCCAGGTTCGATCTGTGACTTCATCAAGGAACCAGCGATCGTGCGTTACGACTAAGACTGCTAAATCTCTGCGATTCTTTAAATGCGCTGCGAGCCATGCAACGCCTTCAACATCAAGGTGGTTTGTTGGTTCATCGAGCAGAATTAGATCAAGATCATCAATGAGTAACTTCGCCAAACCAACACGACGCTTTTCTCCGCCCGAAAGGGATGCAAAGGTGCGATCAAAGATATGGTCATCGAAACTTCCAAATAGCCCTGTAAAGATTTCACGGATTTGCGGGTCACTAGCCCATTCGTGTTTCTCGCGATCTCCGATAACAACATCGCCAACAGTTGAATGAGGGGCAGCACTATCGATTTGAGAGAGGATGCCGATCTTTGAAGCATTTGTCTTGGTTACTCGACCAGCATCTGGCACTTCAACACCTGCAATAATTTTCATGAGCGTAGATTTTCCAGCGCCGTTACGGCCAACAATTCCGATTCGTTCGCCTTCAGATACACCGAGGGATACACGTTCGAGAAGTGGGCGAATATCAAAGGCTTTAGAAACCTCTTCGATATTTACAACGTTGCGCGCCACGGTAGGAGAGCGTACCTTTGAACTATGAAGGTCACTGACCGCGCGTTTGCGTTGGAACTCGATAAGAATGACCCTCTCGCCGAATATCGCAGCAAATTCGTAATTACCGACCCCAATCTCTGTTATCTCGATGGAAATTCATTGGGTCGCCTCCCCCATGCAACTGTTAAAGCCGTGAGTGATTTTCTTTCTCAAGAGTGGGGCAATGAAGTTGTCACGGGATGGAGCCATTGGATCGATGAGGCTCAGGTTGCAGGAGATCTACTGGGACGAGCGGCCCTTGGTGCAGGACCTGGACAAGTTCTTGTTTGCGATACAACGTCGGTAAATTTCTATCAACTCTGCCTTGCAGCAATCAATGCACGGCCCGGGCGCAAGACCATCATTACCGATGCGGCAAATTTTCCAACCGATCGATACATTCTTGAAGGAATTGCAAAACAGTTCAGCCTCAATCTCGTCATTATTGATAACGAAGATCCTGCCATTGCAGAAAATGAATTAATTACGGCTGAGCTACTTGAGAAATATATGACAGAGGATGTTGCTCTCGTAACATTTGAAGTCATTCAATATCGATCAGGTGCACGTACAGATATTCAATCTCTAACTGATTTAGCTCGTTCATATGGCGCACTTGTTGTATGGGATGCAAGCCATGCAGCAGGTGCGATTGAGATGAACTTCGATGCCAATGGTGCAGACCTAGCTGTGGGATGCACCTATAAATATGGAAACTCAGGTCCAGGCTCTCCCGCTTGGCTCTATGTCAATAAGCGAGTACAGAAAGAGTTGCAGGTTCCTATTCAGGGCTGGTTTGCCAATGAAGATCAATTTGGAATGGGTGCTCGCTTCGAAAAGGCAGAAGGCATTCGGGGATTTCAAATTGCTAGCCCATCGATTGTCGGAATCCGCTCAGTTCAAATTGCATTTGGGATGATTGAAGAAGCAGGAATTGATGTCATCGCATCAAAGGCCGCAATGGGAACACAGATGATGATTGATCTCTTTGACGAATGGTTAGCTCCTCTGGGATACACCTTGCTCACATCTCGTAATCCACAAGAGCGTGGTGGGCATATCTCTATTGGGCACCCTGATGCAGCAAAAATATGTATCGCGCTTCGCAAATTTGCCAATGTGATTCCTGATTACCGTACCCCCAATGCAATTCGATTAGCTATGGCGCCTCTACCAACTTCTTATGTTGAAGTCTGGGATGGCTTTGCACGTATTCGAGATCTGACCGAAAGCCGCCAATATGAACAAGTAGAAGGATCGGATTCTCGAGTCACATGAGCGAAAACTTTGAGTCAGCCCTTACATACTCTTCATATCTTGCAGTCGAAGATTTACTGAAACTACAGAAGCCGCTTTCAGAAGGTCCTGAGCACGATGAGATGCTCTTCATCATCATTCACCAGACCTACGAGCTCTGGTTTAAGCAGCTGATACATGAATTTCTCCAAGTGCAGCGCGTACTTGAAAGTGGAGATACACATTACGCGCTCTCGATTTTGGGACGCATTCGCACCATTATGAAAGTCTGTGTAGCGCAGATCGATATTCTCGAAACGATGACTCCATTGCAATTTAATGCTTTCAGAGGTTATCTCTCTTCATCGAGTGGTTTCCAATCTGCACAATTCAGAAAGGTTGAAGCGATACTTGGCCGCCGCGATAGCAGGATGGCTGGCCACTTACCTCCGGCTGTGCAAGAAGAAATTAAAGAAATCACCGCGCGTAATTCGATTTGGGATTCCTTCTTAGATTACTTAGGTAAGCGCGGATACTCGCTACCCAAGGATGTAATCAGCCGCGACAAATCAATTGCTTACCAATCAAATAGCGCCGTGCAAGATGTATTACTTACTGTTCATCAGAAAGATCCCGAGAGCGCGATGGTGGCTGAACGCCTAGTTGATATCGATGAAGGAATTCAAGAATGGCGTTATCGCCATGTAAAGATGGTTGAGCGCACGATTGGCCACAAGATGGGTACCGGTGGGTCAAGCGGTGTTGGATATCTTGCAACAACGCTCTTCAACCCAGTCTTTAAAGACCTTTGGGAGATTCGTTCTCGCTTTTAAGCTGGCAAACCTTTAACAACGATCTCTGAAAGTGGAAGTCGTTCACGCTTTGCAATTTCGCGTTCGAGTAGTGGTCCACTTAATTTTTCTGGTGCATCTTGTGTTCCCAGCGCAATAACGACAACTGGCATCAAATCAGCAGTGATTGAAAGTTCGCTCTGTGCAATTGCTTTATCAAAACCAGTCATCTGATGAGCAATAAGTCCGCGGTGATGAGCTTCGATAACAAGTTGGGCAACTGCAAGCCCACAGTCATATTGAAAATCTGCATGAATAGATCCGTCGCGTTTTGTAGTCTTTCCTGAAACCAGAATCAGTGCTGAAGAATTCTTGGCCCAGCTCTGATTGAACTCGCCGAGCGATGTCAGGATTTGGCCGAAGAATTCATCTCCACGCTTTCCGACAAAGAAGCGCCATGGTTGACCATTAAATGCCGAAGCTGCCCATCGAGCCGCCTCGAGGACGCCTACAAGATCTGCATCTGAAATCGTTGCGGTCGTATCAAATGAACGAGGACTGCGACGTGTTGCGATGATTTCGTGAACTGGGACTGAAGTCTCTGCTTTCATATCGTGAACCTTAATGCTCGGATACAGTTCTCGCATGTCGATTTCAGAGTGGATACATCACACTGCTGACACTCTTGTTGCACATAATTTGCAAGTACCGCTCTTTGCGCTTCTCATCCTCTTAGCATTTGCCGAAGCTTCTGCATTTGTCGGCTTCGTTTTACCTGGAGAAACTTCACTATTGATTGGCGGAGTACTCGGTCATTCAGGAGTCTGGAGCGTTTGGGTATTCCTAACCTTCGCAATTCTGGCGGCAATAGGTGGCGATTCAGTTGGATATGAAGTTGGTAAACATTTAGGCCCGCGTATCCAGCAGAATGCATTTGGTCGTTTTGTTGGAGAGAAGCGTTGGAAATTAGCTCAGGCAATCTTCGATCGCTATCACGGTGGTGCAATCTTCTTTGGCCGCGCACAAGCACTCCTTCGCGCACTTGTTCCCGCACTTGCCGGAATGAATAAAGTTCCCTATCGCACATTCTTAAAGTGGAATGCTGCAGGAGCAATAGTCTTTTCAACAATAGTTGTGCTTCTTGGTTATGAATTCGCTAACTCGTTGCCAGCGCTTGAAAAGTATTTGCGCTATTGGGCAATCTTCTTCCTCATTGTGGTGGCAGGAATTGTGATAATCCTTAAGCGCAAATTAGAGAAAATGTTGGAAGAGTAAAGTACTTTTTCATGCGTAAACCACGCGGGAAATTCAATTACTTGCAAACTTTTTTGCCTTAAGAGATACTTGCCTTGCGTTAATTCGCAACCAAAAAGGAGAGTACTTCTCAAACCGTTTCTAAATCAGAAACATTTGCCGTACAGCTTTACAATGACTACACAATCAGCGATCCAATCGCA
>CAIMXQ010000047.1 GCA_903845465.1 uncultured Actinomycetes bacterium
GTGCCGTCATAACGCATTTAGCTAAATTTTTCATTTGAACCTCTCTCCACACCACGAACATTCAAAATAGTATTCTGTGGTATTCCATTTTTGATTGATATCTGTTGACCTACAAATAGGACATTGTCTATTAGCAACCTTACCCATCATCCCTGCCTGCCCATTGTCACTAGTCCAGAATCTCTCGAATAGTAGCGATACTAGCTGCTACTTCTTCAGCCAGGTCGAATCTGTTTGTCTGGTTATAGATCTTAATAAGTTCATCTTTTATTTCTATGATTAACTCCCACTGGGTAGTACTGTCATTGACCAACATGATGTGTGCTTCTTCTAAAGTTGATTCGGCAGTATCAAAATTGAGCAAAAGGCTTTGAGCCTTACCTTTTACGATCAGACTAAGAACTATCCATGGTGTTCGGTTTATTAGCTTTGAAACATCAAGGGCGCGATTCGAGTAAGTCAGCCCCATTTCCCCATTGCCCAACCCCGTGTACGCCTCGCCAATCCAGATATCGCACGCGCCAATCTCAGTTACATTCCTATTTTGCTTGTAGATTGTTCTAGCTCTCGTGTAGTAGTCGATCGCAAGTTCATATTCTTTGATTTGGAAGTAACAATTTCCGGCCAAGAAATAGCTTCGCGCCAGCCACTGCTGATCCCCATCAATCTCATTGACTCGTATAGCTTCTAACTGACACTCTAGGGCTCCTTGCCAATCCTGTGCGTCGGCATACCAAAGCGATTGCGTTCGCAAATGGTCGTCAATAAATGGATCCGCATTACGGCGTGACGCTTCAACAACTTTATCTAAAACTCTCACGGCCTCCATTTTGCGATCAAGACTTGCTAGTGCATAGCTTTCGGCGATGTATGCCCTAACCATTAAAGTTTCATCTGCTCCTGCTTTGAGTAGATGATCTCTTGCTTCTTCAGCAAGTGCTAGAGCCTCTTCACAACTATTGCGAAAGGTTGCTCTTTGAGAAAGCTCGAGGAGTAGATCGGCTCGCTCTACTCCTATTGCCGAAGTCAGTGATCGCCACAATTCTTGCTCGTTAACTTCTGAATCTTTTATACGAAAGCCTGCCTCTCTCCGAATCGATTTTGAGTATTGAATCCCAACTTCCTTCCTAAGTTCGTTTAGTCGCAATCGCCCTAAACGAATGAGAGGGCCGAACCCGCGAGGCACACGGAGGATGCCTCTTGAGCCACTAGAGAAACTCCGGGTTCGGATTCTCGGGCTACTGGTAGAAAGGAGAAGACCAGTAGCCTCAATGATTGCTAACAAGGAGAGATAGGGCTCCCCATTAGCAACCAAATTTATGATTTTTTTGGCTTTTTAAGCTGAGCCACGATTTCGTCAAATCCATCATTGCCTTTCGTGGTATTCTCAATCGCAGCAAATTGCTCTTGTAACTTTCCCTCAATGTTTTTTGCCCATTTCTGAGCGTCCGAAAGCGCTACACCCATTTTGTTGTGAGCCACTGACACGTTTCGAAAGTCTTTAAGAGTTAGTTTGGCTTGATCGAGCTGATGTAGCACCTTCTCCATGTCGACCTCCTGCTTGTCAACAGCCAAGTTCTTTACTGACATGATTTTTGCCCATAGGTACGCATAGCGAACGAGATAAATATCCGGAAGATCTTTATCCACAACAATTACCATCCGATTGCCAGAGAAACCCTGTTCACTCGGCCAGTTCTCATACTCCGGTTCTCTAGCCAAAACAAAGACTCCTGCTTGAGCCTCCCGGTTCTGTATAGCCTCTTCAAGCTCTTTTGTGATTGAAGGAAGGGATAGATTTCTCTCCGCCTTATACTCCCAAACAATTCTTAAGGCATCTTGACCTACAAGATATTCAGGGATAGTTACGACAGAGTCTCCAACTCGCTTACCAACCGGTGAAAGGACATCGTTTGTATATTCAACTTGGTGGTCAGATCCTGAACCGATTTGGGCAACAATTCCATGCATCACTTTATTGAAATCAGCACCTTTTTTGTTGGATTTATTTTCTGCCTTATCTATTCCAACTTTTTCGGTGACTTTTTCCAGAATCTGATTCATATTCTGGAAGATCGGATACATGGGCCCATTCTTATTTGATGGATTTAACTCCGCGATCATAAGTTTCGATATTTGTTCTTTCAGAACAATGGCAAGCCCGCCAGGGTTTTTGATATCTGTGTGGCTTTTAAGTAACGCAGTTATGTCATCAACAGTATTTTCGCCAGCTTGTTCAACTGATTCGCGCACCTTTTCGGCTACCGCGCTAAGGGCTTCAGTCTCAGCAGATACATTCGACAGGCGTACCATCATCAAGGCGGCGTTGATTAATTCAACGAATGCCTCTGATACCGGTTCCTTGTTCAACAAGTAAGTGGCTAGCTCATAGCTTTGAATAGTGAAGTCTTGAATATGAACGATCTCTTCACCAATAGTTATTGAGTTTTTGTTAATTGGTACTACATTGTTTTGTTGCATAGGGCTCCTTTTCTGTTATTTTGTAATTTAGAGACTCCACCATGGAGTACCTAATCCATATCTTTCCGGCTATTAGCTAACAAAATATTCGCCGCGAGCGCATATTTGTCAATCACCGTTACTTGTGACCACGCATGAGGTGCGTAGATCATTTTCTTAGCATCGCTTAGCGTTACGACAAGCGCGCCACTATCTAAGAGTTCTACTGTTGAACCCTCAGAAACCTGCAATTTTTTCAACCCTTGTAGCTCAACCCATGCGTCTTGGCTTTCAGATAGATCAAGGAGCATCGGTATCCTCCTTATTCTCTAGTACAGTCACAGATATCGTTTGAATGACCTTTTCATGCCTACTAAAGTGATGTGAACAAAATGCCAGTTCCCCGAACGGGAAGCGGACTAAAAATTTTGATCTAGCACTACACCCATCGCAAGGCACATATCCAATGATGTGGGTCTCTTGAACAGTTTTGATGTTGGTAGTAATTTCACTCACGATTCGTCCTCACTTTCTTCGTCGAAAGCTTCTTCAAAGAGAGCGATCTCAGAAGGACTAAAACGGCGGGCGAGAATCGCCCGTTTGTCTTCTGTCGTGCTCAAAGGATTTCTGAGCACTAGAACTTCGGCATCTGAGAAGTACTTTTTCAGGAGTTCATCAGTTGAATCATGGTCATTGGGCTCTAAAAATGGAGGGCACAATTCAAATCCAAGGTATTCCTCTGCAAGGCAGACTGCCTCGATGACGAGATCCTCTAATGTAAGGTCACTTAGAGTGAACTTGAGAGGCTCTCCCATGGCCTTGTTATTGCGTTGCGTTGTGGTAATCGATATAGATGCATGAATGGTGCCAATGAGATGGTTCATCTCTTGACTGCTTGAGTCCATAACCCTCACCGTTGTCGTGGGGGTCCAACTCATCCATGTGTAGAAACCACTGTTGCCTTTGTTAACCGGCGTCAGTTGCATCCGGTAACCCTCGCCAAGAGGCAGGGATATGGATGCAGACTTATTGGTTCGCTTGAAGCTGGCTGGCCAACCCAAGTCGTCATTGAGCTCTTTTTCTAGCGCGATGTTCTCCATATCGAGTACCAACTCTGGATACTCCATGCGTAAGCGCAGTTCGGACGGTGTCTTCTTAGGCAGCATCAGCCACCTTGAGATCCGTCAAACTCGAGGCTGATACATGCCATCCACGGCAATCGGCGCAGTTGACAACCATTTGGTTCATATCTGACCCAAAGAACGCGTCTCCGGCTTGATCCAACCCATGAAACATCGAAACGATGCTCTCAATAGCGCGTCGGCGTGACCGGAAGATCTTGCGAGCGCAAGCCTCTCCCTTGGTGGCCTCCTTTTGGCCTCCAGCCTTGGTGGCTTTAAAGCTGTGGCCCCCACGAACCTCATCCCCACCGTGATCCTTAATGCGGCAAAGGGTCAATGTGCCCTTACCTTGAAACTCTGCTACATCGTTGTAGCGGCCAATCTTTGACATACGGGCCTTCCTTTCTCTAGTTTGTGTCTCTTGGGGTCTGCTCGTCTCCGTGCCTCCCTCGAGTAACTGTAAGTTATCAGATGATAACTTCTTTGCATAATGATAACTGAGCGTGGTTATAAAAATAATATTGTGAAGTGCGTCACAAGTTGAGCGTGAAACACTTGGGTGGTCCCAAAGGAATAAGATGGTAACCCAATCCATTTGATAACCTTCTGTTTAGACGGGCTTTGTAGCCCCTAATGAAGTTAAGGCAGGCACGCACATTAAAGAAAACGCTTTCAAGCTCACCCCCGCTACAGATGGAATAACCGTGATTGCCCATCTGAAGACTTCTCTTGAAGTTCAAACGGATCAGGGTCGAGCCAAGCTAGTGAAGGATGGGTCAGCCCTTATTAGAGCCTTTATAGGGCTCGATGATCAGATGTGGCGCGATCTAGTTGAGATCGTGCTTGAAAACCATGGCATGGATTGGAGCAGTGTTTACGAGTCTGATGAACTGGAAGATGAGGGCTGGGATGGAGAACTGGAAGATGAGGGCTGGGATGGAGAAGGTGGGGTTTCGGAGGCACCTGCGGTTCAACCAGGCCCGGTGGTTGAGTTCACTGGCATTGATCGACTCATTACCCAAGTTGTAAATTCCTGTAACACCTCTGGAAAGGCTTCGATAGCTCGAGTAAAAGACAAACTTGACGAGCTCTCAGCAGAAATTCTTCACTTTGCCGTTACTTATCGTGAGCAAGCAGAGGACATTGTGGGCACATATGGGCGGCTGCTCGAAATGGGCGCAGATATAGGCAACCACTCTACAAGTTATGCGAAAGAGCTGTACTCGAAGTTCGAAATCTCAAGGCAGCTAAAGACTGCGTTGAATCTCCGCAAGTCTCGGATCCGATCCGTTATTCATTGGGTTGAGTACCCCATCGATCCATTACTTAAAGAGCACAAGTTAAAGAAGGTCGGGGTAAGTACTGAGGTATTCCGTGAGTGGATCCAAGGGTGCAAATACATCTGGATTGTGGGCATTGGTTATGCAAACAGGTCTTTTTACAACAAGGACACTGGTTACTCCGTCAGCGCGTCCTTCGCTCTCAAGTCAACAAGTGCCGTGCAAGAACTAACTAAACCACAGCATTACAAGCTTGTGAACGCTACGCTGAAAGAGTGGGACATATTTGTGCAGGAAATCTTTAATGATATCTACGACCCTGGCATCACAAGCAAAATTGCTTCAAGGATGAGTAGATACGAGGAAAGTATTTCTGCACTCCTCGCTGAGATTAGCAACGCTGGCAATGGCAGATGGGATGCGAGGCGAGAAGTCCCTATGGCCAAGGAGCATGGCAGCAAGGCTAAGCACGAGGATTTTACTTTTCCTACCGGCATCACACTCGATGTTAAAACTCAATTGTCAAGGACAATGGGACTCGCAACAAGTGCAAGATCTCTTAGCTTTATTTTTAACCTGCCTATTGAATGGGCAATAAATCTTGATGAGATCAATCTTCGGCTTTCAATCGCAGCTCAGAAATTTCCATTGCTTGGAGATGTGGGGGTAGTTTTCACTAGTAAAATTGGGGATGGTGGCTCTCCTCAGATACTTGCAACAATTCCTCTCACAAATGATGAAACTTGGTTGACCTCTTTCAGGGTTTTTCTTCTGGAAGTTATAGGTAAACTCCTAACAGAAACGAATGGCAAATAATCTCATTTAACCTTCCTGAAGGCAGGGCACGAAGCCCAAATAGAACCCTTGTGGTTTTGGCTTAAAAAAGCGTTAAGTCTGATTGCCTATGAGGTAGCAACTCTGCCGGGGATTCTGCGGATCGAGCCGGGGCTCCTAGAATCTTTCTAATTGCTAGCCCGATGTGATATCCAAGGTTCACGGGAACAGCATTACCAATCTGTTTGTATTGTGAAGATGTGCTCCCAGCAAAAAACCAATCATCTGGAAAAGTCTGAATGCGAGCGTATTCGCGAACCGTTAGAGGTCGCGTTTCGCTAGGATGACAGCGCTCCGTTTGTTTTTGTGCAGGGTTGCAGGTCAAAGTAAGAGATGGTTCTGCCCAGGAAAGTCTCCTTGCCATGCCAGTCTTGCCGCCACCAAGGTGATAACTTCCACCCATATACTTCTTTTGTAAATCCTGTGGAAGGTCACGCCAGTATCCACCCTCGGGGATCATTTCCATGATTTCATACTTGGCTTCACTATATTGCTGCCCATCCGACTTAGGAACTCTCTTCAAGGCTGCCCTCATAGTGATTGTGTAATCCTTTTCAGCAGGAAAAAGAATCTCGGAATTTAAATCACCCCGTAGACCGAAAATTATGAGCCTCTCTCGCTTTTGTGGAACATCAAGAAATTGTGCTCTAAGCACTTTATATGCGACCCGATATCCCAATCCCTCCAACTCGCGAACAATTACTTGCAAAGTCCTTCCATTATCGTGATTGAGTAACCCCTTTACGTTCTCTCCTAAAACCAGCTTGGGCCTAACTTGATCAATTAATCGGGCATACTCGTAAAATAAGGTTCCTCTCGTATCTGCAAAACCCAGACTTTTACCGGCATACGAGAATGCCTGGCAGGGGAATCCACCTGCCATCACATCGATCTGTCCAGCGTAATCATCAAGATCTATATCCAGCACGCTAGCTTGGTGGGAATTCCATTCTGGTTTGTTCTGCTGAAGGGTTCTAATGGAGTCTCTATCGAAATCAACCAACATCTTTGATTGGATACCTGCATTATGCATTCCAAGAGCTAGTCCACCCGCACCACAGAATAATTCAATGGAAGTCAGCTTGGTTTGGGGAGCATGTAGGACTTTCCATGGTTTATCAGAGGCAGAACTCTTTGACGTAACCCGTTTAATTTCTTCCAAGGAAAACAGGCGCTCGCCCCTTAGACCAACTTGAGCCTTTATTAAGCCTTTTTTGTGCCACCTTCGGATCGTGTCGGAGGAGACGTTTAACCTAAGAGCAGCTTGATGTACTGGGAGGAGATCAGATTCTAGGGTAACCAATGCCATAGGCAAAGGTTACCATATTATTTCGCCAAATCAATTATCGCAGGGTCAGCTGCCAAATCTCGCACAACCTGTTCAAGTAGTGGATTCAGCGTTGCCGAAGGAATTGCGGCTGCACAAACTGCAATAAGTCGGGTACCGAGACCCTTTTCTCCGGTCATATGCTCCCAAAAGTCATCGCCAACGAGCACGGTATAACCCGCGCCTTGGATCTTTTTGTAATGATCGTTCAAGTCGGAATCTTTTCCGTAAATCACTCCAACAACTTGGTCGGCAACGGAAACTGAAACATTGTTTGTGTTGCCAAGGGATCGTGCTTGATTAAAGTGTCCAATAATAGTTTTAATGTCATCTTTGTTTATCGTAGCTGGCCCAGCCTTTATTTGAGCCATTTTCTTTCTGCCATCGAAATGATCTACATACTCCACATCAATTCCTTGGGTGAGACTTCCGTTCACACCACTGAGTATGTTTGTAATCTCACGTTGCAGCTGAGTTCCAAAAGATGTGTTCAGGCCGGTAATCAGAGATGTACCGACTACCATTGCACGAGCTATCCCCTCAGGAGAAACTTTCCCGGTCAATGCGATTGACCTATATTTTGCCAAATAAGGGTTTATTTTGTGGTTCTTTACATGCTTCAGCTTTTTCAAGTTTTTTTCCTGCTGGGGAATAAAAATGGTTCTAAACCATACTTCCATTTCGTGAGCAATGTAGTCACTGACAGTCGGATAACTTGTTACAAGGGTGAGAGCTCTTTTTTTATTTGTCTTTTTGACCGCGGCTTTTTTGACCGCGGCTTTCTTGACCGCGGCTTTCTTGACCGCGGCTTTCTTGACCGCGGCTTTCTTTGCAGGTGGCATGCTCACTCCTTAGTATGGAATGCCCCCAGCCTAAGAGATGCAGATTGAAAAGCTGCCATTTTCACCGAGAATTGCCCAAGAAGTCTCATGCTTATTCGAGAAGTTTGTGGAGAGGTTTAAGAATCAGAAAAAGACCAGTCGGGTTACTTCTTTTCCCTATTCACTCAAGGTTCCAGGGCACCGAGATGCAATGGTTACGGCAACTACCTATGCACATGTCACAAGCGATCAAGCTGAGAACGCCTCGATTGTTTTTGCCAAAGCCGTCGAATAATTCGTGTTAGCAAACTGTTAGCAAAACTACATAAATAGTCA
>CAIMXQ010000048.1 GCA_903845465.1 uncultured Actinomycetes bacterium
GCTTCTTCAACATGCTCGCCACATCCCTGCCAGGTTGGCTTTCCACATTTACTGCATTGAACCTTGCTACACATTTGGCGCTCCCTAGAAGTACTTTCTGATCGATTTCATAATTCTATTCCAAAGCGTCATAGATTGCTCGAGAGGAGAAACTTCCAAGATGCGAGATTTAGCGGGTTCATCGGGAGTAATAACATCTTTCAGAGCGGGCGAATTCTGATCAAGTGAGTCGGCAATCACTCCAATATTTGCAACGATGGAGAGTCCGCGCACAATCTGTTCTTGGTCTACATCATCGCCATCTTCAATCAGCGTCTCTGCAAGTGCAGACCCAGCTTCACGAGCATCGTCGGTTGCTGATGGGCCAAAATCATTGATGTCATCTGGAAGATCAATATGAGCCGAGATTGCATAACTTGCAGCTGAAAGCGCAACAGCAATCTGCTTCTTCGTTGAATCTGCGATTCCACCTTCTACAGCAGAGTCAAAGAGAGTTCGGGCGATAGTGCGCACTTGCACCAAAGTATGTTCTGTTGCAATTCCCTCGATATACATCTCCTCTGCCACATCTTTCTCAGCAGTGGGAAACCATCGTGCATGACTTCGCGCTTCAACAGATTGTGCTCGTATTGCAGGAACTTCTTCCACCAGCAATCGAGCCTTAGCGAGCCACTTACCCGCATCTTTCTGTGTATAACCGGCAGCTACTCCTTCAGACATTTCAGCCAAGAGCGCTGCAGCTTTTTCGCTGACATCTTTTATCTGAACCCGAGCTCGATCGATAGGTGTTTTTGGGTGTGAGAAATAGGAGAAGACGATTGCAATCCCAGCACCAATCAAAGTTGATGTTAAACGGTGAACAGCTGTTGATCCTGAAATTCCTGGGCCAATGACAATCAAAGCTGTTACTGGGACGTTGACGGATGCGACCTCACCAAGGTGAAGTGCGCGTGCAACAACAGCACATAAAAGAATGGTTGTTCCTACCGCGATAAATCCAAAGTTAAATATGCTCACTGTCAGCAGCGCCACTCCTGCACCGATTGCAGTACCAACTATCTGGCCAAAGCCTTCGCGTAGTGATTTATGAAGTGAGATGCGGATACTCAGCGTTGAGACGATTGCTGCAACGACTCCCCCATGAGGAACGAGTAAATCTCCAACAAACCAGGCAACAGATCCAGAGATTGCGGCAACGACAATCTGGCGTACCCACATCTTGCGGTCAGTAAATAAGGTAAAAAATCGCTTTAACATTGAGAGTGAGTTTACGCCTGACTAGGATTGCTCTATGCCACTGACGCCTTCGGAAATTCCTGCTCTGCTTCACGCAGCTAAGACAGTTGCAGTAGTGGGGATTTCAGATAAGCCCGATCGGGCAAGTTACGGCGTATCTCAGTACTTGATAGAGAACTCACACTTCGATTTATTTTTTGTAAATCCCCTGCTAGAGAGCGTCCTGGGCCAAAAGGTATATAAATCCTTAAAGGATATTCCAGTCCATATCGATATTGTCGATGTCTTTCGCAAGCCAGCAGATTGTCTGCAGGTTTTAGAGGAGAGTATTGAAATCGGGGCAAGTGCAATCTGGTTGCAACTTGGGATTTCGGTTCCAGAAGTTGCAACACGTGGAGATGAAGCAGGGCTAAAGGTAGTAATGGATCGCTGCATCAAGATTGATTATGCAGCGCTGTAATTAGCGCTAGATTTTCTAGATTAACCCTTTGTAGAACCGAGGGTAAGTCCTGCA
>CAIMXQ010000049.1 GCA_903845465.1 uncultured Actinomycetes bacterium
GCTTCTTCAACATGCTCGCCACATCCCTGCCAGGTTGGCTTTCCACATTTACTGCATTGAACCTTGCTACACATTTGGCGCTCCCTAGAAGTACTTTCTGATCGATTTCATAATTCTATTCCAAAGCGTCATAGATTGCTCAAGAGGGGAAACTTTTAGGACCCGAGCATTCGCAGGTTCATCTGGAGTGATTACATCCTTCAAAGCAGGAGAATTCTGATCGAGAGAGTCTGCAATGAGTCCAATATTGCCGACAATCGAGAGGCCTCGCACAATTTGCTCCTGATCTACATCATCTCCATCTTCGATGAGCGTTTCCGCAAGAACAGAACCTGCTTCACGAGCATCGTCAGTAGGTGATGAACCGAAGTCGTTGATGTCATCTGGAATGTCGACATGTGCTGAAATTGCATAGCTCGCAGCTGAAAGCGCGACGGCAATCTGCTTCTTTGTTGAATCCGCAATCCCTCCTTCGACGGAGGAATCAAAGAGGGTTCGTGCAATGCTTCGAACTTGAACCAGCGTATGTTCAGTTGCAATTCCTTCGATATACATTTCCTCTGCGACATCTTTTTCCGCAGTTGGGAACCATCGTGCGTGGCTTCGAGCCTCTACGGATTGCGCACGGATTGCGGGAATTTCTTCAACAAGTAATCGCGCTTTAGCCAACCACTTGCCTGCATCTTTCTGCGAGTAACCAGCAGCAACTCCCTCAGACATTTCAGCTAATAACGCTGCCGCCTTTTCGCTGACATCTTTTATCTGAACTCGAGATCGATCAATAGGTGTATTTGGGTGAGAGAAATAGGAAAAAACGATTGCGATGCCTGCGCCAATTAGCGTTGAGGTTAATCGGTGAACAGCCGTCGAACCAGAAATTCCTGGACCAATAACAATAAGTGCTGTAACTGGAACGTTGACTGAAGCGACTTCACCAAGGTGCAGAGCGCGCGCAACAACGGCGCACACAACGATTGTCGTCCCGACTGCTATAAAGCCAAAGTTGAATATGCTCACTGTAAGAAGTGCAACACCAGCACCAATTGCTGTTCCAACAATCTGGCCAAAGCCTTCGCGTAATGATTTGTGAAGTGAGATTCGGATACTCAGTGTGGAGACGATTGCTGCAACTACTCCTCCATGAGGAACAAGGGTGTCACCGACGAACCACGCTACAGACCCAGAGATTCCAGCAACGACAATCTGGCGAACCCATATCTTTCGGTCCGCAAAGAGTTTAACGATGCGCTTTAACATTGAGAGTGAGTTTACGCCTGACTAGGATTGCTCTATGACACTGACGCCTTCGGAAATTCCTGCTCTGCTTCTAGCAGCTAAGACTGTTGCAGTAGTGGGGATTTCAGATAAGCCCGATCGGGCAAGTTATGGCGTATCTCAGTATTTGCTCGAGAACTCTCACTTCGAATTATTCTTTGTAAATCCCCTGCTTGAGAACGTCCTGGGCCATAAGGTATATAAATCCTTAAAGGACATTCCAGCCCATATCGATATTGTCGATGTCTTTCGAAAGCCAGCAGACTGTCTGCAGGTTTTACAAGAGAGTATTGAAATCGGGGCTAGTGCAATCTGGTTGCAACTTGGGATATCTGTTCCAGAAGTTGCAACACGTGGAGATGAAGCAGGGCTAAAGGTAGTAATGGATCGCTGCATCAAGATTGATTATGCAGCGCTGTAATTAGCGCTAGATTTTCTAGATTAACCCTTTGTAGAACCGAGGGTAAGTCCTGCA
>CAIMXQ010000050.1 GCA_903845465.1 uncultured Actinomycetes bacterium
TCTCGAGAGGCTTCGAGGACGCGAGGATGGCGAATCACAATGCCACGAAGCGCACCTCTGCCAGAAGCGACCAGTAACGCAACTGGAGTTGCCAAGCCAAGCGCACATGGACATGCAATGACCAAAACAGTAATTGCCGTAGATATTGAGTAGGAAAGTGATTTACCGCCGAAGTAATACCAACCTCCAAATGTGGCGATAGCTAAGACTGTAACGACAGGTACAAAAATTGAAGCGACCCTATCTGCGAGGGCTTGAATAGGCGCCTTTCCACCTTGGGCAGTAACGACCATTGCGGTAATACGTGCAAGTTCTGTATCGCTTCCGACTCTCGTTGCTCGGACGATAATGCGACCGTTTGAATTGAGCGCAGAACCAATGACGTTCATTCCGGGAGTAATCGCTATTGGCGTGGATTCACCAGTAATCATTGAGTTATCTACTGAACTTTGTCCTGAAATTACTATTCCATCAGTTGCGATACGACTACCTGGCTTAACAACAAATTCATCTCCCACGACAAGATGTGAGATTGGTATGAGAACTTCCACGCCGCTACGGAGTACTGCAACCTCTTTCTCTCCGAGAGCAAGCAAAGTCGAGAGGGCGCTACTTGCACTTCGCTTTGCACGTGTTTCTAGGAATCGCCCGAGAATTACAAAGAGGAGCACTCCTGCGGCAACTTCGGTATAGGCATCGCCTTTACCTACAGATGTTGCATAAATAGACCAGAAGTAAGCGCTGAGTGAACCCAGAGAGACCAAGGTATCCATTGTTGGATGGAAGACATTTCTGATTGCTGCGCGATGGATGGGGAATGCAACAATAAATATCAATGGCGCGCTAATTGTCAATGCGAGCCATGATGCAAAGAGATGATCTGCATGTGGCGGAAGTCCAAAACCGTAGCTATTAAATTGTGCGGTGAGCCAATGATTGATGGGTTGATGCCAGCTCATAACCATCGAAATAAGAATTGTTGGAACTGCAAAGATTATTGCGAAGGTAAGCGCACCTGCAGCACCCTTTCGATGTAAAGCTGGGTCTGCCTGATCTGAAAGCAGAGCAGCCCCGTAACCAGTGGATTTAATCTTCTTGATAATTGTCGTAGCTTCTAATTCACTGGGTGCCAAAACATGCAACGTCTCTGATGCGAAATTAACGGAGGCCGATACTCCTGGGATCTCATTGACTGCACGCTCAATCGTGTTGACACATGATGAGCACGTCATTCCGGTTAAGGAGTAAGTCTGTGTAACGAGCGTCTGGTCCATTGTTACCGCTCCGGCTTTAGCGCTTCGACGACATAGTCATGCAGTGCGATATTTGTTGAAAGTCCACTTCCACCATGTGAGCCATCGATGCCATCAACGTTGGTGAAGCGCCCACCTGCTTCGCGCACAATGATGTCGAGCGCAGCCATATCCCACAGGGCTAGCGTTGGTTCGACTGCTATATCTACAACGCCCTCTGCTACCAACATATGTGACCAGAAATCTCCATGTGCTCGCGTGCGCCATGCCTTATCCATCAATGTGCGAAATGGTTGAAGTCGCTCGCCCCATCCAACAAAGTCAGAGTGCGATATCGATGCATCTTCAATTTTGGAAACTTCAGAGACAGAAATTCTCTTTGGGACATCGTCATTGACGATGACATGAGCACCGCCACCTTCGAATGCATACCAACGGCGAAATAGCGCAGGAGCGCTAACGACTCCCACGACCACTTTTTCAGAGCCATCAGCGCTTCGTTCGATTAACCCAATTAAAGTTGCCCATGTAGGAACACCGCGCAGAAAATTCTTTGTGCCATCAATAGGGTCAATTACCCAGTAACGATCTCGTTCAATTCCTTCTTGTCCAAACTCTTCACCCACGATTCCATCATCGGGTCTATGAGAATGCAGAAGCGCACGTATTGCATCTTCGGCAGATTTATCAGCATCTGTGACGGGAGTGTTATCCGGCTTTGTAGTAACCGATAGATCTATTGCTTGGTAGCGCGAAAGAGTAACTGCGTCAGCTGCATCAGCTAAGCGATGGGCGAGAGCGAGATCCTCGCCGCGACGAATACTCATGGAAAGAGTCTAACGCTCCTCGTCAGTTGCTTTCACTTCCAATAGCGACTGCAAACTAGTGACTCTGGTTAACCTTTCAACCTTGAGGGATGCATCAGATTCAATCCACGCATTGAGCGCGCAGCCTGATTCGTGGTGAGAACAATTGGGCATACATGTTTGAGTGATTTGATAGATATCAGGAAAAGACTCGATAACGCGTTCTTTGTTGAGATGCGAAAGTCCAAATGCACGGATACCTGGTGTATCAATAATCCAGCCACCATTGATCAATGGCAGTGCAATCGCACTCGAAGATGTGTGACGGCCTCGACCTGTCACATCATTGACCACTCCGGTCATGCGATCAGCATCAGGAACTAAATCATTAATCAGTGTCGATTTTCCGACTCCTGAGTGACCAACCAGCACTGAAATCTTGTCATCGAGGATGGAGAGAATTCCTTCGACATCTTTAGCGCGCGCCTCACTCTTCGATGAAGTTGCAATGATGTCAACACCGAGTGCTTCATACTCTTTAATAAAATCTGGAATTGGAGATACATCGACCTTGGTGACAACAATGATGGGTTTAATAGATTCGTGGAATGCACTTACTAGGAAGCGATCAATGAGTCCGCGACGAGGTTCAGGATTGGCAGATGCAACAACAATGAGCAATTGGTCGATATTTGCAACGATGGTCCGTTCAACGCGCGCGGCATCATCGACTGTACGGCTTAAAGAATTTGTTCGCTCGTTTACTGTGACGATTCGAGCAAGAGTTCCTTCAGTACCAGTGACATCACCAACGATTTCAACGAGGTCACCGACAACGACAGATTTCGGTCCGAGCTCGCGCGCCTTCATGGCGGTAATAACAAGGCCATCATCTGTCACGCAGGTAGTGCGACCGCGATCTACAGTTGTAACAAATGCAGTAATGGAATCAGAGTGTGAAGGACGATCTTTCGTGCGTCTGCGAGTGGTGCGAGATGGGCGGATGCGAGCATCCGACTCGTCATATTCGCGTGGACTCATAGAACCAAACTATTCCAGAGACCCGGAAAATCAGGCAGGGTCTTACGTGTTGTAGCAACATTTTCAATCAAAATATCTGGAACAACTAAGCCGATAACAGCACCGGCCGTTGCAAGGCGATGATCTTCATATGTATGAAAAGTTCCACCATGAAGTGGTGCTGGAGTGATGTGCAGCGCTGTCTCTTCTTCAACAACATTGCCACCAAGTGCATTTATCTCACGAGTAAGTGCTGCCAAGCGATCTGTTTCATGTAAGCGTAAGTGGCCGATGCCACGAAGATGTGAGGGTGAATCCGCAAGGGCTGCAAGTGCTGCGATAGATGGGGTTAATTCACCGACATCATGGAGATCGATATCTATGCCATGGATTGAATCCGCACCTGTAAGAGTAAGTCCGTCATCTGTTACTGCAACGTGCGCGCCCATCTGAGAAAAGATATGGCGAAGTTGATCTCCGGGCTGCGTTGTGTTCTTGGGCCAATCCGCAATCGTGATACTGCCACCACACACCATCGCAATCGAAAGAAAAGGTGAAGCGTTGGATAGATCTGGTTCGATCACAAGGTTCTGGCCATGAAGTACTCCAGGTTCAACCTTCCAGCTTTCATCTGCCTTATCAACATGAACAGTTGCTCCAAAGTCACGGAGCATCTGCACTGTCATATCAATATGAGGGATAGAAGGAAGCGCACTTCCGCGATGATGAACAGTGATGCCGTTCTGCATACGTGGGGCAATTAAGAGAAGCGCAGATAAGAATTGGCTCGATGCACTTGCATCGATAGTGAGTTCGCCACCAGGAATTGAACCCTTTGCCTTGATAACCATCGGCAACGAGTAACGGCCACCGTGATCGATTTCAACCCCAAGTTCTTCGAGCGCTTTAATTACTGGACCGACAGGGCGTTCATATGAACGAGGATCTCCATCGAAGGAGATATCTCCCTGAGCAAGTGATGCAAGTGGTGGAAGAAAGCGCATCACAGTTCCTGCATTACCAACATCGATTGTCGCTGGCCCAGAAAGTGATTGTGGATTTACTAACCAAGAACCAGCTGAGTCAGAGATTTTGATGCCCATTGCTTGCAAGCCAGCAGACATAAGTTCAGAGTCACGAGAGATGAGAGGGCGATGCAGAGTGGAAGGTGAGTCTGCAAGGGCTGCAAGTATCAGAGCTCGATTTGTCACAGATTTGGATCCAGGAATAACAACACGAGAATTGACTGGCTTACGTCCGCGCAAAGGCGCGGGCCAGAGATCGTGTGCATCGGTCATGAGCGAAGTCTAACGGCTCGAGCACAGCATAGGATTCGCAATATGTGCGGCAGATATGCGCAGACACTTGGCGCAGAAGAATTAGTAGAGTCATTTGATTTAGCTGGCTCGACTCTCGATCAATCGCTGCCTCTCAATTGGAATATTGCACCAACCAATGAGATTTACATTATTCGCAATGAGTCAGATTCTCGCATTTTAGATTCTGCTTCGTGGGGGATTATCGCTCCGTGGCAGAAGAGCATCGCAGATGCTCGTGCATCACAATCGCATGCAATTAATGCACGAAGTGAATCCATTCATGAAAAGCCTACGTTTCGCCACGCATTCAGAACTTCACGTTGTTTAATTCCAGCAACAGGTTATTACGAATGGGCGACATCGCTTGGGAAATTTCCTCCGAAACAACCTTTTTATATTCACAGTGATACTGGTCGCGAACTTTCTATTGCAGGTATCTGGAGTTCATGGCAGAGCGAAAACGGACTGGTAATTCAGAGCGCTGCAATCATTACTCGCGAAGCAGTTGGAGAACTGGCAACGATTCATAGTCGGATGCCAGTCTTTATGCCGATTGAAAGATGGAACGATTGGCTAGACCCGCAATCTCGCGATATCAATCGACTTATTCGTATGATGGATACACCTGAACCTGATGCGGGATTGGTTGCTACGCCTGTATCGCCCAGAGTTAACGTCGTTGCTAACAACGGTCCAGAACTAATTATTCCCATCGAACTCGGAGCTCCAGAGACCCTCTTTTGATATAACCTAAGCGTAATGACATCGAAAGATTTAGTTCTCGAGAGCGCCGCCGATCGCACCACTCGGTTCGAGCGCGATGCTCTTGTGTTTACAAATCAGTTATATGCAGCAGCACTTCGCTATACAAAGAATCCTGAAGATGCGCGCGATCTTGTTCAAGATACATATCTCAAAGCATTCGCCTCTTTTCATCAATTTGAAGAAGGAACAAATCTTCGTGCGTGGCTCTATCGAGTTCTTACAACAACATTTATCAATACATATCGCAAGGGCCAACGCCAACCACAGATTGCACATAACGAACTTGAAGATTGGCAAGTAGCCGAATCTCAATCACATACAAGTGATCAAGGAAAATCTGCAGAACAAGAAGCCCTTGAAAACTTACCGGATAGTGATATCAAGCGAGCACTACAAGAGATTCCAGAAGAGTTTCGTATCGTTGTCTACCTTGCAGATGTCGAAGGTTTCTCCTATAAGGAAATTGCAGAGATTGTTGGAGCTCCAGCCGGAACTGTCATGTCTCGCCTTCATCGAGGACGAAAACAACTTCGCACAAAGCTCGCTGATTATGCGAAAGAGCTCGGATATAACACCGATGCCCCCGCCCCGAAGAACACACAGAAGGGGGATGAAGAATGAGTTTTATAGAGATTCAATGTGGTGACGTTCTTGCTTCCGTCATATTCATAGTTGAAGGCGAATTCCAAGAGATTCCTCAAGCAGATGCAATTCAATCTCATATCGTTACCTGCGGTGCTTGTGCTGCCGAGATTGAACATGAAAAGCTGATGCATCAGATGTTGCAGGATGTCCTTAAGCGTTCATGTGATGAGCAGGCGCCAGAAGAGCTCCACGAAAGTATTCACCGCCAACTTCGCGAACAGATGGCAGGCACCGGCTCAACCGAAGTAGTTACCCAGTTCAGCATGACTGAGATATCCATTGAAATTGATGAGTTCGGAAATGTTGAGCATCGTGAAATTCAGATCGAACAGACACATATCCAGCACTTTATCGACGACCAGGACTAATCTCTTAAGTATGAAACCGGCAGATGAAGTCTTGGGAGCGGTTGGCTTCTCAGTAATGACTGCTCGTCCCGGCGATACATGTGTGACCATGGGCGTATCTGATTTACCAGTGGTTGCACCTTCACATTACTTATCACTGATGGAGAACGCCTGTGTTGCAGCGCTCTCCGAATATCTCGATTCTGGTGAAACCACATTCTTAACGCACTCGACTTTGCAGATTGTTGGATCTGCAACTGCAGGAGCTGAACTTCGCGCAAATGCGCGAGTAACTAATATTGAAGGTCGCGAGCTGACATTTGAGTGCGAGGTTTACGATGGCGAACGTCATTGCGCTCAGGCTGAAATAAAGAGAGCGACTGTCGAGCGATTATCTTTCCTCGCTCGAACAGCCGCTCAATCACTTATTAACTAAGCCTTTTACTTGGGCTTAGATTCCCTTCGGGAATTAAGCTTTTTTGGTCTCCCAGAAGATTGCTGCAATCTCATCGATCTTTGCGATCAAAGTATCTGCAACTGCAACATCTTGAGTTCCCTTTGTACCTGCAGCACCTGCAAGCTTTGTCGCCTCGTTGAAGAGTGAGTGCAACTGTGGGTACATCTCGAAGTGTGGAGCCTTGAAGTAATCAGTCCAGAGAACCCAAAGGTGCTCTTTGACTTGATGTGAACGCTCTTCTTTGATTGCAACTGAGCGTGAACGGAAATCTGCATCTGTATTAGCTGCATATTTTTCCATGCAAGCCTTGACTGAGAGCGCCTCAATCTTTGCTTGTGCTGGATCGTAGACACCGCATGGAAGATCGCAGTGTGCGTGAACGGTAATTTTCGGTGTAAGTATGTTTCTCATAAGCCCGAGAGTACTGCAGGGCTGAATAGAATTCGACTCATGGCAAAGTACGCATCAATGGTCATCGAAGGCGATTCGATGGAGCCTACATACAGCGCCGGAGATTGGTTGATGGGCAGATGGGCAGATTACAAGCTCACTGGCTGGAACAAGGTCAGCTTTGGCGATGTTGTCGTTGTAGAACGTGATGAACAACCTGGGATCTTCTACGTCAAGCGAATAAGTGAGACACGTGGAATCGGAACTACTAGCGCTGCAATCTATCTTCTGAGCGATAATGTTGCTGGAACAGATTCGCGCCAATGGGGCTGGTTAGATATTTCGTGTGTCCGTGCAAAAATTCAATTTAGAATGAAACGTGGTTAGCGTTTACGCGGTGTAAACCACGTTCCCACAGCTGCAAGTCTGCTTACTGCAGGGCCCAACAATCGATTGATAAAACGCGCACGACGAAAATCGTGAATTGGCCAACCTTCAGCCATTGCTCTAATTCGAAGAATTGCATCTGGATTGATTGCACACGGATGGCCAACTGCCTGAAGTAGCGGAACATCATTATGGCTATCGGAGTATGAATAACAATTTTTCAAATCGAAACCGTGCTCTTGAGCAAGTTTCTGAATTGCAAGTGCCTTCTCGGTGCCATGCAACAACTTTCCATCGAGGGCACCTGTGTAGATTCCATTTTCGATGAGAGCCTTACTGCCGAGTGCGCCTGTTAAGCCAAGGCGTTGGGCGATGATGTCTGCCATATCTTGTGGCGCTGCAGTAACAAGCCAGACTTCTTCACCTTGATCTAAATGTGATTTTGCAATTTCAAATGTTCCCTGCCATAACTTTGGAGAAACGAATTCGTCGTAAATCTCTTCGCCAACCTTTTTAATATCATCAACGGCATGGCCACCGATAAAATCCGTCGCCGCATTCTGATATTTCTCAATAACTTCTGCCTTTTCAGTGCCAGTCATTCTGAATCTAATGTTGGCCACAACAAAGCGCGAAATATCAGCTTTGGTGAAGAACCCGCGCTGGTACATGCCTCTTCCGAGAAAGTAGAGAGTTGACCCTCGGACAAGGGTGTTATCTACATCGAAAAAGGCTGCTCGTTTCGCTGTGAGTGCCATGTCACTACCCTATAGATAAGGGCGCTATTTCAACGCTTTATGCTTAGCGCTATGACTTCAACTGTCCACGTCGTTCGCCACGGCGAGGTAGAAAATCCCAACAAGATTCTCTACGGTCGCCAAAGTGGATGGCGCTTGTCCAAGCGAGGACAAGAGATGGCAGATGTAATTGGAGATTGGTCTAAGAGCCTTGATCTTGGTGCACTTCATGTTTCGCCTCTGCAACGTGCGCAAGAGACAGCAGCCCCGATAGCTCGTGCACATGCACTTGATATTCATACAGATGAACGGTTAATTGAAGCCGCCAATGTATTTGAAGGAAAATCATTTGAACTTGGCAGCGGTGTACTGAAACATCCTTCATCGTGGCGTCATCTCTATAACCCGTGGAAACCTTCGTGGGGCGAGCCTTATGAAGAACAAATTTCACGAATGCTCGCAGCGATCTTCGACGCCAATAAGGCGGCACAAGGAAAAGATGCGATAGTTGTTTCACATCAGCTCCCAATCTGGATTCTGCGCAGCGCAATTGAAGGACGCAGACTTCTACATGATCCCCGTAAACGCGAGTGCACTTTGGCCTCAGTGACTAGCGTTCACTTTGATAACGATGGAATGATTACCGGAACCAGTTACTCCGAACCTGCGAAACATTTACTTGCGCCTAAGTAAGATGAAGAAAATAGCCCTCGTACTTGCATCAGTCTTACTTCTTTCAGGCTGTAGCAACGGGGGAGCGTCCAAGGCGCAAGAGAGCTTTATCGCCGGAAGTGGCGCAGTCACAAAGATTAAGCAATCAGATCGCATCGCAGCTCCTGCAATTTCAGGAATGACACTTCAGGGAACAAAGTTCACACTTGCACAAGGAAAAGTTGCAGTCATAAACGTCTGGGCATCATGGTGTTCACCATGCAGAGCAGAAGAGCCAACATTGTCTGCCCTATCTACAAAATATTCCGATGTGCAGTTTGTGGGAATTCTGACTCGAGATAATCCCGTCAATGCAGAAGCATTTACTCGCACACGCAAAACCCCTTACCCAACGCTAATAGATGACTCAATTTTGATTGGTTTTAGAAAGTCCCTTCCTGCGAATGCAATTCCAACTACGGTTGTTATAGATAAAAGCGGCAAAGTCGCAGCTCGCATTTCAGGATCAGTTACCGTCGCCTCCTTGAGCCAACTCATCGAAGAGGTGAGCGCTGAATGACAAACTTTGTCGTTAACCACATCATGGACGGTTTTCTTCTGACTGCTTTTCCGATTGCTCTCTTTGCAGGACTAATCTCATTTCTATCACCTTGTGTTCTGCCACTTGTACCGGGTTATCTCTCCTTCGCTGCAGGATTTTCTCAAGCACGTGGCAAGATAGTTTTAGGATCTGCACTCTTTGTTGCCGGTTTTAGCGCACTCTTTATTTCATACGGCGCACTCTTCGGCGAACTTGGTGCCCGCATTTCAGTTCATGAGGCAGTAATCACTCGTGTCATGGGACTGTTAACTATTCTTATGGGAGTCATCTTTCTCGGAGCATTTCCGATGATGCCAACTCTTCGTCCAAAGATTTCAACAACAGGTGGGCTCGTTGGTGCACCCATTCTTGGTTTTCTCTTCGGTGTTGGCTGGACACCATGTATCGGCCCAGCACTTGCAAGTGTGGAGGCTCTCGCATTTCAAGAATCGAGTGCGCTACGTGGCGCAATACTCTCTTTGGGTTACTGCCTTGGTCTTGGACTACCTTTTATTGCAACGGGTCTCTTCCTTGATAAATCACAATCTCTTCGCAAGATAATGGTGAAGAACGGTGGAAAGATTTCACGTATAGGCGGAGCACTTCTTATTCTGATTGGCATTCTTCAACTCACCGGTTTGTGGACCAACCTCATGATTGAGATGCGCAATCTCATCTCTAACTTTGCACCGGTGATTTGATGAGCCAAGAAATAGAAATTCCAGAGTTAGGGTTCTTAGGGCTAGCGCGCTATGCCTGGCGTCAATTAACAAGTATGCGCACCGCGCTTATTCTCTTGATGCTGATGGGGGTTGCTGCAATTCCGGGGTCTCTTATCCCACAACGGATAACAAATCCGATGGCAGTTCGTGATTTCATTACACAAAACCCAGCTCTTTCCCTCTGGTATGACCGGCTTTCACTCTTTGATGTATATGGATCACCGTGGTTTAGCGCAATCTATATCTTGCTCTTTATCTCATTGATTGGTTGCGTTCTTCCACGAAGTTTCGAGCATTACAAAGCAATGCGCGCACAACCGCCTGCAACACCAAGGAATCTTGCGCGCTTAGAGGATTATCAAAAGTTTGCTGCAGATGCACAAGTACTAGATCGTGCAGCCGTATGGTTCAAGAAGAATCGTTTTCGAGTTCTGAGCGAAGGTCAA
>CAIMXQ010000051.1 GCA_903845465.1 uncultured Actinomycetes bacterium
ACTTGGCATAAAGTTCTGGGTTTTCTGCTTCGAATGATTCCAGATCAAAAGCCAGCTTGATCTTGTTCTCCCGCGGCCAGGTGCAGATGGCTTCAATGCCCTCATTAACACCACATAACGTTTTGAGCTGGGACTCGGCGATCTGCTTCTTCCAAAGCGCTTCAGACTCTGCTCCCAGGATTTGAAGGTAGCGCCCATGCAATGCATCTCGGTCTTCTGGACTCTCTGGAACTATTTCGAGCATATAGCTGAAAGTGTCGAGTAGCTCCCATGTGTCTGGATTTACATCACGCAGCGAATAGTCCTTCGCTTTTGGAGTAGTAACTTTGAAGCGTTGGAAGAATGTAGTCTCTTCGACTTCGTACTTGGAGTAGATATCAGGATGGGCGTCCGCGAAGCGCTCAATATTAAAGAAGGAAGCACCAGTTCGCGTCTGTTGAGTGAGGATGTGTTCCACTTCCTCTAGGTCATCGACAGAATCAATCACCAGGCTTTGGAAATCCTTCTTATGGCCTGATGCAATCTTGATGATTTCATTTGCTTCAAGATAAGAGGCGTGCCAATTTATGGCTTCCGCACTGGCCAGGATAGTTTTTCCATTGGCCAGCTCCTTCTTAAGGATTTCGGCTTGTTCAAGTGCAAAAAGGTTAACCTGGGCTTCAGCTGCTAACTCTTTAGTTTTGTTTATTGCCTTTGAGATTAGAGACTCAGTAAAGAGAAACCACTCACCACTCACACCGTGTTCGGCGAATGCACGGTGCAGTCTCGTTTCAATTTCTTCGACAGCTGGTGTGTTAATGACCTCGTGCAGAAAGAGTTCTCTTGGGTTGCCGGTTTGATGTTCCAGCAGACGTTCCTCTGAGGTTCTAGGACCTTTGGCCCCTTCTCGGACAATGCCTATTTTGACATAGGGGCTTACTTCTCCGGTTTTAACGTCGCGTTCACGTACAAAATAGATTTCACCTGGAGTGAGCTTCATTGGTTAGTTATACCTCTTTTCCTGAACTTCTTGATGAGCATGCGGCATTTATCCATAAATGTTGGATTATTGAGGCGATAGATGATCTTCTGTTCATAGAGTGGCTCATGCTGCATGGGAGAAGAACTCAGCAATTCTCTCGTCAGCCATTATCTGGCCCCTATCAATCGGCTGCTTCAAGATTGTCGCAGAGAGAGACCGGCAACGGCTAAGTGCCACATAGAGCTGACCTGTAGAAAAAGTAGGTGCGCTTAGATCGATGATCACTCGATCAAAGGTCTTGCCCTGGCTCTTATGGATCGTAATCGCCCAAGCTAGGGCAAATGGAAGCTGAGTAAAGGAACCAACGATGTCATAGACGAGTCGATCGCCGAGACTGCGCGGGCGCTTTACATCCCACGTATGCGGAAGCACCGTGTGCTTTTTACCGGTCTCTTCGATAAAGATCTCGACTTCAAATCCATGGCTCTGTTCAATATGTTTTACAGATTCGATCCTTGCGAGAGTTCCATTTACCCAACGGCCATCAGTATCGTTGTTTAGCATCATGATTGTCGCACCAGCTTTGAAATGCATCTCAACTTCAGCCGGATACTCACTCTTAGAGAACTCTCCTGAAATTTCAGCCTTAGAAGAGTAGAGCTTGGTTGGCAGCTTATCTATCTCGCGAGAGTTGATCACTTTTGCCGCGTCTTTGGTGGTAACCAAAGTTATGTAGATATCACCGGCGGGTGGAATGAAGCTTGCATTCACAGATCCAGATAAGAGCTCTAAATGGTGATCAAGGACTTCGTTTGTCCGAATTGCATTGAGCACTTCGACGAAAGCACTCTCCTTCTGGCGGAACACTGCATCCAGTTCCACGATTGTGTACTCAACTGAAGTCATCGCGTAGCTAGAGTAGAAATATGGGGTCGTAAAGTGAGTATCCATAAATTTATCTTCTGTGCGAGAAACAATTGGGGGCAACTGGAACAAGTCTCCAACCAATACGAGCTGCACTCCCCCAAAAGGCTTTTCACGATCGGGACCAAACTTGCGCAAGGCTCGGTCTACACAGTCCATCATGTCGGCTCGGATCATTGAAACCTCATCAATAATTAGTGTCTTTAGTGTCTTCATAATGTTGCGGTTTCTTGGGTTGTAGCGAGCAGATTCGATGTGCTCCCAAGTGATATCTGGCTGGAAACCGAAGAATTTGTGAACCGTCATGCCACCAATGTTCAAAGCAGCAACACCGGTTGGAGCGAGCGCAACGTGGTTTTCAGGTAGAGCGTTCAGACGCAGGTACTGAAGAAGTGTGGACTTGCCGGTACCAGCCTTTCCGGTGAGGAATATGTTCTTCCCCGCCATGGCCAAGTCGATGCACTTTTCCATCTCGTCAGTCATTACATAGTCTTCTTGTAGGTCGTGTGTTGAGTTCATTGTGTATTAAGCCTCCTGGCCTATTTGGATTGAATTAATTGCTACGAGCTGTATTGCGGCTTGATTTTCTTCGAAATGATGATTACAAAAGTAGAGTGATCCGGTTGAAAAATTAGATTCGTGCATGGCACGTGCTGGGCAGACATCACATTTGATGAATCCTTGGGCGGTCGAGATTGGTGGCTGAACAAGGCTCATGTTCTTCATGCCACCCTCCGTCGATTAACGACAGGCTTCAGCTTCTTTCCTGTGAGATGGCGCATCCCACCGATCGCGCTATTCATGAGGTCCCGCATATCGTCACTGTGGGTAGTAAACGAAATTACTGGAGCATCGTCTTCGTTACTCAAGTCGATAAATTCAAGGAATGCCCGAACAGAACAAATCAGTTCTGGCTTCTCATCTTCAGATTCAGGCTGTTTCCAGTGCCACGACATCCATTCGGCATAACCTTTGGCGCCTTTATCGACTGGCTGAACACGTAAAAGAAATGAGTCCTGCATTGCGATCTCGAGAACCGCTGTCCGCTTACGCGAGCGACGAATGTGTTGGATACCAAGCTGGTCCAGGCTGTTCGAAAGAAAGTTTGTCTCCATTGCCAGCGCGAGGTCGGGGAAACTGTCGCGAAGCTCGTTCGCCGTTGGGGTGTCACGCCACATGAGATAGCTCCCAGGTGGCTACTTGCTGACCTACTGCGCCCTGAATCAGGCGAAGGGCTGGTGAACTATGGAGCGGCTTACTGGTGAGGTGAAACCCGTTGCATTGGTCGCATCGGTAAGAGCGGCTCTCCTTGCGGTGACTCCAATCTTTTCCTTCCAAGGCATTGGTTGAGCGAATATTCTGGATCCGATGTAGGGCCTCTAAGGCCTCCTTGCGGTCCCGGTACCGGGTCTTCTTGTTGCAGATAGCCTTCTGGGCAAACTTTGTCTTGTGGTATTTGCCGCGTTGGAGGTCCTTTTGATCGTTACTGACCAGGTGGCTTCGGCGGATCTTGAGGACCGTGCAATCTTCGCTATTGAGGTCAAGGTCTTCAATTTCTATTGTATTTAACTGCTTTTTCATCGATTTTCCTTTGCAACTAATCAACCTTGGTTGATTTGAAACCAATTTGGTTTCCTTCATGGCGCTACTGTAACACCTAAACTCTACTAAATCTACATCAGGTCTATAGGAAAACTCCTGAATTAGCCGCTCTTTTCCCACTTAGAGAATTCTTCGCCGATTCAAGATATCCGTCAACAGGCGTGTTTGTGTATAAGTTATCCACAGGCGGCTGAATCTTGACCTCAATACGATCTTCGCTCCTATATTTATAGTAGAGTGTTGATATGTCCAAGGTGCTTGTTAAGAAAGAGAGTGGGTCTAAAACCCTGCCCCTCTCTCCCCTTGGCCTACCTACAAAGCCTGAGCTGCTCGCGGAAGCCCTTGGGGTTCGGCTCGCAATAGATACCAAGCGAATTGATGATGCCCTTGTCGCTGCCCTGCAAGAAGAACTACTTAACTCATTGAATTCTTGGTTTGGTCGCCGGCCGCCCGAAGTCGATCAAGGCTTATTGAAACGTCTTACAAATGCACTCCTGAGCGCTGGTAAAAGCGGAACCGAACGCACTCTTGCCTCACTCCAGTCCATCTCAGACTCAACTTGGGAACGTCACGTCAACAAAATTACTTCCGAAAAGGCCGCCGAAACACTCCGCGAACAGACTGCAGATTTTCGCAGAGCGAGTGCGTATATAGATCACCAAGCGAAGTGTGTGAAGACATTCTTGAAGGTAATAACCGAACGCTCCGACGAAGTCCCTGACCGAGTTCTATCTTTGATCGCTACCGAGGTAGATTCTTCGAAAAAGTTTCAGGATTGGTCAGTTAGGCTTGCGCACTATTGGTCTGAAACAACACACATTGATATGAAAAACCGTTCGATGTACCAGAGCTACTGGTCTGAATTTACTTCAGTTTTGATCAAAACAGGTGACTTTGATTATGCTGACTATCTTGCAACTAAGACTCAGCGATATCTTCTTGAGGCAAACCAAGACTTATTCAAGAGGGCATACCGTCGTATAAAAGATACTGCACGTAAGGCTGATAACTTAGATATTGCCCCTAAGAGTGCCCTAAAACTAGATTCTGGTCAGGCCTCGCTTTCGACTACTTTTCCGTTACCTGAAAGTTCTGTTCAGCAAATCAAGGAAGACCTTCTGTTCATGTTCGCAACAGATAAACTTCTTCAACAACAGCAACTCGAGATCTTTGTCAGTGAAGATGATGAGAAGACACTTGTTGTTAAGTTCTCTCCCCCAAAAGAAATGCTTACCTATCGTCGCGTAATCCAAGCGTTAAATAGCAATATCGAGGCTGCATACTCCCAAATTTCGAAACAGTAGTTAGACTTTTACCCTCACGAAGGGGGTATTGGATGGCTACGTTTGAAGAACTCCTACCCCTGAGCGATTCTGAGCTTGCTGAAGTAATTTGGGAAAATGAAGATACAGATCCTCCTTCAGCGATAGAGGCACTTGATGTTTTACGTAATAGGGCCTGGGAAAATGACGAGTTTGATTCGGCTCTTGCCTGGGCAGAGCGAATGGAAGCCGTGGCAGATAAAGCCAACTTGTGGCCTGATGTAGCTCGTTCTCAATATTCTCAGGCTGATGTCCACTACATAGGGGGACAGTGGGATGAAGCGATTCTGGACTTCAACCGTGCAGCCCTCACTTATGAAAGTCTTTTTCGGTACGCAGACCAGGTGAGGTCAATGTTAAAAGTTTGCGACGTCTATGAGTCCTTAGAAGAATACGAGAAGATGGCTGAGCAAGCGGAAGCTGCGCGCGAAATTGCAATTCGTGAGGAATGCATTCAACAAGCTGGGGATTCTTGTTTTGATCTTGCTGCCGCGTTGCATTACAAAGTTGAAGGATTAAGTAAAAAATTTAATGCCCAGGATGAAAGCCAGGCACTGGAAGTTGCCGGCGAAGCACTTCGATTTTTCAGAGCTTGTTCGAATGAAGATGATGCTGCCTACACCGAAGATTTAATCGCTCGAATACTGACGAGTCAGGATAAACCCGTAGAAGCCCTAGAGGCGATGCAGAGGGTCTACGCGTACTGGGAATCAAAGCCAACGGACAGAGATTCATTAGACATGGTTGGAGAAACTGCGATTGGACTTGGAGTTCTGTTTAGCGGTCTCGATAGAGAAGAAGAAGCACTTGAAATATTTAAGCGAGGACTAAAAGCTTTTGAAGCGATTGGTGATGAATATCAAATTTGTCGCTTACATATGTGGATGGGAGATTCGTTGATGTCCCTTCGTCAATATGACGAAGCGATCAGAACCTTTGAAATTGCTCAGAACCTCCCCGAGGGTATGGATGAAACCTTCGTGGCACACAGAGCAAGCTGGCAAATTTCTCGCTGCCTTTGGTACCTAGATAGAAACCAGGATGCATACGACCTAGCCATCAAGAATTTAAGATTCTTTGGGAAGGACCCTTACTTCACCGAATCATTCTTTTCTCGTACGATTCTTGTCGCCGCATGGGCAGCTTTTGATCTTGAAGAGTGGGGATTGGTGCTCGAGGTACTTGATCGGCATTTAGAAATCCCAACATTCATACCAAACGATGGGGATGACATCGAAATCGATGCCCTGCGAGCAAAGGCACTTCTCGAGACTGGTCAAAGTAAGGACGCCTTCGACATAGCAAATGCAATTATCGAAGGGGTGACAGACAATGAGTTAACGGGCCCAGTGGGAATTTCATATGAAGTAAGGGCTCGCATTCTGGAAGATCTCGATCAACCAGGTTTTGAACAAGATTACATTTATGCCACCGCGATTTACGTAAGAAGTGGCAATATGGGAAGTGCTAAGCGCACTGCGAAGCGATTTGTACCGAATGCGACACAACGAACACGTGTGCCCGCGCCGAAGCAATGGCCCGAGTAGAACTTTTAGTCCTCGCTCCTTTATTGCCCCAGGTAAAGCATGTAAGCCTTCCGTCTTACTTGGTGCATCAGCCACCTATGAAACATGTGAGCTAAAACACCATAACTCTATTGCCCTAAAAGGCAACCGGCTCTAAGTTTCTTCTTGTACCTCTCGTGTACAACAATCTCAAATTTTCTACCGCCTTTCGGGCTGGATTCAAGCCCCTTGCCCGAAACCATGGAACCAACTCCCGTTAGCCCCACTTTTGGGAGTTGGTTCCATCTCTTTTTCTTCTGGAAGGAAATGTCATGGTCGAAATTTCTTTATACGAACTTGAGCTCTGGCTGCTATTGCCTCTGGACCCAAGCGATAACCCCTAAGTCAATTGACTCAGGGGTTATTTGGCATTGCTTCACACGAGAAAGGACTGCAAGATGGACTGGTCTATTTGGATCACCACTGCACTGATGCTTATGTTTCTTTCGTTTGGCGTAGATTGAAATAACTTTATGCCAAACAAACACAACATTTTTGCATTTAATGTGTCTATACATATGTAGGAGAAAACGCTTGGTGTCACCACCTTGTGCTATCTTTTACTTAGGTCGATCGAAGACCAAGCGATAAGCCCTCTGGCTTGCTTGGCGCCAACCGCGCAACCGCGCACGGTGGAACCAGTGGAAGACCTGCTAGCGATGAAAGACACCGCTAGAAGTGCGGATCACCAGCGAAAGCATCGGGGTCCAGTAAGGGCCGGTTTCGCCATGAGAGAAATAGGACTCAAGCACGTTAACAGCGTGCTGCAGTTCGATCGGGGCTTCTATCAGGCGTTCTGCGCCTGTGGCTGGAGCTCGAGCATCGACTACTTCGAAGCGGTCGACTTGTTACGGGCTATGCACGCTCATGCGGTCGTGACCTTTGGGTCATACGCGTGAGCTAGCCAGCCCCCGGGGATGTCAGTGGGTCGTTCTAGGTTATGGGTACCTCAAAAAAGCAGTACCTGCAGTACCGGCACTTCGTACATTGACAACTACATGCACTAATAAAAAATCAGTGGAGAAGTTATCCACCGATTATAACAATGTGGATAAGTTGTACACAAGACAGATTTTCCATATTGATTAAAATTCTCTTATTAGAAATTTTAAAAAGGAGTTCACATAGAAGAACAACAGGTTGATGAGAAAGAGATGTGGCGATCACTACCAAATGCCATTGGGGTTGAACGTGCAGATCTACTTCTTGAACTTTCGCAAAGAGCAACTTTTCGCAACAGTTGTGAAGAAGCTCTAACACTCGCTGAAGAAGCTAGAGATGCACTTCTCAAGGCCGGCGCAGATGAGACGCTGATGGTAAGGGCATACATCGCGGAGAGTTACGCACTTGCAAGTCTTGGTCGCAAGATTGAGGCAGCGCGAGTACTAGGAAAAGTGGTTGATGTTTCCCGCAAGGATTCGGATCCATTTATTGATGACCATCTGAGAACCCAGGCTCTCTGGTATTCAGATATGAAAGATTGGCAGGCAGCGCTTGGTTGCCAATTAGAAGCGATACGAGTTAATGAAATTGATGGGGACCAGCAATGGTTAGCGAGGAGTTATTTCTTAGCTGGCAATTGCTACTTCCAGATGGATGACTTCACACTTGCGATTGATTATTACAAGCGAGCAAGAGTGATTTATAAGCGCGATAAGAATGTTACTGAGGTTGGCTCGTGTGACATTTGGATCGGGGAGGCTTATACAAGCTTGGGGAATGGTGAATTAGCGCTCACCTACTCAAACCAAGCGTTGGATGTAGCGAAGCTGATGAATAAGACGCCCTGGATAGTTCTTAGCTTGATCGTAAAAGGTAAAGCTCAAAGCATGTTGACTGATTTCGATAAGGCTGAATCTTCACTAGAGGAAGCCCACTATCTCTTGATGTATGACAGCCCAAACCATTGGGATCTGATCATCGAGATCAAGAGTGAGTTAGCAAAGATCTACCGCCAGACCGATCGTTCCGGCCTAGCGGATGAAGTTGAAGCTCGCATTGCCACTATTCGGGAGATTCTCGAATAGTGGTGCGGGGCTCCGATTCGGTTAGCAAAGGGGGTTTGTGATGGGAAAAGTTCAATGCCCATTTTGTGGTGACGCCGGTGATGTCCATGAGATTGTTTATGGGATGCCGGGTCCCGATTTTGATTTTGAGAAGTATGAGGTGGGTGGGTGCATCGTCTTTGACGAGCAACCGGATTTTCGATGCCGAGTCTGTGACTGGGTTGGATTCCGTAAACCACTAAAGCGAAGGACAAAATAATGGGCAAAGTAGCTAACAGGCAATGCCCTATCTGCCGGTCGACAGATATCGACCAGAAGTGGAATATAGGTAATTACTATTTTCAGTGCTCGTTCTGTGGTGAAAGGTTCAAATGAAAAATCTAATTAAATGCGTTGTGACGTCGCTCTTGATCGGCGTCTATGGAATGATCGTTGCACCAAGTGGTGTTGCTGATACTCCCCCAGTAGTAGCTCCATCTGTTGCGATCATCGATAGCGGGTTGAATACAGCCCTCTTTGCTGGCTCGATCGTCGATGAGGTCTGCATTCTTGAGTACTCACTCTGCCCCAATGGGAAGAACCTTATGGATGGTGTTGGTGCTGCAAATACAGGCGTGCAAACGAATATGACACTTACTCACGGTAATGAGATGGCATCGATCATCACGAAGGTCAATCCTGCGATCAAGATTATTCCGATCCGGATTGTTGGTATCACAACTGCAGGCAACCCTTACATCTACTCCAACACTGCGGTAAAGCAGGGCCTGGATTGGGTTCTTGCTAATCGCGTGAAGTACAACATCCAGGCGGTAAACGTTTCACAAGGCAAGATATTTGCTGGGTGCACTTTGCCTGCTGGTACGCAAGCTGATATCGACGCTTTGCGTGCTGCGAATGTTGCGGTCATAGCTGCAACCGGTAACGATTCAAACCGTACATCCATGATGTCGATTGCTTGTGCTCCGGGAGTTATCTCGATTGGTGCGACTGATAATCCAGATCCGGGTTCTTCTGGGAAGTCTTATGACCCAACCGCCAAGCCCTATATCGCTAGGTATAGCAATGGGAACGCTTCTACTTCTTTCTACTTAAATGCTCGGTGGTACACCTTGCAGCCAAATGGAAAACAGAAGTTCATGGTTGGAACATCTAATGCGACAGCCGCCTTCACAGGTTGGTGGACGTTGAACTACAAGGGCTCAATCGTTGCCACCTACCAGTACTTAGTCGGGACGGCTACCGTCGCTTCGAATGATTGGTTGACTGGGAAGTATTTGTTTGTGCCGTCCAATTTGCTTGGGTAATCCCATGTCAGTGGTGCCATTTAAGGTCGAACCATGAAATTACATCGTAAAGATTGGTTCCGGGTCTTTTTGATCTTGGTGGGTGGAACCGTTGTGAACACATGGGGTATTACTTGGATTCCGTTCGACAAGCTTTCAGTCTCTCATTTCTGGTGGATCATTATTGCCAGGTCTGCTTCGGTGCTCGTATCTCTTATTGCAATTCGGATCTTCTGTCCCGCGGTGCTCCCCCGGTTTGGGTTTGGTAATAAGCCAAAGCAGTTTTTGATCTCTTTAGGAATCGTTCTCTTTCTTATGGGGCCGGCTCTATTGCATACAAATTATCGCCATGCAGGAATCGCTCAGATCTTTGAGTCATTTGTCTTTGCGCTCTTTATTGGAATTGATGAAGACTTCTTCAGCCGTGGATTCATGTTTGGGGCTTTAGAGCGTTATGGCATCTGGTTTGCAGCTATTGCTTCATCGGTGCACTTTGGATTACTTCACCTTGGAAATATCGTCTTCGGGGGTCAATCAGCTGCTTACACAATCGCTCAATCGGTTAGTGCTGGGGCGTTTGGATTGCTTGCAGCGGCGTTGATGATCTATAGCGGGAGTATCTGGGTTCCAATATTGATGCATGGGCTCTGTGACTTCCCGATGCAATTTGATACGGGTGCGCAGTACACAAAGATGGTGACTGGTGGGGCTGATTGGATTGCGGTTGGTGGGGATCTGGTTATTTATTCCGGGATTGCGTGGGTGTTGATTACTTGGGCTAATGTAGAAAAGCGAGAGCGCCTAATTCGTAGATGGCAATTAGCTTCTTAAATTAATTACTTAATTCATCTAACAGCTTCTTAACATCTTCATTGGTTGGTTCATTCACCAGAACGAGCTCGAGGTCTTTGCGGGCCTGAGCGGGTTTATCCATCTTCTTATAGGTGAGGGCGCGCTCTAAGTGGGCGCGGTTGAGCATGGATTGGGATCGGGTCTTCTTGGCGAGTGCTTGCTTGAAGCATTCTAAGGATGCGTCGAATAGGTCCTTCTCTCGGAAGGCAATACCTCTTTGAACGAGCAGGATTGCTGTTGCGTCATCGTCATTGGTTATTTCATTGGTGGTCTCTAGAGCGGCGTCATAATCTTTTTGTTGAAGCTCGATATCTGCCATAGAGACAGCGACCATTTGATCTGGGGTTAATTCGTGCAAGACAGCTAGGGCCTCTGGAAGCTTCTCGTGAGCTTGCAGGACTTCAACCCATATCAAGCCGAATTGTTGTTGATTGAGGATCTCTGTGGCGGAGACTCCATCGGTTATGCGAGTTACTAGGCGAATCCCCTGGAAGTACTTGAGCACCATGGGATCGGTGAAGGCGCGTTCTCTATCTTCCCAGAGGTTCTTGCCCATCGTGAGAATTTTCTCGTCGTAATCGTCATCGTTGAGGATATATAAGAAGGCGATGAGGTTGAGTGGGTAGATCAAATCTTCGTATTTATCGCGGAGTGCTTTCGCATTTGCGACGATCGTCTTTGGATCTAGTGGTGGGTTTGCTCCGTAGGTGTCGTTGAGAAAGGTGGAGAAGGCTCTTTCGGATCTGCTCGCAAATAGTGCTGGCTTTGGAGTTGGGCCATCGAAGGTTTGTAGATCTTGAGAGCCTGCTTTACTTCGCGTGCTCGTCGATGGTCGCTTAGGTCTTACTGTTTCGTATGCGTAGAGACCAGTGCCTGGGATTCCGGCAGAGACTGTGCGACGTCCATTTGAATTCATTGTGTAGTGGGCACCGCGCGGGCCAAGTGAGAGGCTCGTTGAGTGCGTATTGAAGTTAATCCGTATGCCGGGGGCGATCTTCATCGACCTGCGGAAGCGAACTGTCATAAGGCAAGCATGGTTGGTTGTTGGGTGGATTGCAATGGAATG
>CAIMXQ010000052.1 GCA_903845465.1 uncultured Actinomycetes bacterium
ACGGCGAAGTCCTATACGAACTTCACTGAAGAGAAATCCTGCGCGCATGTCCCTACTCCATTTCTTTCTTGAGAATCATCCCGTGTATCCGTAGACGCCGCGAACTTGATCGCGAATAACATGGCCACCATCGAGCTCGATGACGCGCTTGCGCATCTGATCCACGATTCCAGAATCATGCGTTGCCATCAAAACTGTTGTGCCCTCACGATTAATTCGATCGAGCAACTTCATAATTCCAACCGATAGCGCTGGGTCGAGGTTTCCAGTTGGCTCGTCGGCGATAATGATTGCAGGGCGAGTGACATATGCGCGCGCAATAGCCACGCGCTGTTGTTCGCCGCCAGAAATCTCTGATGGCAAGCGATCGCCCTTATCTTCAAGTCCCACAAGCTCAAGCATCTCTGGAACTTCGCGGTCGATCTCTTTCTGCGAGTATCCAAGGACGTGAAGTGAGAATGCAATATTCTCTGAAATCGTCTTATTCGGTAGCAATCTAAAATCTTGGAAGACGGTGCCCACCTGGCGGCGAAGTTCAGGAACTTTGTGGTTTGCAAGCGCTCCAAGATCTTTTCCGGCAACATGGATAACGCCAGTAGTTGGACGTTCTTCACGCAGAATTAATCGCAAGAATGTTGATTTACCAGAACCTGACATACCTACAAGAAATACAAATTCACCCTTGAGAATCTCAATATTTACATTATCGAGGGCAGGGCGATCTTGCCCCGAATAAATCTTCGATACATTTTCAAACTTAATCACTTCTGCTCCGCGCTCTCGAGACCTGCCCCTAGTTTAAGGAGGAGCAGGCAGATATATGGGTTGATTCGCGTGGTTTAACCTAATTCACAGGGGAAAATTACGCTTGCGAACGGCGCCAGCGAATTCCTGCTTCGATGAAATCATCAATTTCGCCATTTAATACAGCGGATGTATTACCTGTTTCATGGTTATTTCGAAGATCTTTCACCATTTGATACGGCGCAAGTACATAGGAACGCATCTGATTTCCCCATGAACCTGTGTTATCGCCCTTGAGTGCATTGATCTTTGCCTGCTCTTCTTGACGGCGACGTTCCAATAATTTTGATTGCAAGACAGCCATCGCTGTCGCTTTATTTTGAATCTGAGAGCGTTCGTTCTGACATGAGACAACAATGCCTGTCGGAATATGTGTCAGTCGCACTGCAGAGTCCGTTGTATTAACGCCTTGTCCCCCAGGGCCAGATGAGCGGTAGACATCAACGCGAACTTCTTTCTCATCTAGCTCAATGTGATCGCTCTGTTCAACGACAGGGACTACCTCAACACCAGCAAAAGATGTGTGGCGACGAGATTGTGAATCAAAGGGAGAGATACGTACCAAACGATGTGTGCCTTGCTCTACAGATAGCGTTCCATAGGCATATGGAGCGGTAACTCTAAAAGTTGTCGATTTAATCCCTGCCTCTTCTGCATAGGAAGTTTCAAGAACATCAACTTTAAATTCATGGCGTTCGCAGTAACGCAGATACATGCGCATCAACATCTCGGCCCAGTCAGCCGCCTCAACACCACCTGCTTCAGAACGAATCGTGATCAGCGCATCTCGAAGGTCATATTCACCGCTAAGAAGAGTCGTTACTTCAAGTTCGCGAATCGCCTTGACGGTCGTATCGAGTTCACTCTCTGCATCCCCATGGCCTGAACCATCAGGTTCGCCCGCGGCTAACTCAAAGAGCACCGGCAGATCATCAACGCGACGACGCAGACCAGTCAGGCGATTGATTGTTGATTGCACTCGCGACAACTTACTTGTCACTGCCTGCGCCTTCTCAGGGTCATCCCACAAATTCGGAACTCCCGCCGCAGCTTCTAATTCAACAGCCTCTGCTTCAAGTTTCGGAAGATCTAATACCTTTTCAATAGAAGTGAGGGTCGCGCTTATCTCCTGAATCTCAAGGTTATATTCGCGAGCCATGGGTTAAGGATAGCGAG
>CAIMXQ010000053.1 GCA_903845465.1 uncultured Actinomycetes bacterium
GCAACGTTCTTACTGCGAGCACGGATATCGGCAATCTTTGCGATTGCATCGACAATTTCGTCGCGAGTACGAATGATTCCTACCAAGTTATGTGTGACTTCCTGCAATTCGGCGTGAAGTGAGTATGAATTCTCCCCACCTGCGCGACTAAAGGGAGCTTCGATACGATCTGATGCTGCCTTAATTGTTGAATCCGAGACCGGGGTTGCACTGCTCTTCTTCACATATTCAGCTGCGGCCGCACCTGCGCGACGACCAAATACCAATAGATCTGTCAGTGAATTTCCACCAAGTCGATTTGAACCGTGCATTCCACCAGCAACTTCACCTGCGGCATACAGTCCTGGGACTCCAACGGCTGCCGCTGTATCTGGTTCTACTTCGACGCCACCCATGACGTAGTGACATGTTGGGCCGACTTCCATCGCTTCCTTAGTGATATCTACTCCGGCTAGTTCATAGAACTGGTGCCACATAGATGGAAGGCGCTTCTTAATAACTTCTGCAGGAATTCGCTTGGAAACATCGAGGAATACACCGCCATGTTCGGTACCGCGACCTGCTTTAACTTCTGTATTGATTGCGCGCGCAACTTCATCGCGTGGAAGTAGCTCTGGCGGACGACGGTTATTGTCTTGGTCTTCATACCAGCGGTCTGCTTCTGCTTCGTTATCTGCGTACTGCTTCTTAAATACATCTGGAATGTACTTAAACATAAAGCGTTCACCAAGATTATTGGTCAGGATTCCACCTTCACCACGAACAGATTCGGTAACAAGAATTCCGCGCACTGATGGTGGCCAGACCATTCCAGTTGGGTGAAATTGCAAGAACTCCATATCAACGAGGTTGGCGCCAGCTTTTAAAGCAAGTGCATGTCCGTCGCCGGTACCTTCCCATGAGTTAGAGGTAATCTTAAAAGTTTTTCCAACGCCACCTGTTGCAATAACAACTGCCGGTGCTTCAAAGAGAACTTCAGATCCAGTCTCGCGCCAGTAACCGTATGCGCCAGCGATTTTGCCGTTCTCTTTCAGAATTTCAGTAATGGTGCATTCAGCAAAAACTTTAATTCTCGCTTCCATGTCGCCGAATTCGCGACCATCTGCCTGCTGCAAAGCAACTATCTTCTGCTGCATTGTGCGAATGAGTTCGAGTCCTGTGCGATCGCCGACGTGTGCAAGGCGTGGGTATTCGTGTCCACCAAAGTTACGTTGTGAAATCTTTCCTTCTTTGGTGCGATCAAAGAGCGCGCCCCAAGTCTCGAGCTCCCAGATACGATCTGGCGCTTCCTTCGCATGAAGTTCTGCCATGCGATAGTGATTGAGGAATTTTCCACCGCGCATCGTGTCGCGAAAGTGAACCATCCAGTTGTCATTGTCATTGACGTTACCCATCGATGCTGCAGCGCCACCTTCTGCCATAACAGTGTGGGCCTTACCGAAGAGTGATTTACAGATGATGGCAACGCTCAAGCCAGATTCGCGCGCTTCTACAGCCGCACGTAGGCCTGCGCCACCTGCGCCAATTACGAGTACGTCGTACTTATGTTTTTCGAGTGTCATCAGTGGCAACCTTTAGAAGAAGTAGAAATTGGTAATGGCGCCAGTGGCAACCGCGCGGACATAGACATCGGCAAATGCAACGCCGAAGAGAGAGACCCAAGCAAATTGCTGGTGGTAATGGTTAAGAGCTGAAGCCTGTGTCCATAACTTGTAACGGATTGGGTGCTTCGAGAAGTGCTTCAAACGTCCACCAAGTGTGTGGCGACATGTGTGACATGAAGCTGAGTAACCCCACAACAAAGTTGCATTAGCAACCAACACAAGTGAACCAACGCTCATGTGGCCCCACTGTCCTTCTGCATTCTTAAATGCAAGAACTGCATCAATAGATAAGAGGACGTTGAATACCAAACCTGCATAAAAGAACCAACGGTGCGCATTCTGCATAATTAAAGGTGCGCGAGTTTCTCCTGTGTACTTCTGGTGTGGCTCTGCAACTGCACATGCAGGTGGAGACATCCAGAATGAACGGTAGTAAGCCTTGCGGTAGTAATAACAGGTCATTCGGAAGCCGAGTGGGAAGATCAAAATAAATAGTGCAGGAGAAATCACCATTCCGAAAATGGCGAGAGTTCCGATAGGCGTGCCGATGAGCGAGGCACCCTTAACGCATGCAGTTGAAAGACATGGTGAATAGAAAGGAGAGATCAGCGGTTCTGCAAAGTAGTTTGCATTTTCAAAGGCGCGAAACGTTGCGTAGATAATGAATGAGATAAGTACTGAAAAAGTAATAAGCGGTTCAATCCACCACTTGTCAGTGCGCAGCGTGCGCTCTTTAATCTTGGCGCGTGTTGGAGAAAAGACTCCGGACATATGTGCTCCCCTAAATTTCCCACCGCATGGGAACTACTAATAAGAGAAGTGTGCGCTCACTGGCTATAAGTCGCTAGGCGATAGCCCGCATATTGATTATGAAGTCAGCCACAAGATGGGCGGGAAATGCGAAACCCGCCTCCGAATTCAGAGACGGGCTTTGCTATCAGCGCGGAGGACGTGGGATTTGAACCCACGAAGGTTTCCCTTGCCGGTTTTCAAGACCGGTGCACTCGGCCGCTATGCGAGTCCTCCGTGGGAGAGATTACCCGAAATCGGCTGCTTGGAAAAATCGACCTGTAATTGACGCTGAAGATTTACGCTGGAAGTTCAAGCAATTGTTCGATGATTATTGCAACACCATCTTCTTCACATGCTCCTGCAACACCCTTTGCATATTTGCGAGCATCGGGATGACCATCTTCCATAGCAAATGATCGACCGCACCATTCGAGCATTGAGAAATCATTTGGATTATCACCAAATGAAACGCAATCTGCTGCATCAATTCCGTGGCGAGCTGCAATCTTTGCAAGAGTCATTCCTTTTGAAACACCAAGTGCGGAAATCTCAAGAAGTGAATCATGTGGATTGGAGTGTGTCACTGTGACTAATCCTTCAAGTTCACGCAAGGCAATCTCAAGCATTTCATCGGATGAAAGTTCTTGCTGCGAGCAGCGCGCTAGCAACTTCAGTGATGGCGCTGAAATAACATCTTCAATGAGATCAACGCCGACATTATCGAGTCCAACATCCCAGCGAGGGATATAAATCTTCTCGCGATGGAAATAACTATGTGATTCAACAGCAAATGAGATTTGCGGGATTGCTGCACGTAAACGTTTGACTGTCTCTAACTGTGCATCAACAGGGATTAACCACTCTTCCAGAACTTTATCGTTGTGAAGGTCATACAACATTGCGCCATTGCCGCAGATTGCTCCACCGATTCCAAATGCTTCTTTGATCTCAGGCATCCACCGTGGTGGGCGACCTGTAACAAAGTAAATTTCGATACCCATGGAATGAGCTTTACGGAATGCATCTATAGTGCGCTGCGTAATATCTCCGTAATGCGCAACGATTGTTCCATCGAGATCTGAAGCAATTAACTTAGGGCGACGCTCAAAGTGTTGGTGAACGCTCACACGAGCTCGAATTTCTTCATTCCAAGGAATGGTTGAAGTGCTGCAGGGACATTGACTGTTCCATCAGCATTCTGATGATTCTCTAAAATCGCAACAATCATGCGAGGGATAGCAACCAGAGTTCCATTGAGTGTTGCAATAGCTTTGGCGCCTTCGGAATCCTTGTAGCGAATATTCAAGCGGCGAGCCTGGAATTCGGTGCAGTTAGAGGTACTAGTGACTTCGCGGTAGGCACCTTGTGTTGGAACCCACGCTTCGATATCGAATTTACGTGTGGCAGATGACCCAAGATCGCCAGATGCAACATCGATGACGCGGAATGGAATCTCCATCGCATTGAGGAAATCTTTCTCCCATTGCAATAGGCGCAGATGTTCAGCCTTTGCATCTTCTGGTTTACAGAAGGTAAACATTTCAACTTTATCAAATTGGTGAACGCGAATGATTCCGCGGGTGTCTTTGCCATATGTGCCTGCTTCTCGGCGGAAACATGATGAGTAACCGGCGTATCGAAGTGGCAATTTATCTTCAGGCAAAATTTCATCCATATGCATCGCAGCAAGAGGGACTTCAGATGTGCCAACGAGATAGACATCATCTTTCTCGATTCGGTAAACATTTTCTGCAGCTTGGCCCAAGAATCCTGTGCCTTCCATTGCAGCGGGATTTACCAGCACAGGTGGAATTACTGGTGAGAACCCGTTCTTTAACGCGCTTTGAATTGCGTAATTAACGAGTGCAAATTCAAGAAGTGCTCCAACGCCAGTTAAATAGTATGAGCGAGAACCGGCAACTTTTGCGCCGCGTTCGGTATCAATTGCACCAAGCAACTTTCCGAGCTCGACATGATCCTTAGGTTCAAATCCATCTTTAGTGAAATCGCGTGGAGTTCCCACGTGTTCGATAGTGACGAAATCTTCTTCGCCGCCGATGGGTGCATCTGTATCAAGTAAATTGGAAAGTTGCAGAATCATTTGCTTGGCCTGCTCTTCAATCTCTGAACGCTTTGAATCAGCTGCTTTGACCCTATCTGCTAACTCTTTTGCATTAGCAAGGAGCGCAGCTTTTTCATCACCTTTTGCAGCACCTACGTTCTTAGAGAGAACGTTCTGCTCTTGGCGTAGGGTTTCAAATTCAGCTAGCGCTTTACGTTTGATTTCATCAATGGCAATGATCTGATCAACGAGCTCAACGTTTTCGCCACGACCTTTTTGTGAAGCGCGGACGACATCAGGGTTCTCGCGCAGAAACTTGATATCAATCATGAACGGACCTCTCGTGGGTAAGAACCTAAGAATCTGATGTCATCGCATATCTCGCGGAGCTCTTCAACGCACTTTCCGACGGAAGCGTCGTTGATATGGCCCTCGACATCAATAATGAAATGGTAGTGACCAAGTTCGCGACCTGTTGGACGTGACTGGATAAATGTCAGGTTAACTTCATGTTTTGCAAAGACTTGAAGGATTTCAAGGAGGGCGCCCGCGTGATCGATATCGATAAAGACTGCCATTGAGGTGCGATCGTTGCCGGTTGGTTCTGGCATCCACCCTGGTTTCTGGGCACAGATGAATCGAGTTACAGCGGCATCGTTATCGCCAATATTGTCTTGCACAATCTCGAGACCAAAATGGGTAGCAGCAGCACTTGATGCAATTGCAGCATCGAGTTCGCCCTTGCTAACAGCTTCAGCTGCAGCAGATGTTGAGTTCGTTGCAACTATCTCTGCATGCGGATAATTCTTGGCAATATATTCGCGACACTGTGATTCGGCATGTGGGTGTGTACCAATGCGCTTGATTGATGTTGCACCTGGCTTTGTCATAAATGCAAAAGTGACAGCAAGAGTTACTTCGCTGGCAATAGTGAGTGGATCACCCGTTGCAAGTTCGTCGAGTGTGCGAGCAACAACGCCTTCGACAGAATTTTCAATCGGCACTAGTGCAAACTGCGCATCGCCTTTTCGCACTGCATCGAGTGCCGCTGTGACGTTTGCATAAGGAATAAGAACATCGGAATCGCATGTAATCTTCTTAAGAGCGGCTTCAGTAAATGTGCCGACTGGCCCTAAATAGGCGAATCTCTGGCTTTCGGCGGCGCTCACTGGTTAAGGATACCTGAGTACCTCGCGTGCATGTGCCGGCTTATTTGTGATGAGAATATCGACGCCTATCTGCGCACATAATTTGATATCTGCATCATCATCGACAGTCCAGACATTGAGCGAGCGCCCAAGCTCTTTGATTCGCTGGGCGCGAATTGGTTCTTCGCGTAACTCATTGATTCCGGGGCCAATAGTTTTCGCTGATGACAACTTTGCTTGAAACCATGGAGTGTTCTTATGCATCAAGAAAGTTGTCGGGATTGTGCGATCTAATCTCTTCATCTTTTCGATTGCAAACCAACTAAAAGACATCACTGAAACATCAATCTTCTCAATTCCCTTAGTTGTCGTCAGTTTTTCGACAACAACTTCTTCAATCCGATTGCCGGATAAAACCGGATGTTTCGTCTCGATTAAGACACCTTTCTTACTTTTCACCGCAAATGCGAGAAATTCATCGAGTGTGAGGATCTGCGGGTAAGCACGAGATACCTCTTTATATGTCATCTCTGCGATCAAACCTCGGTTGGCTGCACGTGCAAGCATCGTCGCGTCGTGCCAGAGAACTGGGACTTCATCCTTGGTTAATCGAACATCGCATTCAAAGCCATCGGCCCCTTGTGCGACTGCGCCTTCGTATGCAGCGAGAGTGAGCTCTGGAAAATCAGCGCTGGCACCGCGGTGAGCATAGATAAGCATGAGACCGAGAGTAGCAAAGAGATTAGGCTTACCCACATGAGCCAGCTCTACTTCGCAACATCTGCACGTTCTGCAGTTGGCCTGGTGCGAAACGGCAATGAAGATAGCGGTGTTGTCTCTCCACACTTGATTGCCGTCGCAGATGGAATGGGTGGCCACGCAGCTGGTGAAGTCGCATCGCGAATAGCAATGACTTCTTTATCAGAACTATCTCAAGTCTTTGCAACCGCAGATATCGATGCAGAGTCAGCTGACGATATCTATCTCAACTCGATCTACTCTATTGATACAGATATCAAAGAAGCGGTTGCAGATAATCCAGAACTTAGCGGGATGGGTACAACGCTAACTTCACTCTTCTTGCGCGGTGACAAAGTTGCCTTGCTGCACATCGGTGATTCACGGGCATATCGATTGCGAGGCAATTCGCTCGAGCAACTCAGCGTCGACCATACTGTTATTCAAGAACTTCTGAGCCAAGGCGCAATCACCGAGTCTGAAATTGCAACGCATCCCCAGCGATCAGTTCTCACCCAAGTCCTTATGGGAGATGGAAAGCTCGAACTTCCGCTGCCGATATTCGAAGGAAAAATTAAGGATCGCTACCTAGTATGCAGCGATGGTCTCAGCTCGGTTCTCACTGAGAAAGAGATCAAATCATTGATGAAGGGCAAAGATCGAGATGAAGCTGTCGCAGCTCTTATCGATGCAACATATATCAACGGTGCACCCGATAATGTCACAGTAGTAATTGCAGATTTAGTTGTCGAACCGCAACCAGAAAAAATTGAGAAGATCGGAGCAGCACAGTGATGAACTCATTGCTAGGCGGGCGCTATCTACTCGGTGAAATGATTGGTACCGGCGGAATGGCAGATGTCTATATTGCGCAAGATCAACGATTATCGCGTGAAGTTGCAATCAAAATTCTTCGTAGCGATCTTGCGAAAGATCCTGCATTCGTAGCGCGTTTCCGTAAAGAAGCTAAAGCTGCTGCGGGACTTAACCATCCGGCAATTGTTGCTGTCTATGATTCTGGTGAAGAACCTGCGCCATACATTGTGATGGAGCTTGTATCTGGCCACACGCTTCGGCAGATTGTTCATAACGGAGAAAGACTTCCACTTAATCGTGCCCTTGAAATCGCAGAAGGAATTCTTACTGGGCTTGAGTACTCGCATGCACGTCACATCGTGCACCGAGATATTAAGCCTGCAAATGTGATGATTACAGATAAGGGCGATGTGAAAGTCATGGACTTCGGCATCGCACGTGCAATGGATGACCTTGGTGCAACACTTACAAGCACGTGGAACGTTGTTGGTACTGCGCAATACCTTTCTCCCGAACAGGCAGTAGGCGAACCTGCAGATTCACGAAGTGATATTTACTCCACCGGTTGTCTCCTCTTTGAACTTCTTACAGGGCAACCACCATTTACTGGAGAAACACCTGTATCAATCGCATTCCAGCATGCTTCAAATATCGCACCTCTTGTGCGCACTATTAAGAGCGACCTTCCTGAAGGAATTGAAACAGTATTAGCTGTCGCGCTCTCTAAGAAGCCCGAAAATCGTTATCAAAGTGCGCAAGCAATGCTCGATGACATTGCAAAGGTGCGAGCAGGTGAAGTGGTCACTACAAAGATCGCAAAGAAACCATTTCTCACGCGGCGTTCTGCGCTCGTCTTCGGCGGATCATTTATGGCTGCCATAACCCTATCCATCACTGGTTTCTTGCTCAGCGGAAACTCTTCAGGTAACCAACCTGAAGTACCCAATGTTGTTGGCTTAAGTGAAGATATGGCACGAGCACTTCTCGCAGATTATTCAGTCACCATTAAACATGCTCACGATGGTGCGATTCCAAAGGATCGAGTTGCTAGCCAATTGCCACTTGCCACAACGCGAGCTAAATCTGGATCTTCTGTAGTGCTGACTGTTTCTGATGGTCCGGGAGACGCAATCGTTCCTGATGGCCTTATCGGAATGTCCCTCATTGATGCGCGCACTACGCTGACATCTGTCGGTCTCCTAGTTTCACAAACTATTGCAATGCCATCAGATCAACCACAAGGAACCGTTCTTGACGTGAGCCCGCCTGTTGGATCAGTTACCACTGCGGGAAGCGCCGTGATTCTAACTATCGCAAGTGGTGAAGTTACTGTTCCGAATTTGATTGGCGTTGAATCAATCCAAGCCAAGACGCTATTGATTCAGGCAGGCTTCCTTATTAAAGAATTTTACGATTACGATGCAACACAACCACTTGGTGTTGTTATCAGGCAGGCACCAGATGCAGGAACTACACAAACTATTGGTAAGTCAGTAACGATTACGATTAATAAGCAACCGTAATTGCAGACATTACAAATTAATTCGAACTGCCAACTACTGGTGACAATCCAACGGCACGCTTAGGTGCTTCAACGTCTCCACATTTCACCAACCAATTAGCAAGCATCAGATGTCCATGTTCAGTCAACACTGATTCCGGATGGAATTGCACGCCCTCGATTGGCAAAGATGTGTGACGTAGTGACATCACAACACCGGTTTCAGTTGCGCCCGTAATTTCAAGTACGGCAGGAACAGTGTCACGCTCTACGGCGAGTGAGTGGTAGCGAGTTGCAGTAAATGGTGAAGGGAGATTTGCGAGTACGCCAGTTCCGTTGTGAATGACTTGTGATGTCTTTCCATGCAACAATTCGGGTGCGCGTGAAACAGTTGCGCCAAATGCTTCGCCAATTGCTTGGTGGCCCAGACATACTCCAAATAGCGGAATAGATTTTTCTGCACAGAAATTGATCATCGCAATACTGACTCCAGCTTTATCTGGAGTGCCAGGTCCTGGAGAAATAAGAACTCCGTCATAATTGGCAGCTTCGGCTGCGCCTACTTCATCATTGCGAACCACAGTGCACTCGGCGCCCAATTGCTGCAGATACTGCACCAAATTGAAGACGAACGAGTCATAGTTATCGATGACGAGGATTCGAGCCATGCCGTAATTGTGCTGTAACCTAGGCCCCATGCCAAAGTCGAAATTGCGTAAGAAGGTTCAGGAGCAGCACGCTCACGAAGAACAGCACCACATCGAAGAAGTATCACCTCTCCTCGAGTCTCCATCGTGGCTCGCCCCGGTGATGGTCGCTAACTTCCTCATTGGCCTGCTCTGGATCGTCATCTTCTACATCACGCAGACTTCGTATCCAATTCCGGGTATCGGCGCATGGAACATGATCATTGGATTTAGCTTTATCGCGGTTGGCTTTAGCCTCGCGACTAAATGGCGCTAGTTCTACACTTCCAGTCATGAAGCTGGTACTTGGAACAATCTCGTACCTGATTACAGTCTTTGCACTCATTCTCTTAACAGTACGAGTGCGCCAATTAATTGCCATCTATAAGAAGCAACAACCAGATCCAACGCGAAGCAACGCTAAATCTGCGCGCTTGAAAAATATGCTCAAAGAAGTCTTGGGCCATACCAAGATGCTCAACTTCACCGGCACAGGAATTGCACACTGGTTTGTCATGATCGGTTTCGGTGCACTCTTCGGAACACTTGTTACTGCATATGGCCAAGTTATCAATCCTAATTTCGCACTTCCACTTATTGGCCACTTCGTTGGATATGAACTCTTTGCAGAAGTAATCGCAGCCTTGACTGGTGTCAGCATTGTTACCTTGATTGGAATTCGCCAGGTAACGCGCTTTCGCATGCTCAATCGCTTTAGTGGTTCGGGGATGGGCAAGGCGTATTACATTGAAGCAACAATTCTTGCAATTGTCTTCTGTGTCATTGCACTTCGTGGCTTAGAAGGTGCACTCGCAGGTGAAAGTAGTTGGAACTGGCACTACGCAATCTCATGGCCAGCTGTTCTTGCCTTCCAATCAATGTCGAAGCCTTCCCTTGAGAAGACAATTGAAATAGTTGCCGCAATCAAAATCGTCGTATCGATGGCATGGTTCATCGTTATTGCATCAAATCTGACAATGGGTATTGCATGGCACCGCTTCTTGGCATTCTTTAATATCTATTACAAGCGCAATATTGATAAGCCAGCGCTCGGCGCACTCCCAGAAATGCTTTCTAAAGGAAAGCCAGTTAACTTCGAAGATCCTGCAGAAGATGATGTCTTCGGTCTTGGTACACGCGGTGATATTTCGTGGAAGGGCTTGCTGGATATGACCAGCTGTACCGAGTGTGGTCGCTGCCAATCACAATGTCCTGCGTGGCATACAGATAAACCGCTCTCTCCAAAATTATTGATTATGGCTATGCGCGATCACGCGATGGCAAAGGTTATTGAGACCGAGAACCTTGTTGGCGAAAATGCACCTATTGATCTCGATGTCTTATGGTCCTGCACATCATGCGGTGCATGCGTTGAAGAGTGCCCCGTAGATATCGAACACGTCGATCACATCGTGAATATGCGCCGATTCC
>CAIMXQ010000054.1 GCA_903845465.1 uncultured Actinomycetes bacterium
CTCCTCAAGCGAGCTATATCACCGGTGCCATCATTCCTGTTGATGGCGGATTAGGAATGGGTCACTAATTATGGGCATCCTTCAAGGTAAAAATATTCTTGTCACTGGCGTTCTCACCGATGGCTCTATCGCATTTCATATTGCCAAGATTGCACAAGAAGAAGGCGCCACTGTAGTGCTCACGGGTTTTGGCCGCGCACTCAGTCTGACGACTCGTATTGCGGGTCGACTTCCACACACTCCGCCAATCATCGAACTCGATGTGACCAATCAAGAGCACCTCGATGGATTGGCCGCCGAAGTAAAGAAACATGTGCCACATCTCGATGGCGTTGTGCACTCCATTGGATTTGCACCCGAGGCAGCACTGGGTGGCAACTTCCTTAATACTGCTTGGGAAGATGTTGCAACTGCAGTTCACATCTCGGCATACTCTCTTAAGTCATTGACGATGGCGTGCAAACCAACTTTTAAAGACGGTGCATCAGTAGTAGGTCTCGACTTTGATGCTCAGGTTGCATGGCCCAAGTACGACTGGATGGGCGTTGCAAAGGCAGCTCTTGAATCCACATCTCGCTACTTAGCGCGCGACCTTGGCGCTGAAAATATTCGCATCAACCTTGTTGCAGCAGGTCCTATTCGCACGATGGCTGCTAAATCAATTCCGGGCTTCGATGAATTTGAAAAGGTCTGGAACGATCGCAGCCCTCTCGAATGGGATGTCACAGATCCCGTTCCTGCAGCAAAAGCAGCAGTGGCTCTCTTAAGTGATTGGTTCCCAAAGACGACAGCGGAAATCATCCATGTCGATGGCGGGCTACATGGAATGGGCGCATAACGCTAGCTAGATTTACGCACGGATTTTCTATTCCCAGCCCGGTCAGGTAGCCTTACCCACAGACCAGTAGCCTCGGCTGCTGCAAGAGGAGCTCACCGCTCCCACCTCTACTGCTTCGGCGGATTGGTTAGTCGGAAGTAGACCTGTCAAAGGTTTTACTCTCTCTATGCGGTGCGCGATTTCTGCGGCAACTTGGATACTCAAGAACCGAACATAGGAGCAGAAATCACAACAGAGCCGCGCATTAACGACCGTATCCGCACACCCCAGATTCGTCTCATCAATTACACCGGTGAACAAGTTGGAGTAGTAGATATCGAAGCAGCGCTAGCAATGGCAGATGAAATCGGATTAGATCTCGTTGAGATCGCGCCCGAAGCAAATCCGCCAGTGTGCAAGATCATGGACTTCGGCAAGTACAAGTACCAAGAGGCACAGAAAGCTCGCGAAGCACGTCAGAACCAGACCCACATTGTGGTGAAGGAAGTGCGAATGACACCAAAGATCGAAAATCACGATTACGAGACTAAGCGCTCAGCAGTCGAGAAATTCCTCAAAGGTGGCGACAAGGTAAAGATCACGATGAAGTTCCGTGGCCGTGAACAAACACGTCCAGAGCTTGGGTTCAAACTCTTGCAACGTCTTGCAGAAGATGTGAAAGAGATTGCATTCGTGGAGTTCGCTCCTAAGCAAGAAGGTCGACAGATGACGATGGTCCTAGGACCAACGAAGAAGAAGACGGAAGCGGTAGCAGAACAGAAGGCGGCGCGAGCTGCCAAAGTAAAGGCTGCTGAAGAAGAAGCAGCTGCACACTAGTTTTCACAACGACGAAGTAACAGGAGAAGATAAATGCCAAAGATGAAAACCCACAGTGGTGCGAAGAAGACCTTCCGCGTCACAGGTACAGGAAAGATCATGCACGAGCGTGCAGGCAAGCGCCACCTTTTGGAGCACAAGTCATCACGCGTTACTCGTCGTTTGAGCCAAGAATCATCAGCAAAGTCAACAGTCACAATGACAGCCAAGCGCATGCTTGGTTTGAAGTAAGGGAGTCGACCAATGAGAGTCAAGCGCGGAGTACACGCAGCAAAGAAGCGTCGCACAACTCTTGAGCGTGCAGCCGGATATCGCGGTCAACGTTCACGTCTTTTCACAAAGGCGAAGGAGCAAGTTACGCACTCAATGGTTTACGCCTTCAACGATCGTAAAGATAAGAAGGGCGATTTCCGTCAGCTATGGATTCAGCGTATTAACGCTGCAGCTCGCGAAAATGGAATGACATACAACCGCTTCATTCAGGGTCTCAAGGCATCTGGCCTTGAAGTAGATCGTCGCGTTCTTTCAGATATCGCAACGAATGATCCAGCAGCATTTAAGGTTCTCGTGGATGTTTCACGCAAGAACCTTCCTGCAGCATAAGTAATACATACCAATGATTGAGAGCCTTCACTCGCCACATGTTGCGCGAGTGAAGGCTCTTATTGGTTCTAAGGGTGCAAAGGAGCGTCGAGAACAAGGCCTCTTTGTCGCCGAAGGTGTGCAATGTGCACGCGAGGCTCTGACATCAAACAGCGGGCCGCAATTAAAGCTTCTCTACGGTACAGAATCTGGCCTCTCAAAAATTTCTGAGCTCGACCTTACGAGCGTTGAGATCATTGAAGTAAGCGACGCGGTTATGAAAGCCATGTCAGATACCGTCTCACCACAGGGTTTAATCTCACTCTGTTACAAACCTGATGTCGACTTTGCAGAATTATCGGCCACAGGTTCTTCGCGATTTATCTACTTGCATGAAATTCAAGACCCCGGAAACGCTGGAACAATTCTGCGTACCGCCGATGCTATGGGCATTTCAGCTGTGATCACATCACCCGACTCAGTCGATATGTACTCACCTAAGGTCGTTCGTGCGACTGCTGGTTCTCTATGGAACATTCCAGTATTTGAAGGTATTGCATTTAATCGCGTCGATAAGCAATTCCCATCAATTGCCAAATTTCTTCTCTCTTCCCATGCAAAGAAATCAATTCTGGATATCTCGGTTTCTGGAGATTGCGTAGCGATCTTTGGAAATGAAGCCAGGGGAGTAGATGCAGCAGCGCTGGGAGCAAGCGTTACTGAAGTGACTATTCCAATGGCCGGACGTGCCGAGAGTCTCAACTTATCTGCTGCCGCTTCCATCGTTATGTTCACCCTTTCTTCAAAGGTGGCAGGTTAGAATTACCTCCATGAATCCGGCAGATATCGCATCGTGGATTAGCGATGCTCAGAAAGCTTTCTCTGCCGCAGCTGACCTCGATCAACTCAAGGTCGCACGTTTAGCCCACACAGGCGATAAGGCTCCAATCTCACTTGCAAGCCGTTCACTCGGAACTCTCTCTCCAGAAGAGAAAGCGTCAGCCGGAAAACTCATTGGCGATGCAAAGGCTGCAATTGCCCAGGCACTTGCCAGCGCTACTGAAAAACTTGAAGCTTCTCGCGATGCCAAGGTTCTACTCGAAGAAGTTGTTGATATTACTTTGCCCGTCCTGCGCACTCACCGAGGTGGTCTGCACCCAATCTCTATCATCAAAAATGAGATCTCTGATTTCTTTATCGAACAAGGTTATGCCGTTGAAGAAGGTCCAGAGCTCGAATCCGGGTGGCTCAACTTTGATGCTCTCAATATTCCTGCCGACCACCCAGCGCGCACTATGCAAGATACATTTTTTATCGAACCTGTAGAATCCGGAGTAGTTCTGCGTACGCATACATCACCTGTTCAGATTCGCACGATGTTGACGCAAAAGCCACCAATTTATGTCATCTGTCCTGGTCGAACATTTCGCGCCGACGAACTCGATGCAACACATAGCCCTGTATTCCATCAAGTAGAAGGCCTTGTCGTTGATAAGGGAATCACGATGGCTCACCTCAAGGGAACTCTCGATAACTTTGCTCGACACATGTTTGGTCCCGATGTAACAACGCGTCTTCGTCCATCCTTCTTCCCATTTACCGAACCAAGTGCTGAAGTAGATATCTTCTTCAATAATCGCTGGATCGAATGGGGCGGTTGCGGAATGGTCAATCCAAAGGTTCTCGCTCCCTGCGGAATCGACACAGATATCTATAGCGGCTTTGCATTTGGAATGGGGCTCGAACGCACACTGATGGTTCGTCATGGAATCACTGATATGCACGACATCGTTGAAGGCGACCTGCGTTTCACTCGCCAGTTTGGAGTTGGACTCTAAATGCGCGCACCTTTATCGTGGATCAAAGAGTTCGTCGATATTCCCACATCGATCACCGCCGAGCAGATTTCTGATGGACTCATTCGCGTCGGATTTGAAGTGGAAGAGATCATCAAGCAAGGCGCTGATTTAACTGGCCCGCTCGTATTTGCAAAGGTTTTGAGCATTGAGGAAATCACCGAGTTTAAGAAACCGATTCGATATGTCGGAATCGATTGCGGCGAGAAAGAGACTCGCTTCGTTATTTGCGGAGCTACAAACTTTGTAGTGGGTGACCTCGTTGTGGCAGCACTTCCGGGCGCAGTATTGCCAGGAGACTTCGCAATCGGTGCACGCGAGACTTATGGCAAAACTTCTAACGGCATGATCTGTTCTGCTCGCGAACTAGGTTTGGGTGATGATCATTCGGGGATTATGACCTTTGCAGAAGGCACAGTAAAAATTGGCGATGATGCAATCGCAGGTCTGATGATCAATGACATCATCTTCGATGTAGCAGTCAATCCTGATCGTGGATATGCACTGAGCATCCGCGGAATCGCTCGTGAAGTTGCGGGTTCTCTGGGACTGAAATACACAGATCCGGTCGACGCTTTGCGCAAACTTACATTTGCCGAGACCGGAAAGGGAGTAACGGCAAAAATTGAAGACAAGTCGACCGCCTCTGTCTTCTACCTGCGCACACTTTCACATTTCGATTCTTCAGCAACTACTCCGCTATGGATGCGCCGTCGTATCGAGAAGATGGGGATGCGCTCAATCTCACTCGTTGTCGATGTCACCAACTATGTAATGCTCGAATTAGGTCAGCCGCTCCATGCATTTGATAAATCAAAGATCAAAGGTGGCCTCACCATTAAGCGCGCAGGTAAGGCTCAACCTTTCACGACTCTCGATGGCCAAGTGCGCCAACTCGATCCCGATGACCTCATGGTCTGTGATGATGCGCAACCACTCGCACTTGCAGGAACTATGGGTGGTGCAACCTCTGAGATTTCTGAAACAACTACAGAGATAGCCCTCGAAGCAGTGCGCTTTGATCCCATTTGCGTTGCAAAGAATTCACGTCGTCATAAGTTGTCATCTGAAGCATCGCGACGCCTCGAGCGCAGCGTTGATCCCTCCCTCGCTCAATATGCCTCTGCTCGCTTTGTGCAATTGCTGACTGAAAACAGTTCAGCAGTCCATGTTGCAACCGTTGTCGATGGGGAACCTATTTTCTCACCTGTCGTAAAGCTTGATCCGGCTTATATATCTCGCACACTGGGCGTTGAAGTGGCACCTGCCACGATCGCCGAGGTTCTTCGAACCATCGGGTGTGATGTCAATGAGAAGAGCTTTGAGGTAGATCCGCCTGCATGGCGTTCAGATCTTCTTACACCTGCTGACTTCACCGAAGAAGTAGCGCGCATGATTGGCTACGACAAGATTCCATCTATCTTGCCGCCTCGTCCATTGCACGCATCTCTTACTCCAACGCAGAAGCGTCGTCGTGCGATAGCGCAGATGCTGGCAAGTCGAGGGTTAGCTGAGGTACAGACCTTTCCATTTACAAATCAAGAGACTATTGATTCGATGGGCTTTGTCGGCGAACGCGCTGCAACATATCGAATTGCGAATCCTATGTCTGAAGAATTTCCATTGATGCGTGTGCATCTCGTTCCAGGTCTGGTTGAAGTTGCACAGCGCAATATCAGCCGCGGCGCAAAAGATTTCGCTATTTTCGAGATGGGCTCAATTTTCCGTAGTTCACAAAAATTGGTTCCATTCATCTCGCCAGATATTTCCAAGCGACCTGACCAGAAGATCATCGATCAAATCTTTGCAAGCGTTCCTCCTCAGGCGTATCACGTTGCTGGACTCTTGGTTGGAAAAGTTGAGAATGAAGATTGGCAAGGCAAAGCTCGCGCATATACATGGCAAGATGCAATCGCATACGCGCAAGACATCCTGCAACTGTGTAATCTTCAATGGACTGTAAAACGTTCTGACTTTGCTCCATGGCATCCTGGTCGCTGTGCAGAACTCATTATTGATGGCAAGGCTGTCGCACATGCCGGCGAGCTCCACCCACGCATCGTTGCAAAATATGGATTGCCTGAACGTTCAGTCGCCTTTGCTGTGGGCCTAAGTGCGCTCCCAGATTCAGGCCTTGTTCGTCCAACAACTGTTGGCACTATGCCTGCAGCCCTCCAAGATGTTGCGCTCATTGTTGACGCAGATGTCACATCAGCCCAAGTGGAGACGGCACTTCGGGCAGGTGCTGGCGAGCTCCTTGAATCCATCACTCTCTTTGATCGCTACGACAAACTGGGCGATGGAAAGATTTCACTCGCTTTCTCATTGGTATTCCGAGCGCCCGATCGCACGCTGACCGGCGCAGAAGTCACGGCCATGCGGGAATCCGCAGTCGCTGCCGCCGTTAAAGCCACAGGGGCTATTCTCCGTACTGCATAAATATGCACTTGATTGCATAAATATGCTATTGTACGACTATGAAAATCGGTGTCATTGGAGCTAGCGGTTATGCAGGGGGCGAGCTCCTGCGTCTTCTCGCCTTGCATCCCCATTTCGAAGTAATTGCAATTACCGCGCATTCCAATGCGGGAGAGCAGATCACGTCGGTACATCCTCAATTGCAGAGTTATGCTGGAGAGAAGTTCAGTTCATTTCCTCCTAAAGATTTGTCTACATGCGAGCTCGTCTTCTTAGCGCTTCCACATGGAGAGTCTGCAAAGATCATTTCTCAGCTTCCAGCAACGGTGAAGGTTGTGGATCTCGGTGCTGATTACAGATTAGAAGATGCGCAAGCGTGGGTTAAATATTACGGTGGGGATTATGCGGGAGCCTGGACTTACGGGCTTGCAGATATTGAGCCTTTTAGATCTCTGGTGAAGAAATCAACCAAGGTTGCTAATCCTGGGTGTTATGCAACATCGATTGCGCTGGGTGCTGCTCCTGCAGCGGATATTGCAGATTTAACTGATGTAGTGGTTGTAGCAGCTTCAGGCACAACAGGTGCAGGTAGAAGCGCGAAGATCAAACTGATTGCAAGTGAGGTAGCAGGTTCTCTTACCTCGTATAAATTTGGGGGAGTACATCAACACACCCCAGAGATTGAACAGGCCCTGACCAAGATTTCCGGCGTTGACACAAAGATTTCATTTACGCCCATTCTTGCTCCTATGCCAAGAGGAATCCTTTCTACTATTACTGCAAAGCTTACGAAAGAGATTTCGACAGAGGCAGTACATACGATCTACTCCGACTTCTTTGCGGATTCCCAATTTGTC
>CAIMXQ010000055.1 GCA_903845465.1 uncultured Actinomycetes bacterium
GGTGGAATTGTTTATCAATATGAGTTGAAGATTGAACCCACCTTTACAGTTCGCCAAGTTATTTATCCAGAAATTCCTCTCGATATCCTGCAACGTAACTTTGATCAGATCATGGGTAGCGCATATAGCGTCAGCTACTTCACCGATTGGAGCAGCGCACAGGTTGGAAATCTTTGGTGCAAATTCCGTGACAGTGAAGAAATCCCTGAAAGTATCGGTGGGAGTGAAAAGGCAGATAAGAAGTTTCACCCAATCCCATCTGTAGATCCTGTGGCGTGTACAGAGCAATTCGGAGCCCCAGGAAATTGGCACGAGCGTTTACCGCACTTCAAACTTGACTTCATACCAAGTGTTGGCGAAGAGATCCAGACCGAATTCTTTGTAGACCGTAAAGATTCATCGGCCGCTATTGAGGCTATTTCCCAATTAGGCGCCGAAATCACACCACTCTTATGGATTACAGAGCTGCGTACATTCGCCGCAGATAACCTGTGGCTCAGTGGAGCCTTCGAACGAGATTGCCTTGCAATTCACTTTACGTGGAAGAAGCTTGATGCTATTTATCCTGTTATTGAAAAGGTAGAAGCAGCACTGAGACCATTTAATTACCGCCCACATTGGGGCAAAGTTTTCACGGCAGATGCCACATATCTAAAGAACGTATATCCAAAGATGGGCGAGTTTCAGGCGCTGGTTCAAGCCCTCGATCCCACAAATAAATTTGGCAACTCTTTTACGCGCTCAAAAGTGATGTAGTTTCCCTAGTGTTAACCCGCTGGGAGATGATGTTCACTCATTAGTCGTTCGGATTTTCCTCCCTTGTATCTCTAGAAAGTTATTTTTCCTTCACTTACTAGGAAAGGTTTACTTCATGTGCGAAGGACATTCACACGATCATTCTTCAACTGAAAATAATTCAACACGCAATAACTGGGACGAATCAGATCGCCCAATAGATGATTTAACTTTGACACGTCGCGGGCTTATGGGAGCACTCGGCGCAGCAGCAGGAGCCGCAGCTCTTGCACCACTCGGTGCAGCCCCAGCCGGTGCAACCACGAAACTCGATGCACACAAGCGCACGGTCAACCCATGGAAGCCATACCGCTTTCACCTATCAGGTGACCACCATATTCACACTCAATATTCTCGCGATGCGATGCACACAGTAGATAAGCAGGTTAGCAAGGGAACTGAGTACGGTCTCGACTGGATGGTTATTACAGACCATGGCGGAACTGCCCACCAAAAGTATTCCGTTGACATGATTACACCTGATATCGCAGCTGCCCGCCGTGTTTATGGCAACACAGCAATCTTCCAAGGCCTTGAATGGAACGTACCTGGTGCAGAGCACGCGACAGTAATCTTGCCACCACACAGCACAACCCCAAGTATTCTCAAACAATTTGAGTTACTTTTTGATGGCACAGTTCTTGCCGATGCGAAGAAAATTACAAATGCAAATGCATCAGATGGTGAACCATATGCAGTCGCTGGTTTGAAATGGCTTGCAGATCAAGTCAAATCTGGTGTTGTACCAATGGCTCTTATGTTTGCAAATCACCCAACACGTAAGGGACTTGATTCCCCCGCAGAAGTTCGCGCGTGGCGTGATGCAGCACCTGGAATCGCAATGGGTTGGGAAGGCGCACCAGGACACCAAGCAGCTGGTATTTCTACGAAAGATGGTGGTCCAGGTTCAGGTCGTGGTTACTACGACAATGCATTTGATGAGAAGTACTCATACGCAGGCTACCGAGCAAATGCGACAGAGAACCCGCTTCGCACTTATGGTGGATTCGATTGGGCTACAGCGCGCGTAGGTGGACTTTGGGATTCATTACTCGCCGAAGGAAAGCCATGGTGGATTACAGCTAACTCGGACTCACACCAAATGTTTAAAGAGACTTTCGTTGGTGGAAATCTCGATAAAGCAGGCGCACTTGAGACCAATGCTTACAATTTAAC
>CAIMXQ010000056.1 GCA_903845465.1 uncultured Actinomycetes bacterium
CAATTGTTGCCCAGAGCCATGCATCAAGGCGGTTCTTCACATCGGTAGATCCAGGATCGCCAACGACCACCTTATGAGGAATAGCCACGCGAGCAACAGCATGCGCATATTCGCGATCGCCATGAGCTGCTTGATTGAGGTTCATGAAATCCATATCAATCGTTGACCATGGCAGTGATTGATTAGCTTGGGTATGTAGGTGAAGTAATGGCTTTCTTAATAGATCAAGTCCTTGGATCCACATCTTTGCAGGTGAAAATGTATGCATCCAGGTAATAACACCGAGGCAATCTGGGTCACTTGAAGCATCGAGCATCGCCTGCTTGATATTTGGAGTGTTCTTGAGAGTTGGCTTCCATACGATTTCGACAGGAGCAGAAAGTCCCTGAGAGATCTTTGCAACGACTTCCTTTGACTGAACCGCGACCTGTTCTAGCGTCTCTGGGCCGTAAAGATCCTGACTACCGGTTAAAAACCAAATCTGCTTTGTCATGAAAATCCTCTAGTTAGTAAAGCCTGTAGGTACTGGATTTGCGGATTATTTAGTGCGCTTCTTGCTCCACACATCGAAGGCAACAGCGAGAAGAAGCACAAGACCCTTTGTGGTCATCTGATACTCAATACCGATTGAGTTGAGGTTCATACCGTTTCCAAGGATTCCTTGGATCATTCCGCCGACCATCGAGCCTGTGACAGTTCCAACGCCACCTTGTACTGATGCTCCACCAATAAAGACAGATGAGATCGCTTCAAGTTCGAATCCATCTCCTGCTTTTGGAACCGCAGAGTTCATGCGAGCAACAACCAGGACACCAGATAACGCTGCAAGGGCACCCATATTGACGAAGAGCCAGAAGTTCACTCGACGAACGTTAATTCCAGAGAGAACAGCAGCGTGAAGGTTTCCACCAATCGCATAGATATGACGACCAAAAGTTGTCTTCTTCATCACGGTTGTATAGATAATCACGAGAAAGACGAGAAGTACGAGAGTCCAAGGAATTCCGTTTGCTTGGCTTAGTTGGAAACCAACGTAGGCAATCATCGCTGCGAGAAGAATATTCTTGACGAAGAACCATGTACGAGGCTCAACAGGCTGGTTGTACTTGATACGCCCACGTCGCATTGCAACTGACTGGATCAGAAGAGCAACTACGCCAACTGCTGTGATGGCGAGTGCAGCTGCGTTGTAATTCTTCATTCCAAGATTATGTCCAAGGTAATTTGCCTTATCGACGAAGCCATTTCCGATTAATCTAAATGAATCTGGGAACGGTCCGATATTTGAACTTTGGAGAAGGACGAGCGCCAAACCGCGGAAGAGCAACATGCCAGCAAGGGTCACGATAAAGGCAGGAATACCTACATAGGCAATCCAGAAACCCTGCCACATTCCCACAAGTCCACCGATAAAGATCGCCCCGATAAGTGCAACTGCCCAAGGAATCTTTGGGAGCCAGGCCCAACCGGTCTGTTCAAGTGGGCGGCAAGCCAAGATTCCTGCAGCTGCGCCAATAAAACAAGCAACAGATCCCACTGAAAGATCAATATGGCCAGCGATAATGACCATCACCATGCCGATAGCGAGAACCAAGATGTAACCATTCTGCACAACTAAGTTCGACCAGTTGTCAGGTGTGATCGATGCATGGTTTGGAGAGGTAATCGCGAAGAAGGTGATGAGGACCAAGAGCGCAATAAAGATCGCGTTCTGGCGAAGGTCGACGCCCCCTAATCGTGTACGAAGATTACTTACGCGGTCATTGATCTTCTCAAGTGGATTAGGCATTGGTCGCTTCCTTTGTCATGGTCATATATTTCATAAGTAGTTCGGGTGAAAAATCTTTTCGAGCAACTTCGCCGGTGATTTTTCCTTCGGCGATGGCATAAATTCGGTTACAGATTCCAAGCAACTCAGAGAGCTCGCTCGAGATAACAAGGACCGCTTTGCCTTGAGCAGCTAACTCTTGGATGATTGTATAAATCTCATATTTTGCTCCGACATCGATTCCGCGGGTCGGTTCATCGAGAATTAAAACCTCAGGATTCACATTGATCCATTGGCTCAAGACAACCTTCTGCTGGTTGCCCCCAGAGAGTTTGCCGACAATCGAGTTTGGAGATGGCGCTTTAATGTTCATCGAAGTCCGGTATTCACTCGCCACTTTGTACTCTTCGTTGGCATTTACTAGGCCACGCTTTGTGAATTTATCGAGCGACGCAAGAGAAATATTGCGCTTAATGTCATCAATGAGGTTTAGCCCAAAACGCTTACGATCTTCGGTTGAGTAGGCGATTCCTGCATCGATTGCATCACGGATATTCTTGATATGAATCTCTTTGCCTCTGACGAAGACCTTTCCGGAGATACCGATTCCCCAACTTCGACCGAAGACACTTCGGGCGAGTTCGGTACGGCCAGCGCCCATAATTCCAGCAAGTCCTACGATTTCACCGGCATTTACATGCAGTGAGGCGTTATCCACCACAACACGAGTCGAGTCATCAGGGTGGTGAACCATCCAATTTTCGACTCTAAAGATCTCTTCCCCGATCTTTGATTCACCTACTGGGTAGCGATTATTCATCTCGCGACCAACCATGCCCTTAATAATGCGCTCTTGATCGACTGAGTCTCTCTTCATATCGAGAGTTTCAATGACAGCCCCATCACGCAGGATCGTGGTCTTATCTGCAATAGCTGCAATCTCATTGAGCTTGTGA
>CAIMXQ010000057.1 GCA_903845465.1 uncultured Actinomycetes bacterium
AGGTGGGGAGAATTCATACTCACTTCACGCCGAATTGCAGGAAGTCACACATAACTTGGTAGGAATCATTCGTACTCGCGACGAAATTGTCGATGCAATCGCAAAGATTGCCGATATCCGTGCTCGCAGTAAGAACGTTGCAGTCGCTGGTGGACGTAAGTTCAATCCAGGATTCCACTTGGCATTTGATCTCGACAATATGTTGTTAGTTGCTGAATCAACTGCGAAGTCTGCGCTGCTGCGCGAAGAATCACGTGGCGGACATACACGTGAAGATTTCCCAGGAATGAATAGCACCTGGCGTCAGGTCAACCACATCTCATCTTTCGATGGGAACCACGTCACTGTCAAGGCGCAAGCACTTCCTGTAATTCCAAAAGAGCTCTTTGATCTCTTTGATGTTCACGAACTCGAGAAGTACATGACTCCGGCAGAAATTGCGAAAGGCGGTTCCAACTAATGGCACGCAAACTTAATCTTCGCATCTGGCGAGGGGACGCAACCGATGGCGGTCTCAAAGATGTACAGGTAGATGTCAACGAGGGCGAAGTTGTTCTCGATGTTATTCACCGTGTTCAAGCAACACAGATGGGTGACCTAGCTGTTCGCTGGAACTGTAAAGCTGGCAAGTGTGGCTCGTGCTCGATGGAGATCAACGGAAAGCCGCGTCTTGCTTGTATGACACAGGTTTCATCCTTTGCAGAAGAAGAGACAATTACTGTCACACCTCTTCGCGCATTTCCGATTATTAAAGACCTTGTTACAGATGTCTCTTTCAATTACAAGAAAGCGATGGAGATCCCAGCGTACGAACATCCGAAAGATTTAGCACCAGGGGATGCACGCATGGAACAGATCGATGTCGAGCGTAGCCAAGAGTTCCGCAAGTGCATCGAATGCTTCTTATGTCAGAACACATGTCACGTTATCCGCGATCACGAAGAGAATAAGAAGTCATTTGCCGGCCCACGATTCTTTATCCGCATCGCAGAGCTTGATATGCACCCACTTGATATGTTGAAGAATCGTAAGCGCACTGCTCAGGAAGAGCACGGCCTTGGAATGTGCAACATCACAAAGTGCTGTACTGAGGTATGTCCCGAGCACATCCGCATCACCGATAACGCAATTATTCCTATGAAAGAGCGCGTTGTTGACATCAAGTACGACCCTGCGCGTATGTTTAGTGGACTACTTAGGAGAGAGAAGCGCGACTAATGATTCTCGTACGTTGGGCAGTTTTAGCATTCTCAATGTGGGTAGCAACTCTCGTCGTACCTGGGATCACAGTAAACGGTGGAGTCGGCACGTATCTTTGGGTTGCACTTCTCTTTGGACTTATCAATAGCATCTTCGGATCAATCATTAAGGTGCTTACATTTCCAGTCTCCATCGTTACCTTCGGCCTCTTCCTCTTTGTTGTAAATGCAGCGATGTTGTCACTGACTGCTCGCTGGAGTGCAAAGCTCGATATCACCGGATTCTGGTCAGCGCTCTTTGCATCCCTGATCATCAGCGTCATCACAACGCTCTTTAAGTCAACGAAGAAGTGGGCATAACGCTGTTCCCTGTTCTGCTCGTTGCACTCGGCGGCATCGCCGGGTCACTTCTTCGCTGGCAATTTATTGAGGCACTGCCAACTCTCTCCATCGGCGTCTTTGTCGTCAATCAATTAGGTGTATTGGTCGCGGGCTTTGTCGCCTATCGCATGACACCAACGCCCAACCAACGTCTTTTCTGGGTAACAGGTTTCGCTGGCGGATTTACAACGCTCTCTTCACTCGCATTTATTTTGCATGGATCTTCACCAATACGAGGTTTTGGATATGCACTTGCTTCTGTGCTCGTAAGCCTTCTCATTCTCAATCTCCTGCGAGATAAGGCGAAGTCATGAGATTGCTTCCATTTATTCTCGGTGCAGGAATTGGCGCACCACTTCGTTTTGTGATTGATAAATTCTTCCGAGCAAAGTATGTATTTCCAGTTGGAATATTAATTGTTAACGTTATTGGATCATTCTTCTTGGGGTACACGCAGACCAACTACTTTGTCATGGGATTCTGCGGCGCATTTACAACGTGGTCAGCATTTATGTTAGATGTCGATCATGGCCTGCCATTTCGCAGGCGCACAGCAATCAACCTCGTTCTTACATTTGGACTTTCCATAGCTGCAGTTGCAGCGGGCTTTGCTCTAGCTGCCTAGAAGGCCCTTCATCCACTTTTCAATCTCATCTGGGTGGCGCGGAATATTCTCGGAGATATTGCGACAACCATCTGCGGTGACAACAACATCATCTTCAATACGAATTCCGATACCGCGATATTCAGGGGCGAAGAGTTCATCATCTGGCTGGATATAAAGCCCTGGCTCGACAGTAAGAACCATTCCTTCACGAAGCGGTGCATCGCGATAAACCTCGCGACGAGCTTGTGCACAATCATGAACATCAAGACCTAAGTGATGGCTTACTCCATGCAAGGTCCAGCGACGATGTAATCCAACCTCGGGTTTCATTGACTCTTCTGCAGATACAGTGAGTACGCCCATATCGGCAAGACCTTTAGCTAATACCGCTTGGCATGCTTTATTAATCTCAGAGAAGAGCACGCCAGGTTTAATTGCTGCAAAGCCTGCAAGCTGTGATTCATAGACCAACATATATAGGGCGCGTTGTGCTGGTGAGAATTTTCCGTTGACAGGCAAGGTACGAGTGATATCTGCTGTATAGAAGGACTCCATTTCAACACCTGCATCGACAAGAACTAATTCACCACGACGAACATCGCCATCGTTGCGGATCCAGTGCAATACACACGCATGAGACCCCGCACCAATAATCGTGTTATAGCCCAAATCATTTCCAAGAATTCGTGCACGACCATAAAAAGCGCCGTCTAATACTCGTTCACCGCGCGGAGTTTCAATAGCTGATGGTATCGCGTGGATGACATCGTTAAAGCCAAGAGCGGTCGCATCAACTGCGCGCTGCATTTCGCGGAGTTCATATTCATCCTTGCAAAGTCGTTGCTCTGAAACAAAGATTGTAAATTCCTCTTCGCGATCATGCTTCTTAACGCTCTTCTCAACGCTTGTATCGACATCACGCAGAGTGAGAGTCTCTTTCCCATCACTAAGCAACGTTTCGAGCTCACTCAATGCACGAGTATCAATTTGGTAGCGAGCTTTAGCTTCATCAAGTGTGAAGCGACGTCCGACCCATAGTTCGCCGTACTTTGCATCGCGATAGAAAGCTTCGGTGTCGCGTGTAGAGCGAGGATTCATATATAGATATGTAATGTGCGTATCACCTGATGGTTCGAGAACGAGCACCGCATCTGCTGTTGCATCTGCACCCTGCACACCGCTGTAATAGACAAAGGCGGAATCTGGACGGTAGTTGTAATCAGTGTCATTGGCACGAACTTTGAAACCACCGGCAGGTAGGACAAGACGCATTCCTTTAAATGCCGCAGATAAGACTTGTCGTCTGGAATATGCATAGGTGACTACTTCGAGAGGTTCGAGGTCGCTGAGATCTGAAGGTGTCCATCCAGTTTTCATGAACGCTGCAAAGAGTTCAGATGGTGCCTGGTCGTGGATCCTCTTAGATTTTCTTGTAGTCACGTCCGCGCTCTCGTTATTCATATGTGAATCTTACGCGCATTAATCTCACATTTGTAGGTCGAGCAAAGGCATTTATCCCTTGATAGCCTTGCTAAATGCCCTCAATCTTTGAGACTGATGCGAAGCTAGATTCGCTCGCTGCGACTGCAATTGTGCGCACCAAAGAGTTAATGGCGCAATCAGATAAGTTGCGCGATCGTCGCGAAAAAGCAAACCGCAAACGTGTTGCACGTCTCTTTAAAGATCCTAAGGCGATTGAAGCAACAATCACACTTACTGATGAAGTAATGCGAATTTCATCAATCAAATCATCGTCACGAATTTTCCGCCGTGCTGCTAAAAAGGCAAGCATCATTGGCTTTGGGCCACTCAATGGAATCGGCTTACACATCATCGGGGTCATTTCTAATCTCTTGCCATCACCCGTAGTTGCGCTTGTTCACCAACGAGTTCGCTCGCTCTCTAAAGATTTAATCCTCGCATCTGAATCCGAGAAGCTCGCAAAGCATATGAATAAGCGAAGTGAAAAAGGAATTTCGCTCAACATCAACGTATTAGGAGAAGCGGTACTAGGTGATCATGAAGCCGACATCCGATTCCAATCTATTCTTGAAATGATGCGCCGACCTGAAGTTAATTATATTTCTGTCAAACTTTCATCCATCGTTGCCCAACTCATCATTATCGATGTCGCAGGATCTATTGACCGCGTCTCTGAAAAGATGCGCATTCTCTATCGCGAAGCGCAGCACCATGGTGTCTTTGTTAATTTGGATATGGAGGAGTACCGCGACCTGCCTATGACAGTTGCAGCATTTATGCGCGTATTGGATGAATCCGAATTCGAATCCATGAAAGCTGGAATCGTTCTACAGGCATATCTTCCTGAATCTCACGACTTCTTCGCGCAATTAGTTGAATGGGCCAATGCTCGCCATACACGCAGCGGTGGCACCATCAAAGTTCGCCTAGTAAAAGGTGCAAACCTTGCGATGGAACGTGCGGAAGCAGAGCTACATGGCTGGAGCCCTGCGCCATATCGCTCAAAGTCTGATGTCGATGCTTCCTATGTTCGACTCGTTGATGCAGCACTTCGCCCTGAACATTCAAAAGCTGTACGTATCGGTATCGCATCGCACAATCTCTTTCATATGACATGGGCGCTAGAAGTTGCAAAGTCTCGTGGAGTACCAGATCAAATTGATATTGAGATGTTAGAGGGAATGGCAAATGCTGAAGCGCTTGCTGTTACTCGCGCAGGTCAACCAGTTCTGCTCTATGCGCCGGTGACACGCAAAGATGATTTTGCCGCAGCCGTCGCATATTTAGTGCGCCGCCTTGATGAAAATACATCGGATGAGAATTACTTAAAGGCTGCATTTGAGATCTCAAAGAATCCAAAGAAGTTTAAAGAGCAAGAAGAACGCTTTCTTGACTCAATCGCCGAGCGCCACACAATTACAACGCAGTCACTTCGCCATGTTGGACATGCGGTTACAACGGGACTGACATTTGAGAACGAGCCAAACGCTGATCCAACCGAGCCACAATTTATAAGCGCTGTCACTAAGGCAATCAAAAAAGTTCGTGCGATTAAGGATCAAGAGATTCCATTGGTAATCAACGGAAAAGAGATATTTACCAAGGAGCAAGAAGAGGGCAGCGATCCTTCTGATAATGGAAAAGTTTGGTACCACTACTCAGTTGGATCAGCCAGCGATGTAGATAGCGCAATTGCAACAGCAAAGAAGGCGCAGGATAAGTGGAGCGGACTTTCAATCGAAGGGCGCGCCACCATCCTTTTCAAAGCCGCTGATGTCATGGCAAAGGCAACAACGGAAACAATCGCTGTGATGTCGCGCGATGCTGGCAAGACGGTTGCCGAAGCAGATCCAGAAGTTACTGAAGCGATTGACTTTGCCCGCTTCTATGCAACTTCTGCACAGAACTTCGGTGAATCAACACCGCTTGGAACAGTTCTTGTTGTTCCTCCTTGGAACTTCCCATACGCAATTCCAATGGGTGGAGTCTGCGCAGCACTTGCCGCAGGTAACACCGTCATCCTCAAGCCTGCGCCAGAGACAGTTGCAACAGCGTGGGAGATTGTTAGTCACTTATGGGCGGGCGGAGTACCGCAAGATGTCTTGCAATTCTTACCCATGCGCGATGACGAGAACGGAAAGTATCTCGTCACCAATCCAGCAATCGACGGTGTAATTCTCACTGGCTCATTTGATACAGCGTCACTCTTTACTTCATGGCGCCCTGAAATCAACTTGATGGCAGAGACAAGTGGCAAGAACGCTCTTCTTATCTCTGCATGCGCAGATATCGATGCCGCAGTTAAAGACTTAGTGCAATCAGCCTTTGGCCACGCTGGCCAGAAATGTTCAGCAGCTTCAATCGCAATTGTTGATACCTCTATCTATAACAACCCGGCATTTATCCGCCAGCTCAAAGATGCAGTTGAATCACTTCACGTTGGCGCAGGATGGGATTTCTCAACAACCGTTGGACCAATTATTCGCCCTTCCGAAAGCGCACTTACTCGCGCACTTACAGAACTCGATGCTGGCGAAACATGGCTTGTTGAACCACAACAATTGGATACCGCAGGGCTTATGTGGCGTCCTGGAGTGAAGCTCGGCGTGAAAGCACAGTCATGGTCACATCGCAACGAATGGTTTGGCCCGGTACTCGCAATCATCGAAGCACCAGATTTCGATACAGCGATCACTATGCAAAACGATACAGATTTTGGTCTGACTGCTGGCATTCAATCTCTCGATGAGAAAGAGTGCGAAGAGTGGATCAATCGCATTGAAGCGGGAAACCTCTATGTGAACCGCGGAATTACTGGTGCGATTGTTAATCGCCAACCATTTGGTGGTTGGAAGCGCTCTGTAGTAGGCCCTAATGCAAAAGCTGGCGGACTTAACTACGTCAACACACTTCGAAATTGGCCACGAGTTACAAATAAGGAAGCTGCAATCTTCGGAGTTAATACTTGGTGGGCAAAAGTTGGTTCACAAGCAATTGATCGAAGCGGCTTAGTAGTGGAGAAGAACTTCCAACGTTACCGCCAGTATTTGTCACCGATAGTTGTAGTCGTAGATGAATCAACGACACAAGATGAGAAATCACTTATTCACCACATCTCTGAAACAACTGGCGCTCAAGTCATATTCACAACCGACCTTAGCGATGTGAAAGAGAAATATTCACGCGTTCGTTGGCTTGCATCAAGTAAGCCACCAATTTTCGA
>CAIMXQ010000058.1 GCA_903845465.1 uncultured Actinomycetes bacterium
CAAGGAATGCTCCCCTTTGCAATCAACTCACTTGCAATCACAATTCCGGCAGTTGTTCTCTCTGTTGGTTTCGGTCTTATGGCCGCCTACGCTCTTGCCTGGATTCCATTCCGCGGAAGCGATCATGTCTTCTACGGCCTCTTTGCGTTGCAAGGCGTTCCGCTACAACTTTCCTTACTTCCACTTCTGACATTCTTTGCAACAGGTGTGAAGCTCTTTGGCCACACCATTATTCCCTCGTTGCACATTGTGGGAACCATCGCTGCGGTTTGGCTGCCTCACGCAATGTTCGGTATGCCACTTGTTATCTACTTATTGCATAACTTTGTCGCAACTCTTCCAAAGGAATTGATGGAAGCTGCTCGCGTCGATGGTGCAAACCACTTCGAGGTCTTCCGCCGCATAGTCCTTCCACTATCACTTCCCGCGGTTGCATCGATTGCAATCTTCCAGTTCTTATGGATTTGGAACGATCTTCTTGTCGCACTTGTATTTGCTGGCGGAACAGATGACGTTGCGCCATTGACTCTGCACTTAGCAAACCTCGGTGGTTCACTCGGTTCTCACTGGGAGAACGTTGCACCCGCAGCGCTGATCTCGATCATTATTCCTTTGATCGTCTTCTTCTCACTGCAGCGTTACTTCGTCCGCGGACTTCTTGCGGGTTCAGTCAAATCTTGATTTACAGATTCTTTCCGCTGGAAAGAATCTGATCCCTATACCAATAACCTGAATCTTTAATGGTGCGCTTCTGCGTATCGAAATCCACATGCACGATTCCAAAACGCTTCGCAAAACCAAGTGCCCATTCAAAGTTATCCATCAGAGACCATTGGTAATAGCCCTTTACAGGTGAACCTTGTGCAATTGCATCTGCAACTGCGTTGAGGTGTGTTGTTAAGTAATCAATGCGTCGTTGATCGTGACACTTTCCATCTGCGCTAATTCCTTCATCGTATGCAGCGCCATTTTCAGTGATGTAGAGATCAGGAAGTGCTGCGCCATATTCGCTATGCCAGCGCACTAATAACTTTGTTAAACCCGATGGCGTGAGCGGCCAACCCATATCTGTCAGCGGTTCTGGCGCTGTCTCATCAATATCAAGGTCAAAGAGGCCAGCGATGGAATGCCATTGTTTTCCGCCACCTTTAGATGGGTGGATGAAATTATCAAAGTAGTAATTGATTCCAATAAAATCATTCTTCACAGTTGCAGATTCAAGATCTCCAGGCTTAATAACAGAAGCAAGCTCGTCGCCAAATTCATCGAGCAGAATCTGTGGATAGCTACCCCTCATAAATGCATCCATCCAGAAACGATTGTGATGCGCATCAGCAATATCAAATGCATGCTTCTGAATTGGATCCGATAAATCATCAACGACATTGTTGGACTGGTTAAGAACTGGTCCTGTCAAAATATCGCTACGCACTGCGCGCATTGCATTGGTGGATGCAACATGTGCCAAAACGGTGTGGTGCGCCGCCGCAAATGCTGAGCGACGATCCTTCACACCCGGTGCATGAATTCCGATTCCATATCCAAGCCATGCAACAACCCACGGTTCATTAATTGGCGACCACTTCTTGATGCGATCTCCAAAGTGTTCAACAACTGCCGTCGAATAATCTGCAAAAGCTGTGACGATATCGCGGTTGGTCCAACCACCTTTATCTTGCAGCGCTTGTGGCAAATCCCAGTGATACAAAGTTGCAAGCGGTTCGATACCTGCATCTAATAACGCATTTATTAAACGATCGTAAAAATCAAAACCACGTTCTTCGCGCACTGCATCGCCATTAGGAAACATGCGAGGCCAAGCAAATGAGAAGCGATATGACTTAATGCCAATCTCTTTCATCAGCGCAATATCTTCGAGATAGCGGTGATAGTGATCGTTTGCGATATCACCGGTGTCGCCATTTGCGACCTTGCCCGGTGTCTGGCAGAAGGTGTCCCAGATCGAGAGCCCCCGACCATCTTCAAAAGCTGCGCCCTCGATCTGATAACTGGAGGTCGCAGCGCCCCAGATGAAACTGTCAGGAAAGTTAGCCATTGGGGGAGCCTACTTTCTTGTAGTTCTTTTCACGCTAATAAATATGTATAGATTTGCTAAAACCGACCCCTTTGACCCTAAACTTCCCTAGCCTGCGCGCCCTCATTCAATTTGGGGCGCCCTGACTCTCCAATGGAGGAGAAACCTATGGGAGCAACTAGCGCTCTATCGAATGTGGAAGTAACCGGCTCAAACCTCAACATCACCTATGTCGTTCTCGCAGTCGCCCTCGGCGCGCTCGCGATCGCCTTCGGACTCCGCCAGCAAGTACTTAAGGCGCACGATGGCACCGACAAGATGCGCGAGATTGCTGAAGCGGTTCAAGAAGGCGCAGCCGCTTACCTAGCGCGCCAGTTCCGCACACTTTCATATTTCGTAGGAATCGTCTTCTTCCTACTCTTGGCACTTCCTGCCGACACCACTGCAATCCGCATTGGTCGCTCCATCTTCTTCCTTCTTGGCGCAGGTTTCTCTGCACTTGTTGGATATAACGGCATGTGGCTCGCAGTCCGTGCCAATGTGCGCGTTGCAGAAGCTGCTCGCCAAAAGGATGGCACCAAGGCAGTTCAGATCGCATTCCGCACAGGCGGTGTCGTTGGTATGACAACTGTTGGCCTCGGACTTGTTGGCGCATCACTTGTTGTAATTCTCTACCGCGAGAACGCACCCGTTGTTCTCGAAGGATTCGGTTTCGGTGCTGCAATGCTCGCGATGTTTATGCGCGTCGGCGGCGGTATCTTCACAAAGGCTGCAGATGTTGGCGCAGACCTCGTTGGTAAAGTTGAAAAGAATATTCCAGAAGATGACCCACGTAACGCTGCAACAATTGCAGATAACGTCGGCGACAACGTCGGTGACTGCGCTGGTATGGCTGCAGACTTATTCGAGTCATATGCAGTAACACTTGTTGCAGCGCTCATCCTTGGAAAGGCTGCTTTCGGTAACGAAGGCCTGATCTATCCACTGATCGTTCCTGCAATCGGAATCATCACAGCTGTTATCGGAATCTTCGCAACACGCTTGCGTTCAACAGATAAGTCAGCAATGACAGCGATTAATCGCTCATTCTTTATGTCAGCAATTATCTCGGCTGGTCTTACAGGTCTTGCCACATTTACCTACCTTCCAGGTAAGTTCAACTTGCTTACAAACTTCTCACCAACTGTTCTTGCCGAAGCAGGCAATATCAATCCACGCATTCTTGCATTTGGCGCAGTTATTATCGGAATCGTTCTCGCTGCATCAATTCAGGTTCTTACAGGCTTCTTTACTGAAACCGGCAAGCGCCCAGTAAATGATGTTGCAGCTTCATCACAAACAGGTGCAGCAACAGTGATTTTGGCTGGTATCTCAGTTGGTTTTGAATCAGCGGTTTACTCAGCACTTCTTATCGCAGCAGCAGTATTCGGTGCATTTATGCTTGGTGGCGGATCAATCGTCCTATCACTCTTTGCAATCGCACTTGCTGGTACTGGTCTTCTTACCACAGTAGGCGTCATCGTTGCGATGGATACATTTGGTCCTATCTCAGATAACGCGCAAGGCATTGCAGAAATGTCAGGCGATGTTAAGGGTGAAGGCGCACAGATTCTTACATCTCTCGATGCAGTTGGTAATACAACAAAGGCAATCACTAAGGGAATCGCGATCGCTACAGCTGTTCTTGCAGCAACTGCGCTGTTCGGTGCATTCACTGATGCAATCAAGGAAGCAGTTCTCAAGGCAGTCGGTGAAGGCACAGCAGTTGCACTTCAATACCAAGGCGTTCTTGATATCGCATCTCCTCGCAACCTCGTCGGTTTGATTATCGGCGCAGCAGTCGTATTCCTCTTCTCAGGTCTTGCAATCAATGCTGTCTCACGTGCAGCAGGTGCAGTCGTTGTTGAAGTTCGTAACCAATTTAAGTTGCACCCAGGAATCATGAAGGGAACTGAAAAGCCTGAGTACGGTCGCGTAGTCGACATCTGCACTCGCGATTCCTTGCGCGAATTGGTAACACCAGGTCTTCTTGCGGTGATGGCACCAATCGCAGTCGGCTTCGGTCTCGGCGTTGGCGCACTCGGTGCATACCTTGCAGGTGCAATCGGTACAGGTACCTTGATGGCTGTCTTCCTTTCAAACTCAGGTGGAGCTTGGGATAACGCAAAGAAGATGGTTGAAGATGGACACCACGGTGGCAAGGGCACAGAAGCACATGCAGCAACAGTCGTTGGTGACACTGTCGGAGATCCATTTAAGGACACAGCAGGCCCTGCAATCAACCCACTTATCAAGGTGATGAACCTTGTTGGTCTCTTGATTACACCTGCAATCGTCAGCTTCGCACTTCCATCACAATCTTCGAAGTCACC
>CAIMXQ010000059.1 GCA_903845465.1 uncultured Actinomycetes bacterium
AGTGAAGGCAGCGAATATTTATCACTAATAACTTCACCTTGTTCGGTCATCTTTATCTGGCCATCAATAGATCCCCAAGGCAATGCGATTAGCGCATCATAGGTTGGGCCACCACCGCGACCGACAGAACCGCCGCGACCATGGAATAAACGAAGTTTGACGCCATGCTTCATTGCGACATCGCGCAGTATGCGCTGTGCACGGTGAATCTCCCACTGTGAAGTTGCGATACCAGCATCTTTGTTGGAATCTGAATATCCCAGCATTACTTCTTGAATATTTCCACGAAGTTCAACAAGTGTGCGATAGGTAGGGTCTGCAAGAAGTTTCTCGAGAATCTCACCTGCTGCGCGAAGTTCTGCAACAGTTTCAAGAAGAGGAGCAAAGCCAATCTTTGCAACCTTCTTATCTATATCAACAAGCCCTGCTTGCTTTCCAAGAACAGTTGCAGCGATGAGGTCGTCTGCGCCCTTTGTCATAGAGACGATATAGGTCTCGATCACTTCTGGCCCAAATCGTTCGATTAAATCTTCAATGGCAACAAAGGTATTGAGAGTCTTGGCTCCCACTGCATCAAGCCTGCTGGAATCGAGCATGGTAGATGAGGCAAGTTGCGCTGTAAGGATGGGGAATTTATCTGAATGTGAAAGTTCGATGTAGTTGCCCGAAATCATCTGCTTCAGCGCATGGTGATGAGCATCTGAATGTTCGCGGATATCGAGGGTTGCATCAGTAAGCCCAAAGGCAGCAACGGTGCGGATTGTGCGCTCGAGCAATCCGGTTGCTAGTAATTCACCGCGGTGAGCAAAGAGTGAATCACGCATCAAAGTCAGGTCTGCAAGTAGCTCGGCGGTGTTCTTATAGTCACGACCTGCAACATGTGGTCCACGAGCTGCATGGCGATCTCGTGTGAGTGCCAATCGATGCACGATTGCAGTTGCCTTTAGGCGGTATGGCTCTTGTGCATTAAGACGCAAGAAGCGTGTCTCAAATTCAGGAAGGTTCTTTATATCTGCTTCGACGGATGCACTGAGTTCTGGGGTTGCACCTGCAATTCGTGTTGAGACGGAGAGCATCTTGCGTAGGTGGTTCATCGCTGCGATTGTTGAACGGATTGCGTGGCCCACCTGCATCACCACAGCGTCTTCAGTTATTTGCGGTGTGATGTTCGGGTTACCGTCGCGGTCTCCACCGATCCATGTGCCAAATGTCAGAGGACGTGCAGTAACAGGCAAATCAATCTCGAGTCGCTTGAGTTCGCGAGCAAAGTCGTTAAGAACTTCAGGGACTGTATTTGCTGACAAATCATCAAGGTAATACAGAGCGTTGGTCGCTTCGTCGAGGGGTTCAGGGCGAGTTAAGCGCAGTTCATCTGTCTGCCATAACAAGTCAACCGTTTCAGCAAGGCGTTCATCCTGAGTAACAGATTTGGGAGTATCAAGAAGTGAGGCAACTTCTCCTAATTTATAAAGAATTGAACGGCGCGCAGCTTCAGTTGGGTGTGCAGTGAAGACGGGGCGAATATTGAGATTGTTGATCATCTTTACTAAATCAGCATGTGAAATTTCATGGCCCGCAATCGGGTTCTTCATAGCATCGTCAATCTTGTCGATTGCTCGTGTTATCCATGAACCACCTTGGTTGCGAACTTCGGCGAGCACACGCGAGCGGTGAACTTGCTCTGCAACATTTGCTAAGTGAAAGTAAGTACTAAATGCGCGCACAAGTTGCGTTGCATCATCGACCGAAAGTTTCTCAAGAATTTCAACGCCGCCGCCTTCGCGAACACCTTTTCTCACACTCTCTACAAGGTCGAGTAGGTGTTGTCCTTCTTGGCGGACAAGTGATTGGCCTAGTAGATCACCGAGGCGCCTGACATCGCTGCGAAGGGTCGCATCATCAGATGCAATGATGTTCTTCGTCTTCGAGGTCTCGGTCACTGGAGAATTATCACAGATGGAGAGGGCCCGATAGACTGTAATTGTTCGCCCCCCTTCTTTTTGAAGTGGGGCCTTAAGGCGTTTGGAGGCTATTCACATGAGAGGAATTCTCGCGGTATTACATAGTGATACCGAAGTTACCTCTGCCCTCAACGATTCCACAAAGATCATCGCTCCAGCCTCGAGCTATCCATTCTTGATCTCACTCATTGCTGAAAATAAGCCTCTGCTCGTTGTGACAAGTTCAAGTCGTGGCGCTGAAGATTTAAGTGAATATCTCACCAGCTTGTATCCACGTGTATATGAATTTCCAGCGTGGGAAACCTTGCCGCATGAACGTTTGAGCCCACGCAGTGACACAGTCGCACGCAGACTTTCAACGCTGTATTCGTTAACTGACAATCAGAAGAATCCAATAGTTGTTGCACCAGTTCGCGCTGTCATTCACCGATTTATCGCATCTCTTGCAAAGAGCCCATTATGGACTTTAGAAATTGGCCAAGAGATCGGATTGACTGCTCTGATAAACCATCTGACCGAGCTCTCCTTTACTCGCACAGATCTCGTTGAAAAACGTGGAGAATTTGCAGTACGTGGTGGCATTGTCGATGTCTTCTTGCCACTAGCTGCGCATCCAGTACGTATAGATTTCTTCGGAGATGAAATCGAAGAGATAAGTTACTTTGAAGTTGCAGATCAACGAACCAGCGATCCAGTTATCGGAAAGCTTGCAATATTGCCGTGTCGTGAACTTTTACTGACCGATGCAATTCGCACCCGGGCTGAATCCCTCAAAGACCGATACCCAAGTGCCGTTGAGATTCTGGATAAAATTGCACAAGGAATAATCGTTGAAGGTATGGAATCACTCATCCCATTACTGACCGATGATTTTGAAACAATTCTCGATCGTATGCCCAATGGCACGGAAGTGATCTTTATCGATGACGAACGTATTCGTTCTCGTACCGCCGATTTGATTGAAACGAATAGAGAATTTCTCGAAGCTTCCTGGTCCAGCGCCGCAATTGGCGGAGC
>CAIMXQ010000060.1 GCA_903845465.1 uncultured Actinomycetes bacterium
TAAGTAAAGTAAGTTTGACAGCTGTCTTATTTCTTTTAGCTGGCGTTGTTCCAGCCCAAGCTGCTACACCATCACTTTCTGGAAAAGTAGTCGACTTAGCAAATAAGTCGATCGTGGGTGTGAAGGTCAACTTGATGCAGTCAGGTAGGACTCTCTCCACAGTGACAACAGGCGCCGACGGTGGTTATTCCTTCAACGTGGCCTCCGGTGCCTACTCTCTCAACCTTGTACCGCCAACTGCTGGCTATAGCACTCTCAATGCCTATGACATTGCCTTACCTGCCCCACAGCCCATCACATTCATGCTTACTCCCCCAACACCTGGTCGAGCTTTTCTCACTGGGCATGTAACAACCCCGCCTGGTTTTGACCTTGATCTAAACAACACGGGCGTATTCTTTGGAAACACTTCGAGCGCTCTACAAGACTCTTCTGGTTATTTTAAATTGATGCCAACTGCTGGCGTGACATCTACATTCGCTATCACTGGACGGCTCAGTGCAGAATCCTTTTACTTCACCATGACCGGCAAGACCGCAATGACACTCAATCAAGATGCCATTGCAGAATTCCGCCTACCTTTCTATCGCCAGAGAGTTCGTATTCTCACAGCAACTGGCTCACCAGTCGTTGGCGCGTATGTCTCAGGTGGAGTCTCACTCAATGGTGCCCCGGCTCGTGCTCTCACGCCGATTGAAGGAGTTGGGGCATTCGATGGCACCTGGTCAGCCAGAGCGATCTACACGGACTCAAATGGTTACGCAAATGTTCCAGCAATGGCCTTCGCTTCATCAGCTCCTGGTCACTTCGATGTTTCACCACCATCAAGTTACAAGCTTGCTGGCCAGGGATTTGATGTCACGGTTGGCGCTGGCGACATAACTCTCAAACTCACCAACCCGATTCCAATGGTGACTGGAACCGTAAAAGACATGTCAGGTAAGGCTATTGATAAGGCAGTGGTCACCTTCGTCGATGGTACCTCGGGCACTGGCGTGACCACAGATTCACAAGGTAAATACTCAATTTCACTACCCGCCAGCAGCACTTACAAAGTTTCACTCAGCTATAAAGATGGGTCTTACTTATCGAACTTCATGTTTGATACCTTCACAAACTCTTCTAATTTTGTACTCGCAAAAGATTCAACTCTCAATCTTGTCGCCCCAGTCGAGCGAACACGTGTGCGCGTCTTGGATACAAACGGGCAACCCATTTCGGGTGCTTTTGTCTCGATAAAACCATCCTCGACAAGTTTTACTAATTACACCGGCGCTATGACTCTCATCCCGGGCCAACAAGCTCTCACCACTTACTTCTACTCGACTACATCGACAGACTCCAATGGCTATGCCTCGGTCCCAACGCTTCACTTGGATGCTGAGACTAATGGCGACATCTATGCATCGATTGGTGCAGGTACATCATTGGCCTACATCTCCTCGGTTCAAAAAATTGGGGCCGGAAAAGATATTGCGGTTACTCTCCAGCGTCCATCTATTCAAATAAGTGGACGGATCTACTTCACGGACGGATCTCCGATTCCGCCTTCCTTTAGCGTCGGCTTCTCAAACGGTCGGGGTCAAGATGCACAAATCGTGCGTAATTCAAATGGGACCTACTCTGGAACGGCTTTTGCGGGTACTACGGGCAACTGGTGGCTTGGTTGCGGTCGAGTCGATCTCTATTCAGCATCTGATTTCTGTGCAAGTTTGGTTGGTGGCCCAACAACTACTCTCAACACAAATACCGTTCAAGATCTTGCGATTCCCACATATAAGACGCCCGTTCAAATTGTTGATCCCAATGGTAAAGGGATTCCAAATGTAAAGGTTCTCCTGAATAGCCAGATGGCTTCAAACGGAAATGTCACACTCTTCCCTGGCCAAACTCCCTTGAGCAGCTACTTCCTATCCGTGGGAACTACAGACGCATCGGGCATAGCGATGATGGAGACTCTCAAACTTGATGCACCACAGAAGGTGTACATGGAGATAACCCCAGATCCATCTTCGCGCTATCAATCTCGTTCTATGTATATCACTGTCGGTGATAACTCAAAGAACGTGGTTGTCTTAACCATTCCGAAGCCAGTTATTTCCAGTGTCTCGGTCTCAACAATCAACGGAGTGCTTACCGCTACCGTCACGGGTGAAAACTTCCCAGGAGTCATCTCGGTGACCGCTGGCACATTCTCCTTCAACGAATTTACGAAGAAGAATGGCATCATTACCACCCAAGGCTTCACTGTTGTCGACGCCAACCACATCACATTCCCGGTACCCGCAGGCCTAACAAGCGGGGTTGTCGTGGTGACCAATGGTGGTGGTTCAGCAACCTCGGCTGTGGTTAAATTCCAACCGTGACCAAGGTTGCTCGAGTCCAATAAAAATCCTTCAGGTGAGAAGAGAGGTGGAATCTATGACTAGTGAAGAGATGAACGAAATTGAGTTGTTCCACCATGCAAACCGATGCTTGGAATTCTTTGATACCCATAAACAGGATAATTGTTTCCCGGAAGGCTATGTTGGGGCAAGATACCTATTCAAATTTCCAAATAGTCTGGTTCTTTCTTATGTTGCAAAAGATGAAGTCTATTTGTATAGCGCAGATAATTCTTTGGAGTTGAACCTTCCAAAGGAACAATGGGCTTTCAAAAAGGAGACTGGCGCTTGGCTCTCCAAAGAAACTTTTACACCCGACTATTTGTACGAAGTGGTTTCAGGTTTTACTCAAAATTTTGGAAAAGTGACACTGATCTTTCCATGGGCAGAATGGATTGAAAAGGGACCACTGAGTGAGGAATGGGCGCATCTCCCCGAGGAGCTTGATTCTGATGAAAACAAAGCGGAACTAGATACTTTTATTAAGTCCCAAGAGTCTCAAAAGGTCATTGAAAAGATATCAGCCTCCGATCCAAAGGACTTCATATTTACTGTCAACCACCTTTTTGAATCTGGTGATGTGCTGATGCCAATAGGCAGCCAATACTCTCGCTATCGTGAGTACTGCAACGAACTGGAAAATCTAGGGTGGATCATCATTGATTATATGTATGATCAAAGTTTTGCTTTTGACAGATTAGAGGAAGAGCGCGAAGAATCCGATTTTGAAGGCGTCGCCCCTGCCCTCGTGAGTCCACTCGAATTTATTTTTCAGGCATACACCCCAAGCGGCTTACTCGACAATTGGTCTGCCATTATTGATTTAGGTGATGGCAACATTGAGGATCTTCAATGTGCTGAGAAATTCGGACTTAAGATTGAGATTCGTTATGAGACACTAATAAAGATCCTCCCCGAGAAATGAAGAGAACCGCCACTATTTTCGCAGGCGCCGATATACCAAGAGTCCGCCACCAGAGATTGCGAGCGTGAGGACTATCGATAATATGCCTGCTTTGAAGCTGAGGTGACCAAGAAGGAGTGATTCCCAAGTAGGGACCAGGGCTAATATGGCGGCTACGGAACCCCATTCGGCAATCTTCTCGATTCGTTCTGAGCTCGATCGAGAGTTCTCATTCTCGCGTTGCTGCCATTGAAGCTGTATTTCAGAGACGAGCTGATTTATCTGTTCTTGGGTTTTATTCTCTTTATGCCACGCGTCATAAAGTGCCGTGAATGCCTTGTTATCGGAAATCTTGATCCACCAGTAGGTATTGAGGAACGAGAAGAGAGAATCTCGTCTCTTTGTCACTTCTTCTGGTGTGGTCTTATTAAATATCGGCCAGTGAGCTCGGAGATCACACAGTGCTGCTTTTTGAATGGTGAGCAGGATTCCCAAGAATACATACTTAGAGCGAAGATCCCAGACATCTTCATTGCGGAGAGGTCTCCGCCGCATGATCATATGGCTCGAAATATCTATGATCTCTTCTTCGCCTTCGGCTAGGGCAATACCTAGCCCAGAGTTCATCCCTGGCGGGAAGAGATCCATGACATCCATCGCTAATCCATCAAAGCACTGGGTAAGCCACTCGCTTATGGGGGTGGTGTGAAGATTCGCGGTGTTTTCAAGTCTCTCAAGGTTGGTCTTGGTGTCTGTACAGACGAGATGTAGAACAATGACCGAAATACCATCATAATTAAGAAAATATTCAAGGGCGTAGATATTGATTCCACGTATTCCAAACGTTACTCCCCTTGGAAAGATTTTATGAAATCGCTCTCCGAGTCGAATATCAATCTTTTTACTTTTTCGCTCGTGCCGCTCTTCAAGAATTCTTAGACTTGTAGAATCGCCAGCCTCTTCAAGTTTCTGCAGGTACTCTGAATCATCGTAATCGACGAACCCTGTCAATGCTTTAAGTGAGATTGGGACATCATTTTTGAGCTTATACATGAAAGGTTCTGCAGGTGTCCCGGCCTCACTGAGTGTAGGAGGAGCTCCTGCTTCCCATCCGCCCATCGCCTCTACTAGACCCCTACCGAATTCAGTTTCTCGATATCTGGGTGATCGTCTTAGATCCACCGGTATAAAAATATTCGCGTAAACACCTTCAGTCATCATGGCAATGGTCTTTCAGCTAATTGCATGGAAAGCACGCTCACGTGAGGGTGATTCAAGGTGTAGTTCAGAAAGTCCTCGGTTTGCGAATTGAATTCCACAATTCCAGTCTGCATGAGTGCGCGGCGATCTTCTACTGAGATTCCCGGCCAGTAAGCAGCAATCGATCGATAAATCTCATTAGGGCTTTGACTCAATCGCTGCCAGGTCAGCCTGCCCAATTTAAATTCATCCAGAATTCGAGCGAGGACAAAAGCTAAATCGGCAAGTGAAGGCAAGATCTCTCCCCTCCGTGGAGCAACCTCTGCATTCATGAAGTCTTCCAAATTAGCTTCGTAGTTGTACAAACCGCTGAAGATGTCAAGCTCACCAAATGGATGCCAATCACCAGAATAAGACCCATCAATAGCCATTCTAAAATACCAGGTTTCGAGCTTCTCTAAAGATTCTATAGTCAGCGAAGAATTTCCATAAGCGGCATAGACAGTCGGAGGTGCACCATCATAATTACCCAAATGTGCCAAATAGGCTCGATCTCCAATGAGCTCATTTTCACCAATAGCTTAACTCAAGTACGGAGCAGACCCATCGGCTGTTCTGATACACATATCAGTCGTGTCAATCTCGTTGATTATCTTCCAAACTACGGGACGAGGAAGGCTTTCATCGCGAAGGAACCCAAGCCAATTTTCCAAAGCTTGGATTATTTCGAAGTTTCTTTGCCTTAGTGACAAAGAAACTTTTATCCCACGTTACATCCGTTCTCCTAAGTCAGATACTCATGCTTGGATGCTTAATTTCCCCGGTTAATGCTGCAACGACAGCAGTGGTTAGTGGGTCATGCAAATACCCAGGACAGGTTGACGTTCGAGGTTTAACTGCATATTCATGTACAAAGGGTTCGCGTGCTCTTAACTGGTCTTCGCCTATAACGCTCGTCGTTTCGCCCGCGACACTTCAAAGTACCATCTCTGGGAACGTTTTAGTCAAAGGTTCATCACTAATTCAAGGAATGGTTACTGGATCGGTCTATGTACTTAAAGGGGCAGCATTGACGCTTCAAGGAATGGTCAATGGATCCATCTATATCCTCCCCGGAGGGAAAGCAGACATTATGGGAATGGTTAATCGTGATGTTGTGAACCAAGGGGGTGTGGTATCGATTGAAGGCACAATCGCAGGCACCGTAAAGAGAACTTCTGGCTCAACGAAAATAGCGAGCGGTGCAGTTATCGGTCACTAGGTAGGATTCCTAAGTGGTGAAACTATTTAAATAGTGGGCAGGAGCGATCGAACTCTCCTGAATTATCTTGATTGCTATTTATCGGTGAGGCGAAGTGCTCAATCAAAGGCTTATATTGAGAGTCCATTTTTGCCAAAGCTGCCCACTCTTCTGAGACAGCTTTAAATTCTCTGACTAAGGTGGGAGAAGTTGCAGCTGATGATGCTGATGCGATTGAATCAAGCTGATCTGCCATGGCCTGATAACTATCATTGCAAGCTTTCTTTATCGCCTCTTGCGAAGGTCCGGTCGATCCGCATGCAGACAAAAATATTAATGGAAAAAGTAAAAAAAATAATCCAGTGCTCTTTAAAAATCCAGTTCCGGTCTTTCTCATATAATCTTCTCTCTAAGAATGGTACCCACGATGTGTAGATTATTACTTTGATTTTTTAGGAGTTGACTAATTCCCAGGTAACTTTGCATCGGAAGTTGACCACCCAAGACCAGCCAAGCAGCCAGCTATGTAATTGATTTCGGTATTTGAATTATCTTTAAAGATGCTATTCCCCGAAAGAAAAGTCTTGGCCAGCTTCTGACAGCTAGACAGAGCGAAATCGATTGTGTTTATTCCGTTATTTATAGTTGGGCCATCGCTATTCATTGAGCGCATTACGGTCGCGCTCAAGGTGCCCTGCGAGAAGGAGCCAGATGTGCGATCGATGGTTCCTGATGAAGAACCGCATCCGGTCAAGGAGACTATTGAGAAAAAAACTAGAGGGATTGCTATCACTCTTGGAGAACCAATTCTCCAATTTTTTAAATTCTTATACATGACGGCAATCCTCTCTAATTTGGTGTGAAGACATGTCTTAGGCGGCTGGGCGTTCCTTTTGCAGTAAGACGCCGATTACGGCAAATACTCCAAAAAAGAGCCCAAGGAATGTCCAAAGGCCAACATTGAGGTTCTTCTGCTTAGCCTGAGTGAAACAAAGTACGGCACAAAGCACCCAAACTAATAATATGATTCCTGACATGTGAGTTTCCTTTCGAATGAATTGGGCTAACTACCAACAACCATAAAGTAATAGGGATTAGAGAATTTGAGGCTGTATTGACTAATTGATGACCGGTCACTTTAGGCTTCAGTTTTTCAGGGGATCTAGAATTATATTAGCTTCACGACATTGTCCTAGAGGAGAGTCGCTTTGCCGCTTATCAATTGCCTTGACTGTAACAACGAAATTTCAGACCTTGCTCCATCTTGCCCCCATTGCGGTAGACCTAACAAAGTGGCTCCTCGAATACCTTCCGGAGATCCAGTGTCTCGTGAAGACGCAATACTTAATCACTCAGCGGAGGTCGTGAAAACAGCCTGCCTTGCTGCTGGAAAAGCCTTGAAATTGACCCTAAAAAGTGAGAAGCCATCACTTCTATTTTACGGAGGGACCTTCAAGTACTCAGAATCGTGGATTCGCATTGAGATCGAAGCGATCGATTCCAATAGTTCGAAAATTCGGTATAGCGCTGACAATCCTTCAAACATCATAGGAAATCCGTGGAAGAAGTTATTGAGAAATTTCAAAGAAGAACTTTCGAGACGCCTCGATACGAGTCGCTCCTAAATACCTTATAAAATTATCGCTTGATATCCAAGACTGCCCAGGTGGTGTCGCCAGTAGTCCAGCAATTGCACCACCAGTCTTTACTTACCATATCGAGATTGGAGTGAGTCCTGATGCTCGCGCACCCGATCTTTCTATTCTTCATCTGAGGACCCGAAATCAAATATTGATACTCAACCCCACTAATTTGGCTCACAGCAAGCGAAGAACTCCCATCCATCCCATATTTTCCGTCATAGACACTATCGATTCCTGTGGTCTCGCCCGACAAATCAAGCGGCTGCCATTGTGTCATATCCTGAAGGCTTGCAGTTATTTCGCCCAAGAGGGTCGTATATCCGGGCGAATACTTACAAGTGGCAGCCATCCCTAGACCTAATTCATCACCGGCAATTGCATCCTGATTGCAGTGATTGGGGTAGAACTGAATGTCAAATAGCGCTGTCCCCATCGATGCGTTGTACTTGAATGTAACCTTCTTAAAAGGGCAGTCAAAACTATTGTTGTACTTTCCCGTTGAAGTTTTGCTCCATGACAAAGAAGTGGCAGCGTGTGAGGTATCGGGAGACAAGCCAACGACGCTTCCTAGCAACAGAGCGAAAGCAAGAAGGGTGGTTTTGAGCCCATGCCGGCAGTCCTTCTTTATACGGATTCTCATCACTTACTGCTTAAAGTTTGCGCCCATTAGTTCGGACATCGACCAGTTCGAAGTTTCGATTTGGCTGCGCGGATGAGAGACTGAATCAATCTGTCCATCTCTAGTTTTGACTCTATACGTGGCGACTGAAGGGACATTTAGAAAAGTGACTGTGAAGGAGCATATATTTCCACTTGGGAAGTTTGTAACCAGTTTTGGATCTTCTGTAGACTTAGTTAATACACCAAATGAAAGTGTGGCTGAGGAAATTTCAGATCCGTCTGGCCCTACCAATGAAATTGGATTCCCATTTTCATAATTCCCATTTGAAGGATTCTCACTGCAGTGACCACTTGATGTCTTCTGGAAATTATCTCCCCACAACTCGATATCCCATGTCATTGTTTGACCATTGTTGCTACTTGTCGAACTAGAGCTACTGGAGCCGCAGCCACTCAATAATAGTAGCGCTGCCATGGCTGGAATAAAAAAGAGGGACTTTCGCATAGGCGATATATTTCCACAAAAGCAACGGAACTAAAAGTATTGACAGGTCAATTTCTCCCACGAGATTCTTCGTCTTTAGTCGAAGAACCCATAGCTGGGCCTTAATTGCTTTGAGCGACCTGGCCACTTTCAATATTGAAGAGAGAACTGAAATAGCCTGAGTAGCCAGCGGCATGGATTTTCTTGAATGATGATTGCAAAAGGTTCGTCATGAGTCCCTCGAGGTTTGGGAGGTGCGAACCGCTGACAAGAGTGCAAGTCTTTGACGCATGACTTCATTATTCTATAAAGGTGATTTGATGGGAAGAGAATCCGAGGTAAAATGACCGAACATTACTCGTAGAAATCTGAAGGCACCACTCTAGGAAAGCTCCTTCGAGACCACCTGGGCAAGGATCGGCTCTGCCTCGCTCCATTCGACTCCATAGACCTTTTTGAAGGCTTGCTCAAAGGACAATCCATTGGAGACTTCCAAAACTAATTGCATGGGTGAATCAACCCCCTTGATTGCAACCAGCTCCTCGAGTGTGAGGAAGCCGACCGTGTAGACATAGCCGAAAAGGTCGCTGTTATATTTTCCGGGCATGAGGGCGTCATAGAAGGCCTGAATATTTGCGGGTGAGAAGCTCTTGATAGCTGCATTCGGGCTGGTATTTAGCCATTGCGCTCTCGCCGCCTTGTACTCTTCAAAGGTCGATGTGGATGCAAGGTTTCCAATGATATGGGCATGGCCTTCAGTGAACCATTGAGGAAGGTTTCCAAAACCTTGAGCATCTGTGGGTTTACCA
>CAIMXQ010000061.1 GCA_903845465.1 uncultured Actinomycetes bacterium
AGAAAGAAGCATCTTCAGAGTTACTCAATGCAATCTGCGATGCACTTGGTCTTACCTTGTCATCTGTGATGACTGGCGTTGCACACGAACTCACATCTCGTGAAAGCGCAAAGCTCTCCGTTGTCGACGCAGCCTAAGTACGCCTTGCAAGGCGGAATACATCGTCGCACCGAGAGCGCAATTCTCAAAGGTACTAAATCCCTTATTTCTTTACATGGTATTTCCAATATCTCCATGATTGATATTGCAGATGCATCCGAAGTATCACGCGCCACTTTATATAACCATTACCGAGATAAGAGCGCAGTCCTCGAAGCGCTCATCACTGCAGAAGTTGATCGCCTTGTAACAATTGCATCGCGTGCTGGAACACCTGCAGATGCGCTGGAATCCCTCTCTCGAGAAATTTCTTCAGATGCAGCACTTGCGTCAATGCGAATTCATGATGCAAATATCTTGATAGCAATCATGACACATTCAGAAAATCCACTCTACTTAGTGCTAGCGCGTTCTATCTTTGAAGCCACTAAATCTGAGGCAGGTACGGGCCTTGCCATGCGCTGGTTATTGGGCCAAGTAATGCAACCCATTGCACCAAAACAATCTCGTGATCAAGCAGAACTTCTTGTAGATCGCACACTCTTTTAATTGAGGTTGTTGATACATGCGCATCTCTGATTTACGGGAAAGACTTGTGCTCTCATTCGGTGAAGCGTGGGCACCATCTTTTTCACACGATATTGCAATCAGCGAACTCGGCTCAATGACGGTCAATGAAGCGCTCAGCGCTGGCCGAGAAGCAGATGAGATTTGGCGTGCAGTATGTAAACAATGCCCAGCAGAGACAGAGAAGTACCGCTACTAAACGGCAATAACTTCAAGTACCCATGGTTCGACCCCATCGGATGGAGTCAATGCGCAGGGATATTTTTCAGAGACAATCGCATAGAGATCTTCGGGAGATGTCGGCTGCGACCTTGACTGCAATAGCCAGCGCGCAATCTCGCCACGGGTCTTCTTCGACATATGCGTGATGACAGTTCGCACTCCATCGACAACTGTAGAAACTCGAACCTCGACAGTGATATCAACCGGTGCGTGCCAGACGGTCTTAAATGTAGATGAGCGACAGTCGACTATCAGCTGCTTTTCGGCGCCATCGAGCGCAGTGGAGATGGGTTGGCGCATCGCTGCGTTATCAATCTTCTGCTTATAACTTTCAATCTTCTGCGAAGGTCGCACGACTCCGTACTTGGCAGAGATAATCGCAACGGCCAGCTCGCCGCGCTTCTTGGCGGCAGGGGAGAGGGTGCTCCAACCCAGGGCTTGATAGAGAACGCCCGCATAGACGCTCATGGCGGGGGTTGGCTTGCTCGTCTCCTGCTTCTTCTCAGAGGGCGGCAGGAGGATCAGCATGCGACACACCCTACTTGTCAGTGGCGCCTGCTACCTTTCGAACAGATGTTCGGATACCCTTGCGACATCACTCACGTGATGGACTACCACAAGTGGTCACGTTCAACCAGAGCGGTGCTCAGCTTTCCGCCCACAGCGTCTCTATAACGCCGGGGCCGTCGCAGAGAATGTCCGTACCTTCTGGGCCGAATACCAACGGCTGCGCTCGCAGACGTTCGAGATGAAATGGAGAATACAGTGGCTGCTGAAAAATCAAAGCCTGAAGAGAAAAATGTATCCGACCGCCAGAAGGCGTTAGATACCGCGCTAGCTCAAATCGAACGACAGTTTGGTAAGGGCTCAGTAATGAAGATGTCAGATCGACAAGCACAAGTAATCGAAGTAATTCCAACCGGCTCTATCGCACTCGATATTGCACTTGGTATTGGTGGCCTTCCACGTGGTCGCATCATTGAAATTTATGGACCTGAATCCTCAGGTAAGACAACTCTTACACTCCATGCAATTGCAAATGCACAGAAAGCTGGCGGAATCTGCGCCTTCATCGATGCAGAGCATGCATTCGATGCAGAGTATGCAAAGAAGCTCGGCGTCGATATCGATGCACTCCTTGTTTCACAACCAGATACAGGCGAGCAAGCTCTCGAGATCATGGATATGTTGATCCGCTCCGGCGCTCTCGATCTCGTCGTTGTCGACTCAGTTGCAGCCCTTGTTCCTCGCGCGGAAATCGAAGGCGAGATGGGCGATTCACATATGGGTCTTCAAGCACGTCTTATGTCACAAGCGCTTCGTAAGATCACTGGCGCCCTTCACCAATCAAAGACAACAGCAATCTTTATCAACCAGCTCCGCGAAAAGATCGGTGTCTTCTTCGGTTCCCCAGAGACAACAACAGGTGGAAAGGCGCTCAAGTTCTACGCATCTGTTCGCCTCGATATCCGCCGAATCGAAACTCTTAAAGAAGGTACTGAATCAGTCGGTAACCGCACACGCGTTAAGGTCGTCAAAAATAAGATGGCTCCACCATTTAAGCAGGCTGAATTCGACATCATCTACGGCGTCGGAATCTCACGCGAAGGTTCACTTCTCGATATGGGCGTCGAGCTCGGTATCGTCAAGAAATCTGGCGCTTGGTATACCTACGAAGCCGATCAACTCGGCCAAGGTAAAGAGAATTCACGCGCATTCCTCATCGATAATCCAGATCTCGCCAACGAGATCGAATCTAAGATCCGCGCAAGCTTCGTACCCGTCGAAGTTGATGCAGAGATGATCGCAGAGATCGATGAAGCAGCAGCAGAGGTTGATTTCTAATTTCACTGCAATTTGCAAAGGTAGAACGTGGCGAAGGCTCCGACCCTTACGAAGTAGCTCACACACTTGCGCTCAACGCACTTGTGACCAGAGCGAAAAGTAAGGGCGAGCTTCTCGTTCACCTTAAGACCCGTGGCGTCGAAGACGATGTAGCGCAAGCTGTTGTATTTCGATTGCAAGAGAGCGGTCTTATCAACGATCGCGAATTTGCAGCTGCCTGGGCCACATCGCGCCATAACCATAAGAAGTTATCGAAGCGCATTATCGCTGGCGAACTTCGCCAGAAGGGTGTCACTCAAGAGCAGATCGATGAAGCGCTCGATGGCATCGATGATGAATCCGAATATCGTGCAGCCTTTGATTTAGGATTTAAGAAGTACAACACGATGTCGCGCCTCGAGCCAGATGTTCAGATTCGCCGTATTCAATCGCTACTTGCGCGAAAAGGTTTTAACTTTACGATTATCTCCCGAGTTCTTCGCGAACTCGATCTGATACAAAACTGACTTACTTACCCTGTTTTAAATGTTCAGTTAAACGCTCTGCAGTTGCAACAACCGCTGCTGCATGCAAGCGTCCTGGTTGGCGACCTAAACGCTCAATCGGTCCGCTAATAGAGACAGCTGCAATCACCTTTCCATTAGGGCCACGAACTGGCGCAGATACCGATGCAACTCCAGCTTCACGCTCTCCGACAGATTGCGCCCAACCGCGGCGACGATCGGCAGCTAAATGCGCCGCTGTATAACGCGCATTCTTTAAACCGCGATGAATTTTTTCAGAGTCTTCCCATGCCATTAAAATTTGTGCAGCAGAACCTGCCTGCATTGTCAGCGATGCGCCAACTGGAACTGAGTCACGTAAACCGGATAAACGCTCAGCGACTGCAACGCATATGCGGATATCTCCTTGGCGTCGATATAGCTGTGCAGATTCGCCGGTTGCATCTCGTAGAGCGGCAAGTGCTGGGGCAGCGGCTGCAATGAGGCGATCCTCACCAGCTGCAGCTGCAAGTTCGGCCGAACGAGGCCCCAAGATGAAGCGACCATTGAGGTCGCGAGCTACAAGGCGATGGAATTCAAGGGCTACAGCTAAGCGATGGGCTGTCGGGCGGGCGATACCGGTCGCCGCAACGAGTTCTGCGAGAGAGTGTGGCCCGGATTCGAGGGTGGCAAGGATTCCTACGGCTTTATCTAATACGCCGACTCCGCTATTCTTCTTATCCACGGAGTGATATTAGCATCCCACTTATTGAGATGCAATAAAGTGAACTTTTAAGGGAGTACAGCATCTGATGGGAAAGACGTTAGCTGAGAAGATTTGGGATGCCCATATCGTTCGACAGGCTGCAGGAGAGCCAGACCTGCTCTACATCGATCTACAACTTGTTCATGAAGTAACAAGTGCGCAGGCATTCGATGGTTTGCGTCTTGCAGGTCGCAAGGTTCGTCGCCCTGATTTAACAATCGCAACTGAAGATCACAACACTCCGACCTTAGATATTTTAAAGCCGATTGCTGACCCCGTTTCAAAGCTTCAGATTGACACTTTGCGCAATAACGCAAAAGAGTTCGGTATTCGTATCCACTCATTGGGAGATGCTGATCAAGGCGTTGTGCACGTTGTTGGGCCACAGCTTGGAATTACACAACCTGGCATGACAATCGTCTGTGGAGACTCACATACATCGACACACGGCGCCTTTGGTGCAATCGCATTTGGAATTGGTACATCCGAAGTAGAACATGTGCTTGCAACACAGACTCTGCCCTCAAGTCGCCCAAAGACGATGGCAATAAATGTCGAAGGAACTTTGAAGACTGGCGTGACAGCAAAAGACATCATCCTTGCCATCATCGCGCAAATCGGTACTGGTGGAGGTCAGGGCTACATCATCGAATATCGCGGTTCGGCAATTCGCGAGCTATCGATGGAAGGCCGCATGACAGTCTGCAATATGTCGATTGAAGCAGGTGCACGAGCAGGACTTATTGCACCTGATCAGAAGACATTTGATTACATCAAGGGCAAGCCACATGCTCCAGAAAATTTCGCAGAAGCACAAAGCTACTGGGAGACTCTTTTTACAGATTCCGATGCAAAGTTTGATCGTGAAATTACTTTAGATGCAAACACACTTGAACCATTTGTCACATGGGGAACAAACCCAGGACAAGGTTTGCCGCTCAATGCATCGGTTCCAAACCCAGCAGATATCAAGGATTCAGAAGAGCGCGGAGCAGCAGAGCGCGCACTTGAGTACATGGGACTGACAGCTGGAACACCACTGAAGAAGATAGCTATTGACACTGTTTTCTTGGGCTCTTGCACCAATGGGCGCATCGAAGATTTGCGTGCAGCTGCATCAGTTGTAGAGGGCAAGAAGATTGCACCAAAACTTCGCATGCTTGTTGTGCCTGGTTCTGAACGTGTTCGTCAGCAAGCAATGAAGGAAGGCCTCGATAAGGTCTTCTTAGATTTTGGCGCTGAATGGCGTAACGCAGGGTGCTCAATGTGTCTTGGTATGAACCCTGACCAACTAGCAGTAGGCGAGCGTTCTGCATCAACATCAAACCGTAACTTCGAAGGTCGCCAAGGAAAGGGCGGACGTACTCACCTTGTCAGTCCGCTTGTTGCAGCAGCAACAGCAATTCGCGGAACGCTTTCTTCACCGGCAGATTTGTAAGAGGGGGCTACCAAAAATGGAGAAATTTATTAAGCACACCGGCACCGGAGTTCCACTTCGCCGTAGCAATGTCGATACAGATCAAATCATCCCCGCTGTCTACCTCAAGCGCGTCACACGTAGCGGCTTTGAAGATGGACTTTTCTCTGCATGGCGCAGCGATCCTGAGTTTGTTCTCAATAAGGAAGAATTTAAGGGCGGAACTGTTCTCGTTGCTGGCCCTGAATTCGGTACAGGTTCATCTCGCGAGCACGCTGTATGGGCTCTCCAGAATTATGGATTTAAGGCAGTTATCTCAAGCCGCTTCGCAGATATCTTCCGCGGTAATTCGCTTAAGGGCGGACTTCTTACCGTGATATTGCCCCAAGTGGCTGTTGAAGCTATCTGGCAGGCTATTGAGTCTGTGCCAAGCACTTCTATCACTGTAGATCTAGATACTCGAACCGTCTCTTACAACGAAGTCACAGTCGCCTTTGAACTCGACGATTACACCCGTTGGCGTTTAATGGAAGGACTCGATGACATCGGATTAACCTTGAAACATACTGATTCCATCGATGCATTCGAGGTTAAGCGACCTTCTTACAAGCCAACAACACTTCCTATACGTATCTAAAGCTCTAAAAATTAGCGTAAATCGCTGATTTTTTTCATGAGGTGAGTGAAGTGTGTAAAAGTCTCAACTCTGGAATGAGAGTTTTTTACGCATAAATAGTGAGTTTTTCGCAAAATATTTACTTGCGACACGCACGCGTCAATAACGCTCTCACCCCTTAGATAGGTTTAAGTTTTACGCAGTTAGGCAAAAGCTTAATTATTTACGCGTAAACATAAGGGGAATTGAATGAATAAGGCCCAGTTTATCGCTGCGTTGGCCCCACACTTCAACGGCAGCAAGAAGGAAGCTACACACGCTGTAGATATCGTTTTTGACACAATTACACGCAACATGTCAGCAGGTAACGATGTCATGATCAATGATTTTGGAAAGTTCAAGAAGGTTGATCGCAAGGCACGTATGGGACGTAACCCATTTACAGGCGAGACAATCAAGATCAAGGCTTCCAAGAAGGCACGTTTCCTTCCTGCGAAGGCGCTCAAGGAGATTGTTGCTGGCGATCGCAAGCTCGGTCCAGCACCAAAGCCAGAAGTAAAGGCTGCTCCAAAGCCAGCTGCTAAAAAGGCAGTTGCTAAGAAGAAGGCTCCTGCAAAGAAGAAGACAGCTAAGAAGGTTGTTAAGAAGGCAGCAGCTAAGAAGAAGGCTCCTGCAAAGAAGAAGACAGCTAAGAAGGCTACAAAGAAGCGTTAATACTTCTTTTCTAAGAATCAGGGCTCGCACTCCGCGGGCCCTGATTTTTTTGCCGTTAGGATTTAATCATGGCTGAGTTCAAAGTTCGCTACGAGCCACCTCGCGGGTATCCGCTAGGCACAAACCTCACCTTCAAAATTTGCGCAAACATCATCATTCCAATCTTCAATATCTTTATGAAGCGCGATTGGAAGGGCGCTGAAAATATCCCGTCTACTGGACGAGTCATCGTGGCAAGCAATCACATGTCATATCTGGATGTACTTGTATTCACTCAGTTCTTATATCGCAATGGTCGTGCGCCACGGTATTTAGGTAAATCAGGAATATTTAGAGTTCCGGTAATTGGCAAGATTCTGCTCGCTGCAGGACAGGTGCCTGTCGAACGCGAAAGTTCTGATGCAAAGAAAGCTGTCGATCACGCAAAAGTTATTCTCGAACAAGGACATATGCTCGGCGTCTATCCAGAGGGAACCCTGACTCGCGATCCTGAAATGTGGCCCATGGTTGCTAAAACTGGATGTGCGCGCCTTGCCCTGCAGACAGATACCCCAGTGATTCCGATTGCGCAGTGGGGATCTCAACTCGTTGTTCCCAATTACACAACGAAGCTCAAACTCTTTCCAAGAAAGACAATCACCATTCGCGTAGGAAAGCCTGTCGATTTATCAAAGTGGTATGGAAAGGGCGAAGATCCTCAAGCACTAATCGAAGCAACTGCCGAAATCATGCGTGCTATCACTTCTCTGTTAGAGGAAATTCGTGGCGAGAAGAGACCTCAAGTAATCTTTGACCCTCACACATCAGATTTGCCGCGCACGGGAAATTTCAAGAAGAAGAGAGCATGAGCAAAGTAACGGTCTTCGGAGCAGGCGCATGGGGATCGACCATGGCCCAAGTTCTCAGCGATGCCGGAAATGAAGTCTTGTTGTGGGGCAGAAGCGCCGAAGTGATTGCAGAAATTAACTCAAGTCACACGAATAAGAATTATTTGCAGGAACATATTCTTCCAGAATCAATAATGGCAAGTACTGATCTTGCCGAAGCCTTCACCTTTTCCAATATCTATATTCTGGCAATCCCTGCTCAACAGCTACGTTCGACGTTGGTGGAATGGAAAGGTCAGTTCAGCAACGATTGCACGATCGTGAGCACGCTTAAGGGCATCGAGATCAGTACTCAATTTCGCATGACCGAGGTAATCGAAGATGTTTTGGGTCCACATAAAGTTGCGATTATTACCGGCCCAAATTTGGCTGATGAACTCGTCTTACGTCAACCTGCAGGCGCAGTAGCGGCTGCGCCAACAATCGAGCTAGCCGAACAGATTCGCGATCTATTTCGCACTCCGTATTACCGCGTCTACACATCTATTGATGTGATGGGATGCGAACTCTCAGGCGCTATTAAGAGTGTCATTGCACTTGCAGTCGGAATCTCCATCGGAATGGGATTTGGTGAGAACACTCAAGCGATGTTGATTACACGTGGACTCAACGAAGTCGCACGATTGTGCGCCGCACATGGTTCTGATCCACTATCAGCTGCAGGACTTGCCGGAATGGGCGATCTCGTTGCAAGTTGTGGTTCACCACTCTCACGTAATCGCACATTTGGCGAAGCTTTAGGGCGCACGGGCTCAATGGCAATGGCACGTGAAATAGTTGCAAAGACAGTTGAAGGCGTTGCATCTGCTGGGGCAGTTGCCGAAATTGCTCATAGAGTCGGTATTGAAGTGCCTGTTATAGAAGCGGTTGGAGATATTGTCAGTGAACAATTGACTCCAGAGGCAGCTTTTCAGAAGTTGATGGAGATTACTACCAAGGCAGAAAACTTTATTCGATGAAACACGTGGCAATTTTATGCGGAGGCCCAGGTAGCGAGCACGAGATTTCCTGCCTCTCCGCAGGGGGCGTTCTTTCAGCTATCAATCGCGATGAATATGAACCAATCCTGATTGGCATTACACGTGAAGGAAAGTGGATGGCTCTGCCGTTGGATTACTCACTTTCACTTGAGAACGAAACTCTTCCATCCGTGAGCGGAAATTCCCCTGAAGTAATACGAGGAAAGAATGGAATGACAGTTGACGGCGTCGCGCTGGTGATTGATGTGATTTTTCCTGTTCTCCACGGCACGTATGGAGAAGATGGGCAGCTTCAAAGCGATCTCGATCAACTTGGAATTCCATATGTCGGAAGTGGAGCAATGGCATCTGAGCGAGCGATGGATAAGTCAGATGCAAAGTCACTCTTTACATCAGCGGGTATTGCGATAGCTCCAGGTGTTACCGTTACGGAGATTGACTGGAAGAGCAGCACTGAAAAAGTCATGCAATCCATCGAACCCCTCGGACTGCCTATATTTGTCAAGGCATCTCGCGGAGGTTCAAGTCTAGGAACCGTGAAAGTAAAGGAGTTAAATACATTTGCAGCTGCCATGGAAGAAGCACTCTCATTCGATTCTAAAGTTCTCATTGAAAGCGCCATTGATGGGGCAGAGGTTGAATGTGCAGTTCTGGAAATTGATGGCAGTGCACAGGCATCGATTCCTGGAAAAGTCTGGATTGATCCCCGCTATGAGTTTTACGATTATCAAGCCAAGTATCTCGATGGTGCAACGCGGATAGATATTCCTGCACCCTTTAGCGCAGAAATCATCGAGAAAATTCAGAGCTATGCACTAATCGCATTTAAAGCGATCGGGGCTGCAGGTTTAGCGCGTGTTGATTTTTTCGTAACTCAGCGAGGCGAAATTATTATTAATGAGATCAACACAATGCCAGGTTTTACGAGAACATCGGCCTACCCAAAGATGTGGCAAGCAACGGGGATTGGATATTCAGAGGTTATTACACACTTATTGCAGAGCGCCTTACGGCGTTAATTGGTTTTGGTTTAGTTAGTTACAGGACAGGTCAGAGTGCGAGTAATACCTGGCACTGCTTGCACCTTGCTCAAAATTGCGCGACCGAACTCTTCCATGGATGGGGCTTCAGCACGCATAATCACATCGTAAGGACCAGTCACACCCTCGGCCAGTGATACGCCGGGAATCGAATTGATTGCTGCAGCAACTGATGACGCTTTGCCAACTTCGGTTTGAATCAAGATGTAGGCCTGTACTGACATGTGAAATCCTCTCGCTTCGCCCTAACGCTATCTCATCCAATAGTGTTATGGCTATGGGATTTCAAGAGAGCGATGTTATATCTGCGCTGCAGAAGATTTTCGCCACCACAGATCCCCGAGTAATTGTTGGAATCGGCGATGACTCAGCCGTACTTAGAACATCTGCTCAGTCTCTGGTCACCTCAGATATGGCGGTCGAGGATGTGCACTTTAAACTCGATTGGTCATCGGCTTTTGATATTGGGCGAAAGATAACTGCTGCAAATGTCGCAGATATCCTTTCGATGGGCGGAAAGTGTGATTACCTCACAGCATCGGTTGCGCTGACTGGTAACGAGACGCTGCAGTGGATTGAAAATTTAGCCAGAGGCATGAAGCACGAAGCTGAACTTGCTGGAGCACATATCGTTGGGGGAGATGTTGCGCGTGGACCCAAGATTGTCATTTCGATGACCGCGGTGGGCAGCTCACCATCACCCATTCTTCGAAGTGGCGCACAGATTGGAGATGGTGTCTACCTATCCTCATTGACAGGATGGTCAGCTGCTGGACTTGAATTACTCACGCGCGAAGTTTCAATCAATAGCGCAATTGCCGAAAGGGCACTTGCGGAATTTTCTGCTCCCTCTTTGGATTACACATGTGATTTCAGCAAGGCGACTGCGATGGCCGATGTCAGTGATTCAGTACTTACGCAGGCTGGACAGATTGCAGATGCATCAGGTGTGCACTTAGCTCTAGATCAATCTCTGATTTCTCAAGCACGTGAATTTAAGGATTTATCTAGCCTTGCAGATGAGCTGAAGATAGATGTCTTCCAATGGATTTTTGCTGGGGGAGAAGATCACGCTCTGCTTGCTACGGGTGTTAATTTGCCTGGAGTTAAAATTGGAACTGTGGAATCAGGAAGCGGAATTTCAGGGGTGAAAAGCAAAGTGGCCCCAGTTTCCTGGAGCCACTTCGATCAAAGTAAGTAGTTAGCGAGTAACTTTTCCAGCCTTAAGGCATGAAGTACAAACGTTCTGACGCTTTGATGCACCAGCAACAAGTGTCTTAACACGCTGGATATTTGGATTCCAACGACGACGTGTCTTCACCTGTGAGTGTGAAACATTATTGCCAAAGCTTGGGCCCTTGCCACAGATGTCGCATGAAGATGCCATGTTGTTACTCCTTCTAGATTACAAATTCCTTAGATCTAAAGAATTTCTCGTTCCCATCAGGAACAGGGCGTAAGGGTAGCAAGAGGGGGCGGGGTAGGGCGAATCCGCCAAAATCCATGCGAAAAGTAAGGTCGAGTGAGCACTTGTAAGGAGAGAATAACGCCATGGCCACCCTTGATTCCAAACTCGTCGGAGTCTTGGGTGATCGCACTACAAAAGTGCTGAGAGATTTATTTGGCTATACAACTGTGGGAGATTTGCTCCATCACTATCCTCGTCGTTATTTAGTGCGTGGTGAGTTATCTAATATTTCCGAGCTCAATGAAGGCGATGAGGTAACAATTCTCGCTGAAATCTTTAGCGCATCGAGCCGCAGGTTGCAGGGCCGTAAAGGAAATATCCTTGAAGTAATCGTCACTGATGGATCAGCAAAGCTATCCCTGACCTTCTTTAATCAAGCGTGGCGCGAGAAAGAACTTAAGGTCGGCAAGCAAGGGCTCTTCGCAGGCAAAGTTGGCGTCTTCAACGGAAAAAGACAGTTGGCACACCCAGATTATGAACTCATAGCAGATGGCAATGATGTCGATGCCGCAGTCGAAGGATTTGCTGGTAAGTATCTGCCTATGTACCCGGCAAGTGCAAAGTTGCCATCATGGAAGATCGCACAGTGCATCGAATTGGCAATCGGAGCACTTGATGAAGTTCCAGATTTCTTACCCGAATCAATACGTGAAAAATATGGCTATCCGACTCTGCATCAAGCCCTTGTACAACTGCACAATCCAGTAGATCTCGACACCGCTGAAAAGGCTCGGCAACGAATCACATTTGATGAAGCATTCCTCTTGCAATTGCTTCTCTTAACAAGGCGTCAAGAACTTAAGAATCTCGATGCCGTAGCAAGGCCGGCGTGTAGCGGCGGACTACTCGACACATTTGACGCATCGCTTCCCTTTGAACTAACTGCAGGTCAGCGAGAAGTAGCGAGAGAAATTGCTGAAGATCTGGCTCAACCACACCCCATGCATCGATTACTCCAAGGTGAGGTTGGTTCAGGTAAGACTGTTGTGGCGCTGCGCGCAATGTTGTCAGTGATTGATAACGGGGGACAAGCAGCCCTTCTTGCACCTACCGAAGTTCTTGCCGCGCAACACCTTCGCACTATTGAAAAACTCCTCGGACCTCTTTCACAAGGTGGAATGCTCGGTGGCTCAGATATCGCGACACAAGTAACTCTCATTACAGGCTCACAAAGTGCTGCTGCGCGAAAAGATGCACTTGCACTTGCAGCATCGGGCGCTGCAGGAATAGTGATCGGCACCCATGCTCTATTGGGTGAGAGCGTTGCATTTAACGATTTAGGTCTGATTGTTGTCGATGAACAACATCGCTTTGGTGTTGAACAACGCGATGCACTCAAGAGCAAGGCACAGAATCCTCCACATCTTCTTGTGATGACAGCAACACCAATTCCTCGGACGGTTGCAATGACAGTCTTCGGAGATCTCGATGTATCGACGTTACGAGAATTGCCGTTGGGTCGACAACCCATCACAACGCATGTCATTCCCGTTCTTGAAAAACCAGGTTTCTTAGAACGAGCATGGGAGCGAATCACCGAAGAAGTTTCGCAAGGGCATCAGGCATACATCGTTGCTCCGCGAATTTCTGCGGGAACTCCAGAAGATTCTGATATTGATTTCCTCATGGGAGAGAGCAGTACTGAGATTGCATCTGTCGAAGAGCTTGGGCCACTTCTTTCTGGGGGAGCGCTCAAAAGCGTCAAGGTGGCACCACTTCATGGCAGGCAGAGTGCAGAGGTAAAAGATGCAACGATGAGAGCATTTACGGATAAGGAAATTGATGTCTTGATCTCAACAACTGTCATTGAAGTTGGAGTCGATGTTCCGAATGCAACTGTGATGGTGATTATGGATGCAGATCGCTTCGGTGTTTCTCAGTTGCATCAGCTTCGTGGTCGCGTGGGTCGTGGAACATCCCCAGGCCTCTGTCTTCTCGTCACAAGTGCTCTTGCTGAAACATCGGCACGAGAGCGACTTGATGCAGTAGCTGGAACCCTCGATGGATTTGAACTCTCTCGCATAGATCTCGAACAAAGACGTGAAGGAGATGTTTTAGGTGTTAGCCAATCGGGAGGACGTTCTCACCTACGTTTGCTGAGAGTTCTGAGAGACGAATCGATGATTGAGCAGGCACGTGAAGATGCATCTAGAATTCTCGAAATAGGACTTTCACAGTTTCCACTCTTAGCGACAGAGCTTGCAGAGATTCAAGCAGATGCAGCTTCTGAATATATAGATAAGGCTTAACTATGAGAATTATCGCTGGCCTTGCCAAGGGACGTTCTATCGATGCAGTGGCATCGTCGACTCGCCCCACATCGGATCGAGCACGCGAAGCGCTCTTTTCAACGTTGACATCCGAGTTCGGTGAATTTGATGGACTTCATGTCTTAGATCTTTATGCAGGAACAGGTGCAATAGCGCTCGAAGCGCTCTCGCGTGGAGCGGCACTGGTTCATGCCGTTGAGAAAGATGATTTTGCCGCTAAAGCAATCGCAAGTAATTTGGAGAAGATTAAGAGTGCGGGGTGTCCCGGAACTTTCCATCTGTATTCGATGAACGTTCATCGCTTCCTCGAAGATAAGGCTTCTCAGCCTTACCACTTTATTTATATCGATCCACCGTATGAAGTTGATGACGTTGATGTTATTGAAACACTTATTCAATTGCGCGATGGCGGCTTTATCGATCAACAGGCCCTCATTGCAATCGAACGCAATAGTCGCGTGAAAGAGATTTCATGGCCCGAAGGTCTGGAAGAAGTGCGTCAAAAGAAATATGGGCAGGCAACAATTTTTTATGGAGTTCCTACGCGTGTAGATGGGGAAAATGGATAACCTCAGCAATCATTGCTAGCGTTTGCACCATGAAACGCGCAGTGTGCCCGGGCTCCTTCGATCCCATCACCTTTGGCCACCTCGACATTATCGAGCGCGCCAGTGGTCAATTTGATGAGGTTATAGTCGCAGTCTTCGTCAATCGAAATA
>CAIMXQ010000062.1 GCA_903845465.1 uncultured Actinomycetes bacterium
AGCACTTCCTTTGGGTGGCCTTGTAATTCCATCTGGAAAACTTGCGATGCGTTGTCAGACTCTGAGTAAAACTTCTCCGAATGATTCGCCGTTGATGGCATCTGCCGCCACTTCGATGGGAAATCTCTTTGATCTCTCAAGCAATGTGACGAGTGTTCTCAAATCTCCAGCCCCAGTCGCCGCCGATCTTCCTGTAACAAATGGCGGTAATGCAGGTGGTGATTCAAGTTTGCAACAACAGTTAGATCTGGTTGCAAAACTCATCGTTGCAGGTGCACCTACTCGTGCATGGTCAGTCTCACTCGGTGGTTTTGATACACACGCCAATGAGGCCAATGCACAATCGGCGCTACTTGGAAGTGTTTCTTACAGCGTCTCGAGATTCTTAAGTCAACTAAAAGGTTCTGGTCGATCTTCAGATGTGACTGTTCTTATCTATAGCGAATTTGGACGCCGAGTGAAGGCAAATGCATCGCAGGGAACAGATCATGGAACATCAGGACCTGTCTTTGTTATTGGCGACCGCATTAACGGTGGAATGTATGGTGATCAACCGTCGTTAAGTAAATTAGTTGATGGTGATTTAGCTGTGACAACAGACTTTAGAGATATCTATGCTTCTGTTTTAGAGCGGGATTTAAGGGCTGACCCTGGACAGATACTCAGTGGTTGGAAAGGCCGAGTCAATCTTCTTTATAAATAATTACATCTGATTTTTTGCGTGTAGTTAAACCTTTTGGGGGATTCTCGTCAATAAGCGCATTTACCTCAATGCGAAGTTGCGCAACTTCAATTGCCATATTTGCCATCGCACTTTCAAGTTCGATGATGCGCTTAATACCTGCATGGTTAATTCCTTCACCAACAAGTCGTTGCACCATACGAAGGGATGCAATATCGCGCAGCGAATATCGGCGGTTGCGACCAACTGTGCGATCGGGAGATACCAGCCCTAAGCGATCGTACTGACGCAGTGTTTGCGGATGTAGCCCGGAAAGTTCCGCCGCTACTGAAATTACATATAACCCTGCATCATCATCTGGGTGATCTTCGCTTGTTAATTCTTTTTTGGGCAAATCGTTTGTCATGACTTAGCCTTTGTTATAAATTCTGCGCGTATATCGTGGTCAGCGGTAGCTGCAGCGAAAGCTTTTATTGCCTCTTCGGCTTTCCCTTCAACTCGGCGTGGTACCTGCACTTCAACGGTAATAAGTAGATCTCCGGTAATTGCGCCTTTTTTAATACCGCGACCTTTAACGCGCAGTACGCGCCCTGTTGGTGTACCTGCTGCTAATCGCACAGTGACATCATCGCCAGAGAGATTGGGAACTTTAATATCTGCACCAAGAGCAGCCTCTGCAAATGTGACAGGAAGCGTTAATAACAAATTCTCGCCTTTGCGTGAAAAAGTAGCGTGGGGCTTTACGTGTAGCTCGATAAATAAGTCACCTGGGCCTGCTTCTCCTGGCGCGCCTTTTCCTTTAACGCGAATCTTTGCACCATCGTTAACTCCTGCTGGAACGCGCGCAGAAATATTCTGTGGTCCGTTGCCATCAGTGTTCAGTTTTAATTCAAGAGTTGTGCCAAAGACTGACTCTTTAAAAGTAATGGTTGCTTCTGTTTGTAGATCACTACCTTTACGTGGGCCGCGGCGTCCGCCGCCACCAAAGAGATTGGCGAAGATATCTTGAGAAGAACCACCACCAAAGATGTCGGAGAAATCGCCGCCTTGAAAGTTCTGTCCTCCAGTAGGTGTGCGGAAACCGCCACGTTCAAAGTGTGAACGCGCTTCATCGTATTCTGCGCGCTTCTTTGAATCTGACAAGATGTCATATGCCTCAGAGACTGCCTTAAACTTCTCTTCGAGCGCTGAATCTCCTTGGTTCTTATCTGGGTGTAAATCGCGCGCCAAAGAGCGGTACTTCTTCTTAATCTCATCGGGTGTTGCTTTCTTATCTAGCCCGAGGATTTTGTAGAAGTCCTTCTCGTAGAGATCTTTAGCGGCCATTTTTTATTCTGGGTCCGTTACTGCAACTCGCGCAGGGCGCAAGATGCGTTCTTTGTACTTATAACCAGGCTGCAGAATCTTTGATGCAGTTGGAATTGCAACATCGGCAGATGTGTCATGCAATAACGCTTCGTGAATCTGTGGGTCGAAGGCATCGCCTTCGGTTCCATACTTCTCGAGGCCGAAACGGTTGGTAATTGTTGCCATTTGATCTGCAACTGCTTTAAACCCACCAGTGAGCTCGTTATGTTCTGCAGCGCGGTCGATATCGTCGAGAATTGCAAGTAGTTCGGTAAGTACTGAACCGATAGCCATTTCATGGGCAACTGCGCGATCGCGTTCTACACGCTTTCGGTAGTTGGCATACTCTGCCTGAAGTCGTTGTAAATCAGCTGTCAGTGTTGCCTCAGTCTGGGCTGCAACCGGGTCAGTCTCCTGAACCGGTGC
>CAIMXQ010000063.1 GCA_903845465.1 uncultured Actinomycetes bacterium
TGATGCTCAATGCGATGAAGCGATTTCGATATTACAGCGCGCCCTCGTGGCGAAGTAACCACTCCTTCTTATTTAACCCATACGCATAATTTCCAAGCGCTCCACCTGTCTTCACGATGCGGTGGCATGGCACTACAAGAACTATTGCATTCTTTGCGCACGCACTTCCAGCAGCGCGAACTGCAGCAGGACTTCCTGCGCGTTCAGCTAATTCACCATAAGAAATAATTGATCCAGCCTTGACCTTCTTCATCGCCTTCCAGGCAGCTTGAGAAAAGTGTGCTCCAGGTTGGCGAACTTGAATGGCGTTGAGTGCGGTGAGGTCACCATCAAAGTAATCGTTAATCAAATCTGAAATAGCAGGAATCGTGGTTACTGTCTTGATATTCCGCTGAGAATCTTCTTCGCTGAGACTTTCTTTGAGTGCCTTCAGAGTCGATAGATTTGCTCCAAGCAAGACATGTTCATCAGCAATCAGATTGAGGTTACCGATTGGCGTTGAAATGCTGGTTAAAAGCAAGGTCACGCTAACTAAGTTAGCGGTCGCGCAACATTTCAGCAACCAAAAATGAGAGCTCAAGTGACTGCGAATGATTCAAGCGTGGGTCACAGGCTGTCTCATAGCGTGATTCAAGATCTTTTTCAGATACCTGATTGCCTCCACCAAGACACTCAGTGACGTCATCGCCAGTGAGTTCAATATGGATTCCGCCAGGATGGGTTCCAAGTTTCTTATGGACTTCAAAGAATCCACAAACTTCATCAAGCACATCTTCGAAGTTACGAGTCTTGTAACCATTCTTGGATTCGAAGGTATTGCCATGCATCGGATCGCAGACCCAAAGGACCTGTGCTCCGCTCTTGGTAACGCCTTCGACTAATGCAGGAAGTGCTTGGCGAATAGTGCCTGCACCCATGCGAGTAATAAATGTTATGCGACCTGGTTCATTGTCGGGGTTGAGCTTTGCAATCAGCGCAAGCGCATCTGCAACAGTCGACTTCGGTCCAAGTTTAATTCCGATGGGATTGCGAACCTTGGATGCGAAATCAACGTGTGCACCATCGAGCTGACGTGTGCGTTCGCCAATCCAGATGAAGTGGCCAGATACATCGTATGGAAGTTGTGTACGTGAGTCGATACGAGTCAGAGCCTTCTCGTATTCAATGATCAAAGCTTCATGGCTTGCATAGAAATCAACGGCTTTAAATTGTTCTGGGTCAACACCAGCAGATTTCATAAATGCAAGTGCGCGTCCAACTTCATTTGCCATCTGTTCGTACTTCTCACCGAAAGTAGAATCGCGAATAAAACCCTTATTCCATTCATGCACCTGGCGAAGATCAGCAAAGCCTCCGCGAGTAAATGCGCGAACTAAGTTCAGGGTTGCAGCTGATGTGTTGTATACGCGAACTAGGCGGTTGGGATCTGGAGTACGCGCTGCCACTGTGAATTCAATATCGTTGACAGCATCTCCGCGGTAGGCAGGAAGCGTTACATCTCCGCGAGTTTCAAGATCATTGGAACGTGGCTTGGCGAATTGACCAGCCATACGGCCGACTTTGATGACAGGCAGGCTCGAGTAGTACTGCAAAACAGCTGCCATCTGCAAGATTGTCTTGATGCGGTTTCGAATTGAATCAGCAGTTGCTGCTGTGAATGTTTCGGCGCAATCTCCACCTTGTAACCAAAAAGCTCGGCCCGCAGCAGCTTCTGCAATCTTCGCTTTGAGATCATCGCATTCGCCAGCAAAGACAAGTGGAGGAAGCGCGCGAAGATCTGCAATAGCTTTCTTCATCTGCTCACCGTTGTGACCACCGGGCCAATTAGGCTGTTGGGCAGCAACGAGTGATTCGTCGAAGAGGGAGTCAAGATTCATGGTCATAAGAGTAGAGAGTTCGGTAGCAATCTCGGAGGGAGATTATCCAAAGAACGAAGTGATCTCCTCGTATCGCTCGATGGGAACAGTCTTGAGAACATCTGTCGCCGATGCCAATGGCACGCGCGCTATCTTTGTGCCGTGAAGAGCCATCATCTTGCCGAAGTCACCATCGTGTACGGCCGTAATCGCCTCTAGTCCGAAACGTGAGCTAAGAACTCGGTCAAATGCTGAAGGTGTTCCACCACGTTGGATATGTCCAAGGACAGTGCAACGTGTCTGGTAACCAGTACGTGTCTCAATTTCAGCTGCGAGCCAATCGCCAATACCTGAAAGTTGTACGTGTCCAAATGCATCGAGTGGCTGATCTTTAACAATCATGTCACCATCTTGAGGAATCGCACCTTCTGCAATAACGATGATCGGAGCCGTTCCGGTTTCAAAGCGAGACTTTACGTAGTCGCATACCTTTTCGACTGAGAACTTAACTTCTGGAATCAAGATGCATGCTGCATCGCCTGCAATACCTGAGTGAAGTGCAATCCATCCTGCGTGACGACCCATAACCTCGACGATCAGTGGACGGTGATGTGATTCAGCAGTTGTATGAAGGCGATCGATTGCCTCCATTGCAATATTGACTGAAGTATCGAAGCCAAATGTGAAATCTGTGTTGTTGAGGTCATTATCGATTGTCTTTGGAACTCCGATAACTTTGACACCCAAAGCATCGAGCTTTGTTGCGACGCCGAGTGTGTCTTCTCCACCGATTGCGATGAGGACATCGATTCCTTGATCTGCAAGATTCTGCTTGATGCGCTCGACGCCGTTTTCAATTTTAAATGGGTTGGTGCGTGATGAACCGAGAATAGTTCCGCCCTTTGCAAGGATTGGCTTTACAGTTGCAAGATCTAAAGGCATTGTCAGAGCTTCAAGTGGGCCTTTCCAGCCATCACGGAAGCCGACAAATTCGTAGCCGTAATCTTTGATTCCCTTTGTAACTACTCCGCGAATAACACCGTTGAGTCCAGGGCAGTCTCCGCCACCTGTAAGAATTCCAATACGCATTGCAACGCTCCAAAATAAAGTGAGATTTGGCTAACTAATTAAGCCGCATTGTGGTCAACACTGACTGGCACAGTCTAGCCTTTCGTCATGGCAAAGACCGACCACTCAGCTGGCCCATTGGTTGCAGGCGTAGATTCTTCGACGCAATCTGTAAAAGTAGTGATTCGAAATGCCGATACTGGTGAGTTAATCCGACAGGGCCGCGCAACTCACCCAGAAGGAACCGAAGTCGATCCAGCCCACTGGGAGAGCGCACTTGAAATGGCTTTTGCAGATGCCGGCGGCCTCGATGGCGTCGCAGCACTTTCCATCGGTGGCCAGCAACATGGAATGGTTGTACTTGATAAAGATGGCGAAGTAATTCGCCCAGCACTCTTATGGAATGACACTCGTTCTGCGCAATCTGCACGAGACCTCAATGCAGAGATGGGCGGAGAAAAAGAAGCTGCGAAGAAAGTTGGCTCTGTCCTTGTTGCATCTTTCACTGCAACCAAACTTCGATGGCTTGCAGATAATGAGAAAGCAAACGCCGAAAAGGTTGCCGCAGTTGCGCTCCCGCATGATTGGTTGTCATGGCGCCTTCAGGGCGGAAAAGATTTTGCAAAGCTATTTACCGATCGCTCAGATGCATCAGGTACTGGTTACTTTGATTCTGTTACTTCGACATATCGCGACGATTTATTGAAATCAGCTCTGCGCACAGATCGCACAATCATTACTCCTCGCATCGTTTCTCCTTCTGCGTTCGGTGGCGAAACTCTTTCAGGGATTCCCATCGCTGCGGGTGCCGGCGATAACGCAGGTGCAGCGCTTGGAGTTCAAGCTCAAGCAGGCGATGTAGTTGTCTCACTCGGTACAAGCGGAACAGCTTTTGCAGTATCAGATACTCCAACACATGATCCCAGTGGAGCTGTTGCAGGTTTTGCCGATGTGACAGGAAGGTTTCTTCCACTTGTCTGCACACTCAACGCGGCCCGCATCCTTGATGCAGCAACTCGCATCTTAGGTAAGACACATGATGAAGTAGGGGCACTTGCACTCACCGCACAAGCTGGAGCTAATGGACTTTCCATGCTTCCTTACTTCGAAGGCGAACGCACTCCAAATCGCCCAGATGCAACGGGAGTATTTGCAGGTATGAATCTTGCGAACTCAAATCCTGCTGATATTGCACGTGCGATGATCGAAGGAATGCTCTGCGGACTTTTAGATGCAGTTGATGCTCTTGAAAAATTGGGTGTTTCTATTAATCGCGTATTGCTTATTGGTGGCGCTGCAAAGAATCCTGCTATTGCAACGATTGCATCATCACTCTTTGGTCGAGAAGTGCTTCTGCCACAACCTGGTGAATACGTTGCAGATGGCGCTGCACGACAAGCTGCGTGGGCGCTAAGTGGCGGAGAAAATCCCCCACTATGGAATCTCGGCGCAGTCAGTTCTGCACAAGCAACACATACCCCCGATGTCGTTGCACGTTATCGCGAACTACGCGACAAGACTCAGAGCTGGTAAGGATTCAATGTCACGTCGCGGATGGTTTCTCTTTATTCTCGTTGGCTTCTTATGGGGCGTTCCATACCTATTTATCAAAGTCGCAGTTAACCCAGATCACGGCTTTACTCCAGCCGTAGTTGTCTGCCTACGTACTGCAATCGGAGCAGCAATTCTTATTCCACTCGCGATTAAACAGGGCCAACTAGGTGCTGCGCTTCGAGGCGCAAAATATGTCTTCTTCTACGCGCTGCTCGAAATGATCGGACCATGGATTCTTATCGGCACCGCAGAACAGAAGATTCCTTCAGGACTTGCAGGGCTCCTCGTTGCATCAGTACCTATTTGGGCAACAATCTTTGCATCAATGCGTGGAGATAAAACAGTCTGGCAAAAGAAGAGGCTGATGGGAATCATTGTTGGTTTTATCGGTTTAGTAGCTGTCGTCGGAATCGAAAGTATTACGGGATCTGCCGATCCTCTTTCTATCTTTATGGTCTTACTTGCCTCAATTGGTTATTCATATGCCGTCATGATGGTGCAAGGCGCTCTCCCAGGTGTCAGTGGAATTGCAATTAATGCAGTTGCCATGGCAATGGCTGCGATCTTCTATCTTCCTTGGGCAATAGTGCAGTGGCCAACACATGCAATCTCGGCTGGTGCAATCAGAGCAGTAGTGGGACTTGGAGTACTTTCTACCGGAGCTGCTTTCGTTGCCTTCTTCACCTTGGCAACCATCATTGGTGTAGCGCGCGGCTCACTTGTGACTTATCTGAACACTGCCTGTGCCGTTCTGTTGGGTGTGATTATTCTTAAAGAACCACTCACTGTGGGAATCATCCTTGGACTTCCTCTTGTATTGATTGGTTCTTACTTCGCGAGCCGCAAGCCTGAAAACGCATCAGTGCAGTCATAATTGCCCAATGATTGAAGCTCTCTTCTTAGGAATTGTCCAAGGCCTTACTGAATTCTTACCGATTTCATCGAGCGCCCACATTCGCATCGTCGGTGCATTTATGGCTCATGCTAAAGATCCCGGAGCAGCCTTTACTGCAATCACACAAATCGGTACAGAGCTTGCTGTACTTATCTACTTCCGCAAAGATATTCTGCAGATTCTTCGTTCGTGGTTTAAGCGCGATGGTTCTCCTGAAGCGCGCCTTGGAACGCTGATTATTATCGGAACTCTTCCAATCATTGTTCTTGGCTACCTAGGCCAGGATTACATCACCAACAATTTCCGCTCTCTCTGGTTGATTGCATCCACGTTGATTATCTTCGGTCTGATCCTTGGCTTTGCAGATCGTGTCGGCAAGAAAGAGAAAGATCTCGCAAAGCTCAATGCGCGCGATGGAATTCTTTACGGTCTCGCCCAATCACTGGCGCTGATTCCTGGCGTATCCCGATCTGGCGCAACAATCGCGCTGGGTCGCTTCCTCGGTTACAAGCGAGAGGCAGCACTTCGCTACTCATTCCTCTTAGCCCTACCTGCAGTCTTTGGCAGTGGTTTATACGAACTTAAAAAAGCGATGGGCGATTCGACAGTATCTGTATACACAATGCCACAGATAGTTGTAGCAACTGTAACTGCATTCGTTATTGGTTATGCAGTTATAGCTTGGTTAATGAAGTACATCTCAACGAAGAGCTTCACGCCTTTTGTTATTTATCGTGTTGCAGTTGGTTCTGCGCTCCTTATTGCACTTGCAACAGGATGGATTAGCGCTCAGTAAATCCAAGTCTTTCTAGAAGTTTCGGATCTCGCTGCCACTCTTTTGAAACCTTGACGTGAAGTCCGAGGAAGATACGTGCACCGAGTTCGCGCTCAATATCTTTACGTGCGCGCATACCGATATCTTTCAAACGCTCGCCTTGATGACCAAGCAAAATACCTGTCTGTGAGTCACGTTCGACGTGAATAGTTGCGTGGATATCGAAGAATGGACGACTGCCCTTTTCTTCACGTTCTGCCATCTCATCAATCGTGACCATGATGGAGTGAGGAAGTTCTTCGCGTGCATCGCGCAGAGCTGCTTCACGGATGAGCTCGCAGATTAGCGTTTCAATCTTCTGATCACTCTTTACATCGGTTGGATAGAAAGCAGGCCCTACGGGCAAATTGTCCCCGATCAGCTTTTCCAGTAAATCAATCTGGTCGTGAATTGCTGCTGAGATAGGAACTATTTCATCCCATGTAAATCCCTTTGCAAGGGCAGAAATTCCGAGTAAGCGATTTGCAAGATTCTTCTTCGCGACTAGATCAGTCTTTGTGACTAGAGCAAACTTCTTCGCACGTGGATACTTTGCAATCTCGGCTGCTAAAAATTCATCACCAGCACCCGAGGTCTCATCTGCAGGCACACACATCATCACGATATCGACTGAATCAAGGCTCTCGTTGACGACTGCATTGAGGCGATATCCCAAGAGCGTCTTTGGTTTATGAATTCCGGGAGTATCTACAAGAACAGCCTGATATTCAGGGTTATTGACGATTCCGCGAATTGCATGGCGCGTTGTGTTGGGATGTGGAGATGTAATCGCAATCTTGCTTCCAACTAGCGCATTGATAAGAGTTGATTTTCCAGTGTTGGGGCGGCCGACAATAGCGACGAAGCCCGAACGGAAATCACTCATACGTATATTCTCTCATCACATTCGAGAAGTACCTAAAGCGCTGAAATTAACTCGATTGCATCAGCGACCGATGTCACAAGTTCTGCAGCACGTTCGCCAATGAGGCGGTGACAGCCTTCAGATGATGGCGAATTAATTGGTCCAGGAATTGCCATCACAGGTCGCATCAGTTCTGCAGCATCTCGTGCTGTTCGCAGTGATCCGCTTCGGAATGCAGCTTCAACGACAAGTGTTGCTTGAGAAAGCGCTGCGATAAGTCGATTGCGAGTGAGAAAACGGTGAGGCATTGCCGGAACTCCTGGCATCACTTCAGAGACAATTGCTCCGTTCTCGCAGATTTCTTCAAAGAGCCTTGTATTACCTGCCGGATATTGCAAATCGATTCCCGATGCAATCACTGCAATGGTGCGACCTTCTGCAACGAGAGCCCCACGATGTGCAGCAGAATCAATTCCATATGCTCCCCCACTGACGATATCCCATTCGCGATCGACAAAACCTGCAGCAAAATCACCTGCAATACGAGTTCCATAGGGAGTCGGATTACGAGTTCCGACAATCGCAAGTGAAGGATTTGCAAGAGTCTGTACATTTCCTTTAATGATGAGTCCGATAGGTGGCGATTCGAGTTCATCCACTCGAAGTGGCCAGTGCTGATCGCCCGGAATGATGAAGGTACCGCCATTTTTCTCAATGGATTGAAATGAA
>CAIMXQ010000064.1 GCA_903845465.1 uncultured Actinomycetes bacterium
GGGTTTCGTCGTTTACGCCTTGATATCGCCTACGACGGCACCAACTTCTATGGGTGGGGCGCACAACCAGATCGTCGAACGCTGCAAGATCTCGTTGAAGAAGCTATATCACGCATCTCGCGAGTAGATACTGAATCCATCGTTGCAGGCCGCACAGATGCCGGAGTACATGCAACAGGTCAGGTAATCCACGTTGATGTTCCAGATGTCATCTTCGATGGAGAACTCACCTATAAAGATTTTCGATACAAACTCAATCGTATTCTTGATGAAGACGTTCGCATCATGGCTATCACCGATGCACCCGCAGGCTTTCATGCACGTTTTTCTGCGCTTCGCCGCCACTATGTCTACAAACTGATCGATAACAATGATGTCATTCCACCACTTTCCCGCCACGATGTTGCGTCGTGGTATCGCCCACTGGATGTTAATCGCATGAATGAGGCGAGCAAGCTAGTTCTGGGGCATCATGACTTTGCAGCCTTCTGTAAATTTCGAGAAGGCAGCACAACGATTCGCTCACTGGAAAAATACGAATGGAAGCGCACCGACGATGGTTTGCTCATCGCAGATGTTGTCGCTGATGCATTCTGTTATTCGATGGTGCGCAATCTTGTGGGCGCAGTTGTCTGCGTTGCCGATGGTCGAAAAGAACCCAGTTGGATGGCAGAGTTATTGGCCAATAAAGAGCGAGTCTCGGATTCATTGGTATTTCCAGCCCGTGGGCTGACTCTCGTGCAAGTGGATTATCCAAGTGATGATCAGCTCCTAGAACGGGCAAAAATCACTGTTTCTAAGCGTGGGTAAGGGCTGATCTACCCGAATTAGCCGATTTGGCTCGGGCCTAGCAGGGCGGGTAAAGTAGCACCCCTGCGCCAGCAAGGCGCGAGATGTAAGTCCCTAAGTTCAATAGATAAAGAAGAAGGTAATAAAGCATGCGTACATATAGCCCTAAGGCAGGAGACGTCGTCCGTAAGTGGCACGTCATCGATGCACAAGATGTTGTGCTCGGTCGTCTTGCAACACATGCTGCTGTTCTTCTTCGTGGAAAGCACAAAGCAACATTTGCGCCACACATGGATATGGGTGACTTCGTAGTCATCATCAATGCAGAGAAGATTGCACTCTCTGGAACAAAGGCAACAACAAAGTTTGCACACCACCACTCAGGTTTCCCAGGCGGTCTTACATCGACTGTCTACGGCGAACTTATCGAGAAGCACCCAACACGCGCTGTTGAAAAGGCGATCAAGGGAATGCTTCCAAAGAACCGTCTTGGTGCGCAGGTAGCATCAAAGCTCAAGGTCTATGCAGGTCCAGAGCATCCACACGGCGCACAGGCACCAACACCATATGTATTCACTCAAGTTTCTCAAGTAGCGAAGTAAGGGATAAGAAAAAGATATGTCAGATACAACTTTCAACGAGATCGACGAGACAGAGACACCTACTTCTTACTCTTCATCAACTCCAGCAGCAGCAACTAACCGCAAGGCAATCACAGCACCAGGTGCTGGAACAGGTCGCCGTAAGGAAGCAGTTGCTCGCGTTCGCCTCGTACCAGGTACAGGTCGTTGGGTTGTAAACGGCAAGACACTTGATGCTTACTTCCCAAATAAGGTTCACCAGCAATTGGTATCTGAGCCATTTCGCACAGTAGGTGCTGAAAATACATACGATGTATTTGCACGTATCAACGGTGGTGGAGTTTCAGGTCAAGCTGGCGCACTTCGTCTCGGCGTTGCTCGTTCACTCAACGAGATCGACACAGAGGCAAACCGTCCAGCTCTCAAGAAGGCTGGCTTCCTCAAGCGCGATGCTCGCGTTATCGAACGTAAGAAGTACGGTCTCAAGAAGGCGCGTAAGCGTTCACAGTACTCAAAGCGTTAATTCTTTTTATCTCGA
>CAIMXQ010000065.1 GCA_903845465.1 uncultured Actinomycetes bacterium
AATCACAACAAGGACAAGGCCGAATACCAACTGACGAGCATTCGTGATGAATCGAATGCGCTCTGGGATATAGGCGAGCAAGACTCCACCGAAGACCACTCCCCACATATTTCCCATTCCCCCGAAGACGATACAAGAGAGAATTAAGACTGAGACGTTAAAAGTGAACATCTGTGGCGCAATAACCAAAACTTTAGATGCGTAGATAACTCCAGCTGCGCCGCCAACAGCAGCTCCAATGCTGAATGACCAGATCTTGTAGCGAAGAGTTGGCACTCCCATGAGCATCGCTACATCTTCGTCCTGACGAATTGCTTCCCACGCACGGCCCGGACGGCGTACAGATAAGCGGCGGATCATCCAGATGACTAGAAGAATCATGACAAGGAGAAGCCAGAAAAAATCAACTGGGTGCATGATGTCGAACTTCAATCCACCAATTGGCGGTGGATTCGGGATGCTTGCGATTCCGTTTGTGCCACCGGTGATCGAGAGGTTCATCGTTACGATTCTTACTATCTCACCGAAACCAAGTGTCACAATGGCGAGGTAATCACCTCGTAGTCGCAGTGTTGGTAGACCAAGCAGTACTCCAGAGAGCATTGCAAGCCCCATGCCGATTGGAAGAATTTCCCAAGCGTTAAGGTGAGTGCGAGTTGAAAGAATCGCTTGAGAATAGGCACCAATTGCGAAGAAGGCTACATAACCAAGGTCGAGTAACCCACTCTTACCAACAACAATATTTAAGCCAAGTGCCATCAGTACAAACATGCCAACTGGATAGACCAAGACATCTTTGTAGGATGCGATTGGGGTATTGAGGACATTTGTGAATGAGAAATTTCCCGCGAATGGCATCACCATAACAAGGCCAATGAGGGCTATTACAAAGATAGTCCGCCGTGGTCTGTCCCAGCCCTCCCAGAGAGCGGCGCCTTTATCGCGAAGATTTATATTCTTAAAATTAGCCATTAGACCCTCGTCTGCTGGATTGCTTCGCCAAATATGCCATTTGGGCGAATAAGAAGGACAAGTACTAGGACAACAAAGACTGTAACCGCTTTCCATTGGGTGCCAAGCACTGCAGCTGACAACGTCTCCAAGAGGCCGAGTGATATTCCGCCGAAGAAGGCGCCACGCAAGTTGCCGATTCCCCCAAGAACAGCTGCTGTGAAGGCCGCAAGTCCGAAACTGAAACCAACGTTATATTTTGTATTCTCGTAAACGGTCATAAAGAAGAATGCCGCAGCTCCGGTCATGAGGCCGCCAATCAAGAATGTCACAGAGATGACACGATTGAGGTTAATACCCATCAACTTCGCATTCTCTTCAGACATCGAGACCGCTCGGATCGCTTTACCGAGGCGACTCTTATTAACAAAACGATCAAGCGCAATAAACATAATGAGAGCTGATACAACAACGAGGACTGTATCTACACGAAAGTTTGCACCAGCGAACTCTCCGAAGGAGGTTTTCTCAAGAAGTCGTGGGCTTGATTGTGGCCGTGAGTGGCTAAGAATACGCGCACCCTCACTGAGAACTAGTGACATACCGATGGCCGAAATCAAACTTGCAAGACGGTTATTTCCTTTGGCGCGCAATCGGCGATATGCAAAAAATTCCACAGCAAGGGCGGTGATTCCAGATGAGAGCATTGCGACAACCAGTGCAAAAAGTAGTGTGTAAATTAATTGGAAACCATGAAGTGGGTCAGAACCTGTGGTGTGACCTGTAACTCCAGTTTCAACCCACACTGTGGCAAAGGTGCCAACCATAAAAATTTCAGAGTTTGCAAAGTTGATAAGTCGAAGTACGCCGTAGACCATGGTGTAACCGAGGGAGATCAAAACATAGATCAATCCCAAACTAATGCCACTGAGGCATAGTGACCAGAATTGCGTGGTCAGGACGGAGAAATTCATTAGTAACCAATCTCTTCTCTACAAAGGTCAATGCGCAGTACCGTGCTCTTCAAGAGTCTGATACTACAGAAAAGTCTAGAAAAAGAGTGAAGTGCCTGCTGATTGCTCGGCAGACACTTCACGACTTTTGGAACTCAAGAAGGCTTACCCTCCTTAAGCTTTTGGCTAAATTATGCCTTGCCTACGAAAACAATGTTTCCCTTGGCATCGACTTTGTACTCACTGATTGGAACTGGTGCACCCTTAGCAAGGTCACCGTTTGCATCGAATGAGAAGGTTCCACCAGTGAAGTTCTTGAACTTTCCAGTGTTAACACAAGTAGCAATCGCTGCACGTGTTGTCTTGCCCTCAGAAATACACTGCAAGAAGACATTTGTAGCGTTGATTGTGTTAGTGACGTAGCCGCCAGCAACCTTGACGCCAGTAGCAGCAGTAAATGCGGCCTTCTGGGCTGCTGTTGCAACGCTGCTGAATGGGTTGTCACCTTCGGTAAGGCGAGTTCCAGCTGCAGCCTTGAGGCCAGCGGCTGTAGGGAATGAAGCAGTTGCAGTTCCATCGCCTGAAGCGAAGATGCCCTTGTATCCACCATCGCGGAGTGCCTTAATGAATGCACCAGCATCTACATCGTAACCGCAGTAAATAACGACAGTAGCCTTTGAAGACTTCACCTTAGCAACAGTTGCAGAGTAATCAGTTCCGCCACCTGATGCAGGAAGGATTGAATCTTTTCCGGCAAGTGTTGCCTTGAGACCCTTAAGTGAAGGAATTGTGAAGTCGCGAAGTCCAGCGCCGTATGGGCTCTGGTCGTCAACAACATAAACCTTTGCAGCCTTAACACCCTTAGTTGCTACACGAGCAAGTGCTGGACCTTGAACGCTATCGTTTGGAAGAACACGGTGGAAAACCGGTCCGCCAAAGTCAGGAGCTGTTGGAACAGTCAATGTGTAACGTGATGCTGAAGGTGAAACCATTGTGACGTTTCCAGCCTTATATGAAGGGAACGAGTTCTGTGAAGCACCTGAATAAGCAGAACCGATAACTCCAAGAACGCCAGCATTTGCTGCAACGCCTGGAGCAACTGTTGCTGCAACAGCGCCAGAACCTTGGTCATCAACTTCAATGAGCTTTACAGTCGCTGTTGGGTTCGCTGCATTGTAAATAGAGAGAGCATACTTAGCGCCAGCGAGTTCATCCTGGCCAGCTTGTGCAGCATCGCCGGTCAATGGACCTTGGAATGCCAATGTGTACTTATCTGCCGCGTGTGCAGTTGTTGCAGTCAATGTTCCAAGTGCAAGGAACGCAGCTGCAGCAGCGCCAAGAACGCGAGTTGAATTCTTGTTCATGTAGACCTTTCTTACTAACCTGTTGTTTCCCGGGACAGGGAGGTGACAAGAGTAGCCCGAGGGGTGGCAGCTGGGCAATCTTTTTTACGCCTGATCCACGCTCGCCAGGCGCTACTTTTATTACATTCTTATTACATACCCGGCTTTTACATATCCAGTCTCAGCATGTGAACGTGCGAAGGTCTTGC
>CAIMXQ010000066.1 GCA_903845465.1 uncultured Actinomycetes bacterium
AAGATCGAATTATCGGGATTGCGCGACTCATCTAACGGAGTCGGAAGACAAAGAATCACAACATCGGCATCCGCGATGTCAGCGAGCTGATGGGATGCCCGGTAATAGAGTGATTGCGCAGCAAGGTAGTTATCGGAGATATCACCGATTGGAGACTTGCCCGCATTAAGGCCTTTTACTCGGGCGGCGTCGGTGTCAAAGCCCACGACGTCGTGGCCAGATTCAGCTGCGGCAAGAGCCAACGGCAGGCCAACATAGCCCTGCCCAATTACTGCCACCTTCAGCGTCATATGCGTAGATTAACGCTTTAGAGCGAGCCAAAATCCTTATGAGCGGTCGCGGCTTCTGTAGTCTGCGGGGCAAAGGCATCAATACGAGCGATCATCGCCTTGGCTCCTGCACTGTTCCCGGTTTGCTTAAGATCTTCGCCCCATTGTAAGAGATTCTGATAGTTCCATGGGTCGATACTCGATATCTTCTCTCGGTACGAGACGGCATCCGTGAAGTTCTTTGTGCTTTCATCAATAAGAGCCAGTGTTGTGAGCGCATCGGATGACCGTGGATCGGAGGAGAGCACAGCCTGGAGAATCACCTTGCCTTCTGATATCTGGGTCGCTTGAGCAATAAGTATCCCTACATTCACTTTCGTGGATTCATCTTGGAACCCATATGTCAAAGGCTTACGAACAATTTGCAAGTAATTCGACAAGCTTGCTTTAGTTGGTGCCGAATACGATTTCGCTGTCTTGAGTGTCGACTCTGATAAGAACATTGGGACACAGATCGCAAATGCAAGGGTGAAGAGTAGGCCCGAGACCAAAGGTTGGGCAAGGGTGGCTGAAGATTGCTTTGCTGAAGTTTTCGTTGACTTCCTCGATTTACTCGACATCGATGGTTTGGCATTAACCGGAGCCGTTACTGCACTCACTGTGGCAGGACGAGAGAGCGCTACGACTATTCCACCGAGAATCCAACCCCAGATCGCAATCCCGACGTTGTCGATAGAGATGAGAGATTGTGCTTCATAGGCGATCCATGCACCAAAGAAAGTAGCAATGACTAACTGGTTAATTCCGGTTGTTGATCGAAGTGCAACCATTCCCCGCCAAGCAACGAAAAGTGTGACACACAGGAATGCAATAAGAACAAAGATGCCACCAGTCGCAGCAAGTTGAATCGGCACATCGTGAGCAGCATTCGATGTCATTCCTGGGCCACGGCGTAGGGCTTGTGTTGCGTCACGGTATTGTCGGAAGTATGCGCCATAACGATCGAGTCCAACGCCAAACCATGGGTGCGATTTAAACATTCGGATACCTGCACGCCAATAATCACCACGATAGGTCACCGATACTTTATAAAAGAAACCCGTGAGAGGTCCCTTGTTGAGCATACCCAGCAAGCCAGTAACTCCACCGAGAAATGTTAGGGCAACTAAGCACCATCCGATGAGCTTTTTACGCTGATAAAACCAGACAATCACAATGAGTGCAATGCCTAGTACGCCAGCCAAAAGTCCCTGTCGAACACGGCTGAACAGGATCGTTACCAGAAGAGTAAGAACATTTATCATGGCCCACCCGCGAACAAGTCGGCTCTTGGAAACATTAATCATCAACCCAAAAGATAAGACAAGGAAGATTGCCATCACGGCGGCAGCAAAATCTGGGTTACCTAGAGTAGATAGCACGCTGTTATAGGGGTTGTTCCAATGAATGAAATCAATCTTAAAGTGCTGCACAAAGCCATAAAAGCCAACGATGAAGCCAACGATGAGTGTTACCCGATCGAAGAGCGCGATGTTAGAAAATGAGAAGAGAATAGATGCAGCCACGAAGAAGAGAATGAAGGAGAGGTAGGAGAGAAGACCTGTGCGCCGGGCATAATCACCAAAGAGTCCTTGTAACTTCACATCAGTTGCAATAAAAGCTGCAACAAAGCTGAGCGCAAGCGCACCAGAGAGCACAAGTATCTGTCGATCAAGTTTGTCACTCCACCGAGAACGTGCGTTAAATCCAACCCACCCGAGGAGCCAGAAACCAACGCAGTAGAGGATCCAGCTCTTTGGAGCATTAAAGGGATCTTCTAGCGATGCCCAGATGAAGAGTGTGACGAGTGAGCCGCCAACGAGAAGCCAATTAATCGCTTGGCGATGTGGGGTGATGATCTTTGTAGCCATGGCGCAAGATTACCCGAGCAAGATTAAATCAATGGGTTGTG
>CAIMXQ010000067.1 GCA_903845465.1 uncultured Actinomycetes bacterium
ACATCATGATGGGAAGAGTTGTGGCTGCAGCAACTGCGCGAAAGTGCGCCTCGATGCCTGCCTGTGGTGGTTTGTTGTAATAAGGAGTGACGACCAAAAGGCCATCTGCTCCAGCTTGTTCAGAACGCTTTGCTTGTTCGACTGTGTAGGCAGTTTCGTTATCACCTGCACCAGAGAGAACCTGAATCTTTGTACCAACGACTTTCTTTACAACTTTAATGATCTCGAGTTTCTCAGAAGATTTTGTAGTGGGAGCCTCGCCTGTAGTTCCATTGACAGCGATTCCATCATGGCCATTTTCTACAAGATGTTGTGCGAGCTTTTCTACGCCAGCCCAATCGATAGCTCCATCCTTATCAAAAGGGGTCACCATTGCGGTGAGTAGTCGTCCGAAAGGCGCCTGCGTATTCATCGGGGCATCCTATCGCTTATGGCGCAATACGACCAGATTTTTCAAATGCCCCGTATGTCAGCGGCATTAATTTAGCGAATTCGGCTTCCATCTTTTCTGCAACCATCTCAATTTCACGTTGCGGATAGCTTGGGAAATGTGAACCCTCGCGCGCTGTGCGAAGTGATAGGAAATTCATAAGTGCACGCGCATTCATAGTGACATACATCGATGAATATGTTGCAACTGGCAATACAGCACGGGCAACTTCACGTGCGACACCAGCCTCTAGCATCTTCTGATAAGAATCATAGGCAACGATGTAAGCCTCTTTCATCGCTGTGACTGTTATGTCAAATTGTTCTGGAGTGCCATCAACGAATGTATATGCACCTGTCTTACCGACCTGAATTAATTTACGTTCCTTTGATGGAATGTAGAAAACAGGTTTGAGTTCTCGATAGCGTCCAGATTCCTCGTTATATGAAGCGATCCGATGGCGCATAAATTCACGGAATACAAAGATTGGTGCAGAGATAAAAAATGTCATAGAGGTATGTTCAAAGGGTGAGCCATGACGTTCGCGAGCAAGGTAGTTGATCAACCCTGCCGAACGTGCTGGATCTTCACCGATTTCATCCATCGATTGTTCACCGGCAGTAGATACGCGCGCTGCCCAAATTACATCTGCATCGCTAGCACTTGCCTTGATGAGTTCTACAGATACATCGTCTCTAAAAATAATCGTCTCAGACATGTCCGCACCGTATCTTTCAACCCCCCTCCGCTCGCTGGATATCTAGGGCACAATGGCCGCGTGTCCAGAGTGAACCGCGCCACCGCAACGCAGAGTTTGAGCGTCTCCTTTGCAGTTGGGCTCTACGGGATCGCATTTGGAGCTGCCGGAATAGCAGCAGGATTCTCAATCCTTCAAACTTGTCTACTCTCATTGCTGACCTTTTCTGGTGCTTCGCAATTTGCAGTTGTCGGTGTAATGGGAGCTGGTGGTACAGCTCTTTCTGGAATTGCAACTGCATCGCTTCTTGGAATACGTAACACTCTCTATGGCTTGCGCATGGCCCCCATTCTAAAAGTTCGTGGCTTAAAGAAAGTGATCGCGGCTCAAGTAACTATTGATGAATCAACCGGTGTTGCAATTGGTCAAGAAGCGCTGGGCATCGAAGCGATGCGACATGGTTTCTGGCTTACAGGTTTTGGTGTTTACATTCTGTGGAATTTCTTCACTCTACTTGGAGCGCTCGGGGCGCAGGCAATGGGAAACCCATCTGCATGGGGACTCGATGCCGCTGTACCTGCCGCATTTTTGGGGCTTGTCTGGCCAAGACTCTTAGGTAAATTTGAAAGGGCGCTCGCAGTTAGCTCAGTGATCTGCGCAATTGTCCTAAGTCCATATATCGCAGCGGGACTTCCAATCATTCTCACCGCACTACTGGCGGTTATCTTTGGCTGGAAGGTACGTCGATGAGCCAACTATGGATTGGAGTTATCGGATCAAGCGTTGCGCTATTTATTCTCCGCTATTTTGGTTATCTAGTTCCTGAGAAATACTTAACTAACCCACGAATGTTACGAATCAATACCTTAATTCCCATCGCACTTTTAAGCGCCTTAGTCGGAGTGCAGACTATTACCGATAAAGGAAAATGGGTTATTGATCAGCGTTTGGCAGGAGTTCTGGTCGCACTCATTGCACTTCGCTTCAAGGCGCCGTACTTCGTTGTTGTTATCTCGGCGGCAGTTACTTCAGCGCTGATTTATAGATTTAAATAAGTCGCTTATTAAATGAGGCCAAGGGAAGTTAACTTCGCCTTGAGATCATTATCTGAAGGTTCTGTCAGATGTGTTCCATCAGAGAAGACCAAGACTGGAATAGATTTTGCTCCACCATTGATCTCTTGCACCTTTGCAGCCGCAGATTCGTCAACCTCAACATCGATGTGATTGACCTGAATATCAAGCTCTTCGAGTAGACGCCTTGAGCGACGGCAATCTCCGCACCAATCAGCGCCGTACATTGTGATATCTACGTGTGCCATGAACTCTTCCTCCAGCTAGATAAAGTTTTCAAGGCCGAAAGTCAGCCCTGGATGAGATACAACCTGACGAACGCCAAGAAGTACTCCTGGCATAAAACCTACTCGGTCGATTGAATCGTGGCGAATTGAAAGTGTTTCACCGATTCCACCAAGTAACACCTCTTGATGCGCAACAAGACCACGAAGTCGCACTGAGTGAACTGGAATATCCCCCACTTTTGCACCACGCGCACCATCTTGTGCAGTCGTTGTCGCATCTGGCATTGGAGCAAGGCCTGCCTCTTTGCGAGCCTTTGACATGAGCTCTGCTGTACGCGAAGCGGTGCCAGATGGCGCATCAACTTTATTGGGATGATGTAGTTCAATGATTTCTGCTGATTCAAAGTATTTAGCTGCCTTAGTTGCAAACTCCATCATCAATACCGCACCGATTGCAAAATTAGGTGCGATGAGAACGCCTGATTTAGATGAGGCAAGGAGTGATTTGATTTTTGCAATACGTGCATCATCGAAGCCGGTAGTGCCGATGACTGCATGAATATTATGAGTAATCAGAAATTCAAGGTTGGCCATGACTGAATCTGGTGTTGTGAAATCAACAACTACCTGTGCGCCATTGCCGAGCAAGGCATCGAGTGAATCTCCAAGATCTAGGGCAGCGACGAGTTCGAGATCTGGTGCATCAGTAATAGCTTGAACTACCTCTGACCCCATGCGACCGCGTGCACCAAGTACGCCAACTTTGATCATTTCTGAAGCACCTTTTCGAATTTGGACTCATTCTTAAATGGACCTACAAGAGCAAGGGTAGGCGTTTTGACCAAGAACTCGCTGGCAATTTCGCGAATGTCTTCGGTGCTTACGCGTGCGATTGATTTAAGAATGTCATCAAAATCCATGACCTGGCCATAAACAATCTCGTTCTTGCCGATGCGACTCATGCGTGATCCTGAATCTTCCTGGCTCAGGACAAGGGAGCCACGAACTGCACCCTTAGCGCGTTCAATCTCTTCATGAGTCATTCCATTATCGGCAACATCTGATAGAACGCTTCGAATGATTTCAACTACTTCAATTGCCTTCGATGGATTACATCCCGCATAGAATCCAAGAACACCTGTGCCTGCAAATTGCTGAGCATAGGCATAGACCGAGTAGGCAAGTCCGCGCTTCTCCCGAATTTCTTGAAATAAACGTGAAGACATTCCACCACCGAGTGCCGCCGAGAGGACACCCATTGCAAAGCGACGATCATCGGCGCGAGCTACGCCTTCCATGCCATAGAACATGTGTGCTTGTTCGCTCTTCTTATACATAACTCCAACAGATTGTTGCTTTGTGTTCTTGATAAGAGTATTCGGACGTACAACCGGGGCAGCAAGTACATCGAGGAAATTATCGCGTGATAGCGCTTCCTCAACCATTGCAACGACGCGCTTATGCTTAATATTTCCAGCAACAGCTACAACGAGATCCTGTGGCAGGTATTTCTTCTTATAGTAATTAAAGACGGTATTACGAGACATACCTTTGATAGATTCGACTGTCCCCAAAATCGGACGTCCTATCGGAGTATCTCCATAATAGGTATCGCTAAAGAAGTCATGCACAAGATCACTTGGATCGTCATCGCGCATTGCAATCTCTTCAAGAACTACCTTGCGCTCTGCATCAACATCCAGAGCGCTCACGATAGATGAGGTAATCAGATCGCTGACTACATTGATTGCCATCGGAAGATCTGTATCGATGACACGGGCGTAGAAGCAGGTGTACTCCTTGGATGTAAATGCATTCATCTCGCCACCGACAGATTCGATAGAAGACGAAATCTCTAGCGCAGTTCGACTTGTGGTTCCTTTGAAGAGAAGGTGCTCTAAAAAGTGAGAAGCACCAGCAGTTGCCGGTGCTTCATCACGTGAACCTACATTGACCCAGATTCCCACAGCGGCGCTGCGTACTGACGGAACTTCTTCCGTAACAATGCGCAGGCCACTTGAGTGAACTGATCTCTTTACTGACATTTATTCAGCTGCTGGCGTTGTTCCATCTTCGAGAACTGGAACCAGAGAGAGCTTGCCCTTTGGATCGATCTCACCGATTTCAACCTGAATCTTGTCTCCAACCTTCATGACTTCTTCAAGGTTTTCAATGCGCTTTCCACCATGCATCTTGCGAATCTGAGATACGTGGAGCAAGCCATCTTTACCTGGCATCAATGACACAAATGCACCGAATGTTGCAAGCTTTACGACTGTACCGAGGTAGCGCTCTCCCACTTCTGGCATTTGTGGATTAGCAATCGCATTGATCTGTGCGCGAGCAGCTTCAGCTGAAGGTCCATCGGTTGCACCGATGTAGATAGTTCCATCATCTTCAATTGAAATTTCTGCGCCAGTTTCATCTTGAATCTGGTTGATGATCTTGCCCTTAGGCCCGATTACTGCACCAATCTGATCTACTGGAATCTTTACAGAGATGATGCGAGGAGCGTATTGGCTCATCTCATCAGGTGTATCGATTGCTTCGTTCATGACATCGAGAATCGCAAGACGCGCTTCCTTTGCCTGGTGAAGTGCGCCAGCAAGAACTGATGCAGGGATTCCATCGAGCTTTGTATCCAGCTGTAGAGCTGTAACGAAGTCTTTAGTACCTGCGACTTTGAAGTCCATATCTCCGAATGCATCTTCTGCACCGAGAATATCTGTGAGAGCAACGTATTCAATCTTGCCATCGACAGTATCTGAGATAAGACCCATTGCAATACCTGCAACAGGTGCCTTAAGTGGCACGCCTGCTTGAAGCATTGAAAGTGTTGATGCACATACTGATCCCATAGATGTTGATCCATTTGAACCAAGTGCTTCAGAGACCTGACGGATTGCGTAAGGGAACTCTTCACGTGTTGGAAGTACTGGAATCAATGCGCGCTCAGCGAGTGCACCGTGACCGATTTCGCGGCGCTTTGGTGTGCCAACGCGACCTGTTTCACCAGTTGAATATGGTGGGAAGTTGTAATTGTGCATGTAACGCTTTGAAGTTTCAGGGCTCATGGTGTCGAGCTGCTGCTCCATCTTGAGCATATTAAGAGTTGTCACTCCGAGAATCTGAGTTTCGCCACGTTCGAAGATTGCTGAACCGTGAACGCGAGGAATAACTTCAACTTCTGCCGAGAGCGCACGGATGTCGCGGAGTCCGCGGCCATCGATACGAATCTTGTCGCGAAGTACGCGCTGGCGTACTAGCTTCTTTGTAAGTGAGCGAAACGCTGCAGGAACTTCCTTTTCGCGGCCTTCGAAGGCTGCTGTTACTGATTCCTTAGTTGATGCAGAGATCTCATCGATCTTTGTCTCACGCTCTTGCTTACCTGAGATTGTGAGCGCCTTTGCAAGGTCATCCTTGGCAGCCTTTTCAACTGCAGCAAATACATCATCTTGGTAATCAAGGAAGACTGGGAAGTCAGCTGTTGGCTTTGCGGCAACTGCTGCAAGCTTTGACTGTGCTTCGCAGAGAATCTTGATAAATGGCTTTGCAGCATCGAGCCCCTGAGCAACAATCTCTTCAGTAGGAGCTTTAGCGCCTTCTGCAATAAGACCGATTGTGCGTGTAGTTGCTTCTGCTTCCACCATCATGATTGCTACATCGTCTGCTGTTACGCGACCTGCAACGACCATATCGAAAACTGCGTTCTCGACCTGTGAATGGTTAGGGAATGCAACCCACTGACCTTCGATGAGTGCAACTCGCACGCCACCGATAGGACCTGAGAATGGCAAGCCTGCTAGCTGTGTAGACATTGACGCTGCATTGATAGCAATGACGTCATACATGTGATCTGGATCGAGTGCCATAACTGTGACAACGATCTGAACTTCATTACGAAGTCCCTTAATAAATGATGGACGCAATGGGCGGTCGATCAAACGGCAGGTAAGAATTGCCTCTTCTGATGGACGTCCTTCGCGACGGAAGAATGAACCTGGAATCTTGCCAATGGCATACATCTTCTCTTCAACATCCACTGTAAGTGGGAAGAAGTCGAATTGATCCTTTGGTGTCTTTGATGCTGTTGTAGCTGAGAAAATCATTGTCTGATCATCGAGATACACAGCTGCAGCTCCTGCTGCCTGCTTTGCGAGGCGTCCTGTTTCGAACTTAATCTCGCGCTTTCCGAACTTTCCGTTATCGATAACGGCTACTGCTGACTTAACGTCTTGACCCTCCATGGGTCCTCCTTTGATTCGTGTTTCTATTCCAAGGAACGGTGAACGCACCTTGGAGCGGTAACTACACGCGAGGCGAAACAAATGAATCTTCGATCGAAGTTCACAGATGAAAACATCTGGAAACCACTACCGAGGACCATTGTCCCCAGGCGTGTAATTAATTCTCTAAATTAGCGGCGAATACCGAGCTTTTCGATAATTGCGCGATAACGATTGATATCTGTCTTTGCGAGGTACTGAAGAATTCGGCGACGCTGACCTACGAGCAACAAGAGACCACGACGGTTGTGGTGATCATGCGGGTTGGTCTTGAGGTGTGTTGTGATGTCTTCGATTCGACGTGACAATAAAGCGACCTGAGCTTCAGGGCTTCCTGTATCAGTAGCTGATGTTCCGTACTTTGCAATGATTTCTTTCTTTACTTCTGGTGTTAATGACATTTCTATTTCCTTTTCATGTTAAGTACGTCAGTACTGTTCAAGAGGCTTCCCGGTTTGATTCACGGGAAATCACTTTCTCGTTGGACAGGTGAAGTTTACCTGCGAGCTGTGGATAAGAGAAATTGAGGCTGAAACCGGCCTATTTCTCGGTGAGTTCGCGAGCTTTATCGCAATCTTTCTTCATCTGTTCAAGTAGTGGATCTAGGCCGTCAAATTTCAGTGTTGGACGAAGGTACCAACCGAATTCAATCGATGCATTTTTGTCATAGAGCTCGAGACCCTCTTGATCGAGAGCATATGCCTCAACTTGCCTTCCACGAACGCCTTCAAATGTTGGATTTGTTCCGATTGAAATTGCGGCCGGCCAGAAATTGATTCCGACGGTGAGCCAGCCTGCATACACACCATCTGCAGGAATTGTCTGCCCATCAATATTTCCAAGATTTGCAGTGGGATACCCGATCTCACGTCCACGCTTTTCACCGTGAACGACTACTCCATCAAGACGATGTGGTCGTGATAAGAGTTCTCGAGCTTGCTCAACTTTTCCTTCAATGACAAGTGCGCGAATACGAGATGATGAAATCACTTCGGTATCGCCCTTCAACTCTTGAACATCTACAGTGAAGTTGTGAGTCAAACCTGACTTAATAAGAGTATCCACATTTCCAGAAGCCTTATGCCCGTATGTGAAGTTCTTGCCAACTATGACTGTGCTTGCATGAAGTTGATTTACAAGAATCGTTTCCACAAAATCATCGGGTGACATAGCTGCGAATTTCTCAGTGAACTTCATGACCGCAACCTGGTCTGCATTATGAATCTTTAAGAGCTCAACGCGATCTACAAGTGTCGTAAGCATCGTTGGTGCTTTATCTGGAGCAAAGACTGTTGTGGGATGGGGATCGAAGGTGAGCGCAATAATGGAACGACCATCTGCAATTTCTTTTGCACGATTGAGCAGGAGCTGATGGCCCTTATGTACGCCATCAAAGACGCCGATTACGACGACGTTAGTTTCGCTCATACCGCAATCTTGCCTTACCTAGTTCGCTGCCGCAAAAACTGCAATTGGCTTGGCCTTGTCGCCATCATCTTTCAGCAGAGCGATAAGACGATTATCGGGAGATAACGCCGCATTGATGACTGTATTTCCATTTTCAGAGAGCGCTCTGCCAAATGAGAGTTCTTGTACTTCCTCTGGCGTTAGTTCTCGTGGTGTAAATGTTACGCGCGCTACATCCGCAAGGGCTAGCGCAGTGAAGTTCTGTGCCTTGAGGTCTTCAAAACTCACTGCATCTTTTTCGGTAAAGCCTGCAACACGTGTACGACGCAGTGCGCTGAGGTGTCCTCCGACTTTGAGCCCATCTCCCAGGTCACGAGCTATTGCGCGAATAAAAGTTCCTGCAGAACATGTCACTTCGATATCTACTTCGGTCGTTACATCGAGGTGGCGAATGGCCAGAATATCTAACTGTGTAATCGTTACCTGGCGCACTTCGAGTTCAAACTTCTCGCCGGCTCGGACGCGATCGTAGGCACGCTCTCCCCCAACTTTTACCGCCGAGACAGATGATGGACGTTGCGCAATTGTTCCGATCATCTCTTTGAGTAATTTTTCAATTTCAGAGTCACTGACTTTGGATGCATCTGTAGCTTCTAAAACTTCACCTTCTTTATCATCGGTGACTGTTGATGCACCAAGAACAATGGTTGCTACATACGATTTATCGCCATCGGTGATGTACTGCAATAAACGGGTGCCATTGCCAAATCCAAGAACAAGGATTCCGGTAGCCATTGGATCGAGAGTTCCTGCATGGCCCACTTTGCGCGTACCAAGTGCTTTGCGCCCCACTGCAACTACATCATGGCTTGTCATACCGCCTGCTTTATCGACTACTAAGAAGCCATCAGACATGAGAATTACTTACTCTTCGATTTTTATGCGTGGGACTTTATAGGCATCTTCAACTACAGGCTTTGCATTCTCGCGCGCCTTTGCAACCTCTGCATCGAGTTGGTGAACTCGCTCAAGTAGCGTGTCGAGTGCCTGAGCAGATTCAGGTAGACCATCCAAGATGAATTCAAGAGATGGAGTAATGCGAGTTCCTAAATCTTTTCCAACAGCGCTACGAATTACACCTTTGGCAGATTCGAGAGCAGCAGCAGTTGCAGCACGTTCGTCTTCGCCACCAAGAACGGTGTAGAAGATCGACGCATTCTGGAGATCTCCAGTAACGCGCGCATCGGTAACAGTGACAAAACCAAGACGCGGATCTTTAATCTTTGTCTCAAGCATCTGTGCCACTACTACCTTGATGCGGTCTGCAACCTTGTGGCTGCGGTGTGAATTTCCCACTTTTTACATCTCGTTTCTGATTAAGCGCGCTTCTTCTCGCGCATCTCGAAGACCTGAATGATGTCTCCGACCTGAAGGTCTGCGCCTTTACCTACGCCGATTCCGCACTCAAAACCTTCTTTGACTTCGGTGGCATCATCTTTAAATCGCTTGAGAGATTCGATGGTGACGTCCTCTGCGAGAACTGCTCCGTCACGCAAGACGCGTCCCTTCGCATTACGACGGATGATTCCATCGAGAACGATTGAACCTGCAATGGTTCCAACCTTTGATGATTTAAAGAGATCGCGTACTTCAGCGTTACCGAGTACAACCTCTTCGAACTCTGGCTTAAGGAGACCCTTAAGTGAGAGTTCGATCTCTTCGATTGCATTGTAGATAACAGAGTAGAAGCGAACTTCAACGCCTTCTTGATCAGCATAGATAGCTGTCTGTGGTTCTGGCTTAACGTTAAAGCCAATAACAACAGCAGTTGATGCAGATGCAAGAGTGATATCGCTCTTGGTAATTGCGCCTACGCCACGGTGGATAACGCGAAGATCAACTTCTGCTCCGACATCGAGTTGCATAAGTGCATCTTCGAGCGCTTCAACAGAACCTGAAACGTCACCCTTGAGGATGAGGTTAAGAGTTGAAATCTTGGACTGCTCCATGAAGTCTTCAAGTGAAACCTTCTTGCGAGCCTTGGCCAATTGCGCATTACGTTCTGCTGCCTGACGCTTCTCAGCGATCTGACGTGCGGTGCGATCATCTTCTGCAACGAGGAATGTATCTCCAGCGTTTGGAACAGATGTGAAACCGAGAACCTGCACAGGACGTGATGGACCTGCCTCTTCAACATTTGCACCGTGTTCGTCCAGCATCGCGCGAACGCGACCAAATGAACCGCCGGCGACAATTGCATCTCCGACTTTCAGTGTTCCGCGTTGAACAAGCACTGTTGCAACAGGGCCACGACCACGATCGAGGTGAGCTTCAATAGCAACACCACGAGCATCATCGGCGGCAACTGCACGGAGATCGATTGCTGCATCTGCTGTAAGCAAGATTGATTCGATGAGGGCATCAACGCCTTCACCCTTCTTTGCAGAGACGTTTACGAAGATTGTGTCTCCGCCGTACTCTTCAGCGATCAAGTTGTACTCAGTTAATTGCTGGCGGACCTTATCTGGGTTTGCGCCTTCCTTATCCATCTTGTTCACTGCAACAACGATTGGAACATCGGCTGCTTGAGCGTGGTTAAGCGCTTCAATTGTCTGAGGCATGATGCCATCATCTGCAGCAACGACGAGCACTGCAATATCTGTGACCTTTGCACCACGGGCACGCATCGCTGTAAAGGCTTCGTGTCCTGGTGTATCGATAAAGGTGATTGCGCGATTAACGCCATCATGATCGTGGTGAATTTGGTAAGCACCGATGTGCTGAGTAATTCCACCAGCTTCGCCCTTAATAACTTCAGTCTTACGAATAGCATCGAGAAGCGAAGTTTTACCGTGATCGACGTGTCCCATAACAGTAACTACTGGTGGGCGCGCCACAAGATCATCAGGATTCATATCTTCTAGCTCTTGAGCTAAGTCGATATCGAAGTCTTGTAGAAGTTCACGATCTTCATCTTCAGGAGAAACGATCTCAATCTGGTACTTGAGCTGTGCTCCTAGAATTTCGAATGTATCTGCATCTACAGATTGCGTTGCAGTAACCATTTCACCAAGGTGGAATAGAGCTGAAACTAGCGCTGCTGGATCTGCGCCAATCTTCTCGGCAAAGTCTGCCAGCGATGAACCGCGACGCATACGAATCTTTGTCTTTCCATCACCGTGAGGAATAACTGCTCCACCCAGTTGTGGTGCTTGCATATTGTCGAATTCTTCGCGCAGCGCCTTACGTGACTTCTGCTTACGCTTTGAAGATTTACTTGCATTCTTTCCAAATGCACCAGCTGTACCGCCGCGACCTGGACCACGATTTGGTCCGCCACCACCTGGACGTTGTGGACCACCTGCTGCACCACCTGGTGCACCACCTGTTGCACCTTGTGAACGATATGGACCGGGCGATGTTGGTGCGCCACCTGTACGTGGTGGGTAATTACCTGTTCCAGTTCCGGCACCTGCTGGACGTGCTGCACCTGGTCGCGCTGCAAAACCTGGACGAACAGAACCTGGTCGCGCTCCTGCCATTCCTGGACGAGGTGCACCTGTTCCCGCTGGTCGTTGTGGTGGGCGTGGAACTGCGCCACCGGTTGAGAAAGGATTATTTCCAGGACGAGGTGGGCGTGGAACTGCGCCACCTGTTGAGAATGGATTGTTACCTGGACGCGGTGCAACTGGCGCACTTGGTGTTGCATCAGATGCAGGTGTTGCTGCTGCTTCTGTTGCAGCGGCCTTTGTTTCATCGTGTGCAAGCTTTTCAGCATCGCGTGATGCCTTCAGTGCTGCAAGATCAACGCCGAGTTCAGCGGCAAGTTCTGCAGCTAATTCTGGATTTACTTCGGCAGTCTTCTTTGAGGCAGCAGTCTTCTTCGCTGCAGCTTTCTTGACTGGCTTTGCATCGGAAACTGGCTTTGCATCTGGATAGAGCGCAACTAACTTGCGAACTACAGGTGCTTCAACTGTTGATGATGCTGATCGGACGAATTCGCCCATTTCTTGGAGTTTTGCAAGGACTTCCTTGCTCTCCATACCGAGTTGTTTTGCCAACTCATGTACGCGGACCTTTGACACATTTCTCCTGTCTTGGCCCGCATAAATTCTTGTGGGATGCGAGCCCTAGTTGTTCGACCTCATGATGTAAACGAGCTCATTTGAGTTTCATATCTTTCGCATCCATTTCGTTAATAACGCGGAACTTTCGTACCTGCGTAATGCGACCAGTCTAGCGAATAGCTGAGAAATTCCCTATTTCGCGCGGGATTTTATGCCGTTGGTGCGGGGGTATCCGGATGGATATCGATACGCCAGCCAGTCAGGCGCGCTGCAAGGCGGGCATTCTGTCCATCTTTTCCAATGGCTAATGAGAGTTGATAATCAGGCACAACAACTCTTGCTGAACGAGTTGCCTCGTCAACAATCGTCACACTCGTTACCTTTGCAGGTGCAAGAGCATGAGCTACAAACTTTGCTGGATCTTCATCGAAATCGACGATATCAATCTTTTCTCCATTGAGTTCATCCATCACAGCGCGCGCACGAGCACCTAGTGGTCCAATGAGTGAACCTTTAGGTGAAACTCCTGCGCGGTGTGATCGCACTGCAATCTTTGTGCGATGGCCTGCCTCGCGAGCAACAGCCATAATTTCAACGATACGATCATTGATCTCAGGAACTTCAAGTGCAAATAGTTGTTTAACCAGCGCTGGGTGACTTCGGGACAACATAATTTCTGGCCCCTTAAGTCCTTGCTTTACTTCAACAACAAAACATTTAATGCGTTCGCCATGGGTATAGACCTCACCTGGTACCTGCTCTTGAGGTGGAATCTTTCCTTCAATGCGTCCGAGATTGACATGAATCATCTTCGGATCGCGACCCTGCTGAATGATTCCAGAAACGATGTCACCGACAGATGTTGTGAACTCCCCTACGATTTCTGCATCGTTTGTAGCTCGCATCTGCATCTTGATAGTTTGACGAGCGGTAGATGTAGCCATGCGATCAAAGCCTTCGACTTCAAGTACATCTTCGCTAACACGTTCTCCAAGCTCGTTAAATGTAGGTACGAAAATCTGTATCTCACCCGTCTCACGATCGAGTTGTACTCGTGCATATCGGTTGGGTTCATCTGTTTCTGTATATGCCGTCAGTACAGCCGCCTCGATTGCTTGAATCAACTGTTCAATCGGCATACCTTTTGCGTCGGTAAGAAGAACGAGTGATGGAATATCAACACCCATTATTTGTCACCATCTTTGCGATTAAATTCGATTTCAACTTGTGCTCGCTTAATGTCTATGAGAGCAATCGTTACTTCTTTAACATCCTTCTTTTCTGTCACAGTCAGTGTTACATCAACCTCAGTATTGGAAAGTATTCGACCAGTGACTACTTCACCATCAGTCTTGGTGACCTTAAGAAGTCTGTCGACATTCTTGGCAAAGTGACGTGGAAGAGTGAGCGGGCGATCGATTCCGGGAGAAGTTACTTCGAGTGTGAATGGGGTCTCTCCCATAAATGGCGCATCATCGAGAAGCTCTGAGACAAGCTTTGATGCAACTGTTACTTGATCAAGATTGAGGGCGCTGGCGCCATCGACGATGACGGTGACAATACGGTGTTGACCAGGAGATACAAGATTGACATCTTCGAGAAAATATCCAGCTTTGTGAAGCGCCGGTGATATGAATTCAGAAATCTGGTCTTTCAGAGCCATTACTGATGCCGTCCTATTCGATTGTTATTCAGTTGTTGTACAAGGAGAAATTTACTCTAAATAGAGTGAGTATCCAAGTCGAAGAATAAGAAGGCCAGTAACAATCAAATAGAAGATGCGAATAAAGCCAGAGCCCTTCTTGATCGCCATATGTGAACCTGTATATCCGCCTATGAGGTTTGCGATTCCGAGCAGCAATCCAAGCTTCCACATGATGCCAATTCGAAAGCCGACGACGATGATAGATGCCAGGTTTGTTGTTGCATTGACTACCTTTGCAATCGCCGATGCTCCAACGAATGCAAAGCCCATAATCGCAACAAGTGCAATCATCAACATCGTGCCTGTACCTGGACCGATTAGCCCGTCATAGAAACCAATGAGGCAGGCAGCGATAGCGCCAATCACCATCATTTTCTGTGGCGAATGTTTTTCAACATGCACTTTTCCAAGATCAGGCTTTAACAAGGTATAGATAAATATCGCAATCATCATAAAGAAGATTGCGCTCTTAAAGCTTTCGGGTGAAATCTTCGAAGCCAGCAGAGAACCAAAGCACGCTCCTATAAATGCTGGGATAACCATGGCAATCAAGAGCTTCGGATTTGTCTTAATCGACCTTCGATATTTAATCGCTGCCGTTGTGGTTCCAAAGAAAGCTGCAGTCTTAGATGTTGCAACAACGGATACTGGATTTCGATCTGGAAATGAGAGCAACATCGCTGGAGTTTGAATCAGCCCTCCCCCGCCTGCGATGGCATCGATAAAACCAGAGGAGAACATTGCAAGAGCAAGGAGTGCGAGATTAATCGCAGAGAGGTCGTACAACACGTTATTGGAGAGTAGCTAGCGTCTTTGCAATCTCATCGACTGCTGAAGCAACCGTTACTTCGGATTTATCGCCAGTCTTGCGCACTCGAACTTCAACATTTCCTTGCTCGAGGGCTTTACCTACGACCACAATCATGGGAATACCAATGAGTTCGGCATCCTTAAATTTAACGCCGGGTGAAGTACCGCGACGGTCATCGATCATCACTGATATTCCGCGCGCCTCAAGGTCTGCTGAAATCTTTTCAGCGACTTCAAAGACGTTATCTTCTTTACCTGTTGCAACAACGTGAACCTTTGCAGGGGCAACTTCTACTGGCCATGAGAGACCAATCTCGTCATAACTCTGTTCGGCAATGGCTGCGACAGCGCGTGATACACCGATTCCGTAAGAGCCCATGGTCACTACCTGAGATTTACCATTTTGATCTAAGACTGTAAGTCCCAGCGCATCTGCATATTTGCGACCTAGTTGGAAGATGTGGCCAATTTCGATAGCGCGATCAATGATGACTGGAGTTGCGCACTTCGGACATGAATCGCCCTTCTTAATCTGTGCAGCTTCAACGTAATGATCGACGGTGAAGTCGCGACCGTTGACAACATTGCGCGCATGCTTATCTTTAGCATTTGCACCTGTCACCCATGATGTACCAGGTGCAATGCGTGGATCGGCATAAACAGTGATGCCGCTCTTTTTAGCATCTTGTGGCCCGATGTAACCCTTAACAAGTCCAGGAAACTTTCCAAAATCTGCTGCTTCAAATACGCGAATCTCATTGACGCCTGCAAGATTTGCTTGAAGACGTTTGAGGTCGACTTCGCGATCTCCTGGAACCAGCACTGATATCGCTTTCTCATCTGCCATCAACATGACATTTTTAAGAGTCATCGACCCGTCATATCCCCCACCGAACTTTGCATTGAGCAAGTCAACAAGAGTGTCGATAGTTGGCGTATTGGGAGAATCGAAGACTTCGAGGGCTGCAACCTTGGATGCATCGCTGGGCGCTACCACTGTTGTCATCGCTTCTACATTTGCTGCGTACCCACATTTTTCGCAGAGTACATATGTATCTTCACCAGTCTCGCATGGTGCTAAGAATTCTTCTGACGCAGATCCGCCCATGGCACCTGATACTGCGCTGACGATGTTGTACTTCATACGCAAACGATCAAAGGTCTTAATGTATGCAGCGCGGTGGCGCATATAAGACTCGACCAAGCCTTCATCGGTAAGGTCGAATGAATATGAATCCTTCATGACAAATTCTCGCCCACGGATAATGCCAGAGCGCGGACGAGCTTCATCGCGATACTTGGTTTGAATTTGATAGAGAGCAAGTGGCAAATCTTTATAGGACGAGTATTCGCCCTTGACCATCAAGGTGAACATCTCTTCATGTGTTGGCCCTAAGAGATAGTCGGCGCCCTTGCGATCTTGTAGGCGGAATAAATCTGGACCGTAATCGTTCCAACGACCAGTGGTCTCGTAGGCATCTTTAGGAAGAAGCGCTGGGAAATGTACTTCTTGGAAACCAGCTTTATCCATCTCATCGCGAACAATGTTTTCGATATTGCGAAGTGTGATGACGCCCAGTGGTAGCCATGAATAGACACCTGCTGCGATTCGGCGAATGTATCCGGCGCGGACTAAGAGGCGGTGACTTGGAACTTCAGCATCTGCTGGGTCATCGCGCAAAGTACGCAAGAAGAGAGTGGACATTCGCAACATATCGCGAACCCTACTAGAGGTTTACGAAGTTGTGACGGAAGGTTCTCCTGATGCAACGCCTGCGGCTTCCATCTCTTCGGCAAGTCGCATCGCTTCTTCAATGAGAGTCTCAACAATCTGCGCTTCAGGAACAGTCTTAATTACTTGCCCCTTTACGAAGATCTGGCCTTTGCCATTTCCTGATGCAACACCGAGATCTGCTTCACGAGCTTCGCCAGGACCATTAACAACACAGCCCATGACAGCAACGCGAAGTGGGACTGTCATTCCTTGTAGACCTGCTTGAACCTTTTCAGCCAAGGTATAAACATCTACCTGCGCACGCCCACATGAAGGACATGAAACGATTTCGAGTTTACGTTGGCGCAAATTGAGTGATTCGAGAATAGAGATTCCAACCTTCACCTCTTCAACAGGGGGTGCTGATAGTGAGACGCGAATTGTGTCGCCAATTCCTTCAGCAAGAAGGATTCCAAATGCCGTTGCAGATTTGATTGTTCCTTGGAAGATTGGACCAGCCTCTGTTACCCCAAGGTGTAGCGGATAATCACACTTGGCAGCAAGTATGCGATAGGCGTTCACCATTGTTACTGGGTCATGATGCTTCACAGATATTTTGATATTACTAAATCCATGTTCTTCAAAGAGTGATGCCTCCCAGAGCGCAGATTCTGCAAGTGCTTCTGGGGTTGCTTTGCCATACTTTGCGAGCAGTCGCGGATCAAGAGATCCAGCGTTAACGCCGATACGAATTGGAATTCCCGCATCGCCTGCAGCCTTTGCAACTTCCTTTACCTTGTCATCAAATTGCTTGATGTTTCCAGGGTTAACACGGACTGCAGCACATCCTGCATCGATTGCAGCGAAGATGTATTTTGGCTGAAAGTGAATATCTGCAATGACTGGAATCTGAGATTTCTTGGCGATCTGCGCAAGTGCATCGGCATCATCTTGAGATGGAACTGCAACGCGAACTATCTGACAACCAGATGCTGTGAGCTCGGCAATCTGCTGCAACGTTGCATTGACATCGGATGTCAGGGTTGTGCACATCGATTGAACGCTGACCGGAGAATCTGAACCTACGCCGACTGAACCCACTTGAAGCTGACGTGTCTTGCGACGCGGATGCAGCGTTGGAGGTGGGGCGCTTGGAATTCCGAGATCAACCATGGCGCCTATTCTGCCTTATCTCTAGAAATTGAGCGAGACGGGATTGAAGATGTCTGCAATCAGAAGTATCACCGTCAACACTGCGAGCACTGCAAATACCCCCATTGTTATCGGTGTTAGCACATTCACATCAATTCCTGATGGTCGAGGCTTTCTGCGAAGTCGAGCAAAGAAGGCGCGAATCTCATCGGCTATTGCTACGGCCATATGTCCACCATCGAGCGGAAGTAGCGGCAATAAATTAAAGAGTCCGACGAAGATATTAAGGCTTGCAATCAAGAGAATAAAAGTCCCGATTCGTTCGGTGCTGCTCAACTTATTGCTGCTGACCGCATCTCCTGAAACTCGTGCTGCACCGACTATGCCAACGAGTCCGTTGGGATCGCGTTTTTCATGGCCAAAGGTTTGTCGGATCAATTGTGGGACTTTGGTGGGAAGGGCTACCAATGACTTCACTGATTCGCGGATAAGAACTCCGCTTGCGTTGGTTGTATCTTTCGTCGCTTGAATAAATCCTTCGCGTTTAATTCCAACTTTGGTGACGATACCCAGCATGTAACGTTTCTCTGATGCAAGATAGGTTGGGGCTGCTGTAATCGAAATCTTCTCGGTACCACGCTTAATCGAAAATGTAAGTGGGTTGCCCTTAGATTGAGCTATCTTCAAAGAATCTCTCGCCCAATCTTTTACCGCAACCCCATCTATCGCCAGAACCTCATCGCCAACCTGGAATCCAGATGCAGCTGCCGCAGAATTTGGTGAGACCTTTGCGACGGTAGGTAACAGTGCGTTGAACCCCACGCCAAAGAAGATTGAGAAGATCAGTATGAATCCAATTACGAAATGGGCGAAAGATCCTGCTCCGAGAACAATCAATTTGCGAAGTGATGATGCAGTAAAGAATGCGCGCTCTTCTTCGCCGGCAGGCATTTCATCTCGAGGAGTCATGCCTTCGATTCGACAATATCCTCCCGCTGGAATTGCTTTAATTCCAAACTCGGTTTCTCCGCGTCTAAATGACCAGAGGCGTTTACCAAATCCGAGGAAGAATTCGGAGACCTTCATATCGAAGCGTTTAGCTGTGATGTAGTGGCCGAATTCGTGGATCATGACAGAGAGAAGAAGTGCAATTGCAAATGCAAGAATTCCGAGAAACTTCATTAACCAACCTTTTTCAAGAGTTCGCGAGTAGTGCGGCGTGCATCTTCCTCGGCTGCACTGACATCAGCGATATCTCGCAGT
>CAIMXQ010000068.1 GCA_903845465.1 uncultured Actinomycetes bacterium
ATGGCGCAGAACGATCCTAAGTACGGTGGTTGGGGATTGGGCACTACAAATACAAGCTTTATATTTTTAGGTGCTATTACCCTCCTCGTCATTTACCTAATGATTACTAAAAAAGATCAAATTATTTTGGATCCAGCCCAGGTCAAGTAGTTGGAGAATAAAGGCTTATAAGACTGTTCTTCTTTTCCAAATAGTTACTATAAAGGTAAAACCAACTTACAATTTGAGTTGGCTAGAGTGCTGCCACTTACTTTGTGATTGATTTGAAGTTGCATGCCTCAAAATTGATGATTTCTTCGTGTTCCCGGTCTGGCTTAGAAAACGAATCTGTGAGGACTATGCTGGACTTTTAAATAGTAAGGAGGATAGGTGTTAATAGCAGTACTTCGTAAATACCTATCGCCATACCGCGCTACCGTCATTGGCATCACGGGACTATTGCTTATCCAGACAATTACCAATCTGTACCTTCCGAACCTGAACGCTGACCTCATCAATAATGGCGTAACCAAAGGCGATATCCATTACATCTGGCATATCGGTCTCATTATGATGGCATGCGCTGCATTGATCATGGGCGCTTCCGTATGGCTTGCATATTTGAGTTCGAAGGTATCAATGGCCTTTGGTCGCGATGTGCGCGATGAATTTTTTTCAACTGTTGAAGGATTCTCGGCGCGCGAACTCAATCAATTCGGTGCCCCATCGTTGATTACTCGAAACACAAACGATGTGCAGCAAGTACAGATGGTGCTCTTTATGGGACTTACCATGATGGTCGGCGCTCCGATTACAGGTGTAGGTGCTGTGATCATGGCAGTCCGCAGTGATGCCAAACTCTCACTTCTCTTACTCGTCACGGTTCCGATTATGAGCCTTTTGATCTTCTTCTTGCTTCGTAGAGTTGTTCCACTCTTTCGAACAACTCAACTCAAAGTTGATCGCATCAATTTGATTCTCCGTGAACAGGTTACGGGAATCCGAGTGATTCGCGCCTTTGTCAAGACGCATGAGGAAGAAACTCGATTTGCAACCAGCAATAAAGAACTTATGGAAGTTCAACTTAAGGTGACTCGTACTTTCGCGATTATGTTCCCTTCGCTGATGTTGATTCTAAATCTTTCAAGCGTTGCAGTGCTGTGGTTTGGTGGACATCTAATTCACACCGGCTCAATGCCTATTGGTAACTTGATGGCATTCCTGACCTACATAATGCAAATTCTTTCGAGCGTCATGATGGCTGTAATGATGTCACTCATGATTCCACGCGCATCTGCATCAGCGGAGCGAATCAAAGAAGTATTAGATACTCCGTCATCTGTTGTTGATGCAATCAACCCGACCACTCCCGCGAAGCGCGAAGGTATCCTGACTTTCGAATCTGTCGAGTACCGTTACCCAGGCGCTGAACATCCAGTTCTCTCAAATATCTCATTCACTGCACATCCCGGCCAAGTAACTGCGATTGTTGGTTCGACTGGTTCCGGAAAGACCACACTTCTTAATTTAATTCCACGCTTCATCGACCCAACTGTCGGTCGAGTTTTGCTTGATGGCATCGACGTTAAAGATCAATCTCTTGAAGGAATCTGGTCTGAGATTGGACTCGTCCCGCAGCGTTCTTTCTTATTTGGTGGCACGATTGCCGAGAACCTTCGGTACGGTAATCAAGCTGCCACAGAAGAAGAACTCTGGACTGCACTAGAAATCGCACAGGGAAAAGATTTCGTCGGTGAGCTCGCCGATGGGCTGCAATCCAGAGTTGCTCAAGGTGGGACAAACTTTTCTGGTGGTCAGCGTCAACGTCTATCGATTGCACGTGCGATTGTGAAGAATCCACGAATTTATCTACTTGATGATTCTTTCTCTGCACTTGATTACACAACCGACGCAAAGTTACGTGTTGCACTCGAAAATCACGCCAAGGATTCCACAGTCATCATTGTCGCTCAGCGTGTATCAACCATCTTGAGCGCAGACCAAATCATTGTTCTTAACGAGGGCAAGATCGACGGAATTGGCACACACAGTGATCTCATGAATAGCTGTAAGACCTATCAGGAGATTGTCTTATCTCAACTCAGCCCAGAAGAGGCAGCATCATGAGCCAACATCGTCCTGCAGCGGGCGCAATGCGCGGTGGTCCAATGGGCGGCATGATGGGAGCACCTCCTGCAAAGTCGAAGAACTTCAAGGGCTCACTTCGTCGCTTAATGGCAGAGCTTCGTCCAGAGCGCAACGCTCTCGCCACTGTTCTTATTCTGATTACATCATCAGTCACTATCGGGGCATTCGGTCCAAAGATTCTTGGCCGGGCTACTAATGAAATATTCAATGGCTTTATCGGACAGAAGCTGCCTATGGGTCTCTCGAAGGATCAAGTTGTCGCAGGTCTTCGCGCTAAAGGTGAAACAACTCAAGCAAATATGTTAGCCAAGAGTTCAGTAGTACCAGGTCATGGCATGAACTTCACTTCCATTGCCCACTTCTTATTACTTGCAATTTTGCTCTACGTTGTTTCATCGTTTTTTATGTGGATCCAGGCATATTTGATGGCCGGAGTTACTCAGCGCACTGTTTACCGTCTACGTCTAATTGCTGAAGAGAAAATTGGCCGACTTCCACTCAAATACTTCGATACTCAATCTCGTGGTGACTTACTCAGTCGGGTGACCAACGATGTGGACAATATCGCAACTTCGCTGCAGCAAGGTCTTTCTCAGATTCTTAACTCTGTGCTCACAGTTATCTCTGTATTAATCATGATGGTTTGGATTAGTCCAGAGCTCGCACTCATCAGCTTAATCGCTATTCCCGTATCAATGTTCGCTTCTGTAAAGATTGCTAAACGATCAAAGCTTGAATTTGTAGCCCAATGGGATTGGACCGGAAAACTCAATGGCCACGTTGAAGAAATGCATACAGGCCACGCTCTCGTAAAAGTATTTGGTCGGCGTCAACAAGCAATCAAGGATTTTAAATCCCTCAATTCGAAACTCTATGAATCAAGCTTTAAAGCGCAATTTATTTCAGGAATCATCCAACCTGTTACTCAACTTGTCTCTAACCTCATATACGTTGCAATCGCAGTGCTCGGGGGTTATCGCGTCGCAACTGGCTCAATGAGCCTTGGTGATGTGCAAGCATTTATCTCATACTCTCGTCAGTTCGGTATGCCACTTGCGCAGATCGCAGGTTTGATGAACACTGTCCAATCTGGGGTTGCGTCAGCTGAGCGACTCTTTGAGTTACTAGATGCAACTGAAGAAGAACCTGATCGCAAAGTTTCAATTCGGATAGATCGCGCTAAGGGCGAAGTTGTTTTTAATGATGTTTCATTTCGATATGTGAAAGATCAACCACTCATTGAAAACTTCAATCTCACTGTTACGCCAGGACAGACGGTGGCAATCGTTGGCCCGACAGGTGCCGGAAAGACAACGCTTGTTAATCTAATTATGCGTTTCTACGAGATTGACAGCGGAACCATCACACTTGATGGAATAGATACAAAGATGATGACCCGAGATGACCTTCGTCGACAATTTGGAATGGTCTTACAAGAGACCTGGCTCTTCAGTGGATCAATGCGCGAGAACATCGCCTTTGGCTCACCAAATCCAACGGAGAATCAAGTTGCTGAAGCAGCATCGGCGGCAAACATCGATCACTTTATTCGAGCGCTCCCTCATGGTTTTGATTCGCTACTTACTGATGATAATTCCACGGTTTCAAATGGCGAGCGTCAGCTTTTGACGATTGCTCGTGCTTTTATGGCAGATCCTGCCATCTTGATTCTTGACGAAGCGACGTCATCAGTGGATACGCGTACCGAAGTATTGGTACAGCAAGCGATGGCAAAATTACGTTCCGGTCGGACCAGCTTTGTGATTGCGCACCGCTTATCAACAATTCGTGATGCCGATGTCATCTTGGTGATGGATAAGGGCGCTCTTATCGAGCAAGGGACACATCAAGAATTAATGGAGGCAAAGGGCTTCTACTTCGATCTCTATGCAAGTCAGTTCTCAGCCAGTATCGCCGAATAGAATTGATTCCTAAAGCTACTTGGATATAGTCAAAAGGTTGATATTCAAGATTTCATTTGAGAAATGTAGGCTGCAGAATTCCTAAATCAAGTGCCTGTTCGGCTTTAGCCATTGCTGCAATTAATTTTCCTTCTTGATCTCGTGCAGAAACGAAACCAAGCCCAACGGGTAGGCCAGCGACTAATCCCATCGGGATAGTTCCTATTGGTGTTCCTGCGATTGCAGGTGCTGTGGTAATCCAGCTCGCAATTTGGTTGTTATCGCCAGTAAGTAATGAACTCTCCCAGGCCGGTAGCGCTTCCGCCCCCTACTACAACCCACCATCAGAAGATTTGTCTCGTCCAGGAACAACTTGGATTCCCATGTTGGGCAAAGATGAGGTCAGTAATTGGCACCTAGTTTCTACCTGGTATCACGAAGCAGTGCCGGGACATCACTTGCAATGTGCAACTGTGACAATTGAAAAAGATCGTTTATCTCGTTTCCAAATTAATAGCGCATGGATAAGTGGTTACGGCGAAGGTTGGGCACTTTATGCAGAGCGTTTCATGAATGAACTTGGTGCTTTCGACGAGCCAGGAATAGAAATGGGATATCTATCGGCTCAAGCTTTACGTGCGGCTCGTATCGTTGTAGATATTGGAATGCACCTTGGCTACACAGATTTTGATGGCAATGTGTGGAATGCTGAGTCTTCACGCAAGCTACTCAATGAGCAGGCTCTGCTTGATGAAGATCATTCAAGGAGCGAAACCGATCGCTACTTAGGCTGGCCAGGACAGGCTATTTCCTACAAAGTGGGCGAGCGTGTGTGGATGAAGGCGCGCGAAGATGCGAAGGCGCGGTTAGGTTCTAATTTCTCACTTAAAAAATTCCACACTTATGCATTGAAAATCGGACCTATGGGTCTAGATCCATTCGCTGCAGAGCTTTCTACATGGAATGGAAATTAATCAAAAGCTGCACATGATCGGGATTCAAAGAGGATTCACAGGTATATTCCGTCTGACTTCAAAAAAGCAGAGTAGATTGCGAACATGAACACATCCCCACGCACTATGCACATTGTGTTCAATTCAGTTACCGAAGACTCTCGTGTACTTAAATGCGCCTGGTCCTTAGCAAATGCAGGGTGGGAAGTATTGGTCTGTGGGGCAAGACCTGGTCATCACGACGATCAATTAAAAATTGGTTATGCAACAATCAATCGGGTTCACTTAAAAGTAGTCATTAAGCAGAACTTCCTTGCATTTTTCTTGAGAGCTCTGCGATATTACAAACGTATATTTCAAGCGAAATTTTTACCAGATGTGCCACCATCTATTCCTAATTTGGTTCGAGCGCGAACAACGCTTAAGCCAATTGCATTAGCCTTTAGACCCGATGTAATTCATGCTCACGATTACACCGCATTACCCGTGGCCGGGGCACTTGTGGAATATCTAGCCTCACAAGGGCACGCGGCGCAGCTAATTTATGATGCCCACGAATATGTACCTGGAGTTTCACACCTCACTGGGCCGCTCAAGAAGGTTTACATACGTGAAGAAATTCGTTACAGCGCAATGGCAGCAACTGTGTTATCCGTAAGTGAAGGAATGTCGGATCTATTAATTCCACATTTACAATTAACAAATCGACCTGAATTAGTGGCCAACGATCCACTCTTTGAAGGGCAAGAACCAAGTCCCAGAAATATGCGGCGGGATTGTGGAGTAGATGATCAAACACCACTGATCGTGTATTCAGGTGCAGTTGCTCCGCAGCGCGGGCTGGCAACAGTTTTGGAAGCGCTCAAAGTATTACCTAATGTACATCTGGCGCTGATTGCTAACCCTAAAAATCAAACGGTTCTCGATCTGCAATCACAGTATGCGGCGCTGAAAGATCGATTCCATGTGCTGCCTTACGTGCCTAATTCGGAGCTAGTTTCTTATCTTTCAACGGGCGATATTGGCCTAATTCCAATTCATCACAAGCTCAACCACGAAATTTCACTGATTACCAAATTTGGTGAATACATGCAGGCCCGGCTTCCAATTGTCGTTAGCGATGTACGCACTATGGCGGCAGAGGTGAAGCGTTTGGGCAATGGTGAAGTATTTATCGCCGAAGATGTTGAAGATTTCGCAGCAGCAGTGAAGAAGGTGTTAGCAAATAAGGCTCAGTATCAGAGCGCCTATACCGATGAAGTATTAAGAGAGCGCAGCTGGGAAATGCAGGCTGAAAATCTTGTAAAGATCTATAACCGAATTGCTAATGCGAAACCAACCGCCCGTTCGCATATGCCCTTCACAATAATTACTGAGCTGGCGCCCCGATAACTCTAAAATCAACACCTGGAAAGTTGCTTGAATTCATCGAGCGTCGACCATCAACTACAGCTTTGACGCCAGGAAATGATGACGATGTAAGTTTTTTATATTCGGCATGATCTGCCTGAAGAATAACGCCATCAACGCTTTGGCCTGTGGCATACGGAGTAAACCCAAGTTGCGTGATTTCATCATCGGAATACATAGGATCATGAACAAGTACATGTGCTCCGGCGGCTTCGAGTGCGGTAACAGTCGGAAATACTCCAGAGAACGCGCTCTCTTTTACTCCACCACGATAAGAAATTCCAAGTACAGCAACCTTCTTATCTTTAAGTGACCCCAAAGAACCTGCCAACATCCCAACTGCATGAGCAGGCATCGCTGCATTTGCTTCTCGAGCTGCACGAACGACTGTAGCTTCAGGGTGATTCCAAAGATAGAAACGTGGGTAAATTGGAATGCAGTGGCCACCAACTGCGATACCTGGTTGGTGAATATGGCTAAATGGTTGTGAGTTTGAAGCAGCGATAACTTTTGCGATATCGATATTGGCAGTTTCGGCAAAGATTGCGAATTGATTTGCCAGGCCGATATTTACATCGCGATACGTAGTCTCTGCAAGTTTTGCCATCTCGCTAGCTTCTGCAGAGCCCATATCCCAAACACCATTTGGTTCGGTTAAATCTGGGCGATCATCGAAATCGAGTACTTCTTTATAGAAATCAATTCCAGCTTTAGCACTTGCCACATCGATTCCACCAACAAGTTTTGGATATTTGCGAAGATCGGCAAATACCCGCCCTGTTAATACTCGTTCGGGGGAGAAGACTAAGTGGAAATCAACGCCAGCCTTAAGACCAGAAATCTTCTCTAGCATCGGAGCAAAGTGTGTGCGCGTTGTTCCAACAGGCAAGGTTGTCTCATATGAAACTAGAGTGCCAGGCTTTAAGCCTTCTGCAATATCTTTCGTAGCGGCATCCATCCAACCAAAATCAGGAACGCCATCGTTATCGACAAATAGTGGAACTACAACAACGACCGCCTCGCATTGAGAGACTGCAGTTTTAGTATCTGTGGTTGCAACTAAATGTCCGGAAGCTACAGTCTTCTTGAGATATTCATCAAGATGCGCTTCACCTGGAAATGGTTCTGTTCCAGCATTGATGAGATCTACGGCCTTTTGATTTACATCGCAACCGATGACATGGTGACCTTTATTTGCAAATTGCACCGCAAGAGGCAGGCCAATCTTTCCGAGAGCTACAACTGCGATTTTCATAGTGTTACAACTTTCTTAGTCGCCGCACTTTCGAGGATTGCTCCTGCAACAGCGACTGTAGCTAGACCTTGCTCCATCGTCACAATGCGCTCGGCAGCGCCAGGTAAACCAAGAACTGCATCTCGGAATGCTTCATGCTCGACTCGAAGCGGTTCAGGCTTGGCAAATGCGTAGCGAATCACATCGCCTTCACTTACTCCGCGGAATGCCGCGACTGAATCCCATTCGGTATTAACAGATGCATTTGCATAGAAAGTTAAATCAGCAGTGAGCGTATCGGCGACAAACGTGCCTCGTTCACCTGTAACAATCGTTAAACGCTCTTTAAATGGCGTTAACCAGTTAACCAAGTGATTGGTAATAATTCCATTAGCTAACTGCCCAACTACGGCGACCATATCTTCATGGGGGCGTCCGGATTTATGAGCAGTTTGAGCAGAGACGCTGACAAAGGGAGAACGTGCAACCCATGCAGTTGAATCGATATCGTGAGTTGCTAAATCTTTTACGACGCCTACATCGGCGATACGAGAAGGAAATGGGCCTTGTCGACGTGTAGTTATTTGATATACCGCGCCAAGTTCGCCAGCATCAAGGCGAGCACGCAATTGCTGCAGGGCCGGGTTGTAACGTTCGATATGGCCAACTGCGCCGACTAAATTCTTATCGCGAAAGGCTTCATAGATTTTCTGAGCTGCAGGAGTATCGACGGCTAATGGTTTTTCGACGAGAGCATGCACTCCAGCTGCAGCTAGTTCTAGCGCAAGCTCTTCATGAAATGCAGTTGGCGCGGCAACCATTGCATAATCAATACCTTCGGCGATTAATTCGCTGACTGAAGAGAATAATCTGCGACCACCAGCGACTCCATGTGGATCACCCATTGGGTCTGAGACTGCAACAAGTTCAACGCCATCGAGTGAACTCAAGATGCGAGCATGGTGGCGCCCCATCATTCCTAGGCCGACAAGGCCTGCGCGCAATTTCTTTTCAGCCATGGCTAGAGCGATGCCGCTACTTCATTTACGACAGAGACAATCGTTTTGAGATCATCTTGGCTGAGCGATGGATGCACCGGAAGTGATACACACTCTTTAATGACAAGTTCGGTCTCAGGAAGATTTAGATTTAAATTAAATGATGGCAAGCGGTGAATCGGAGTTGGATAATAAACACCGCAACCAACGCCCTTTGCCGTAATTGCTGCCATAAATGCATCACGCTTTTCGGCTGAACCACCAGGAATGCGAATCGTGTATTGGTGATATGAGTGGGTAGTGCCTGGTTGAAGGTAAGGAACAACTACGCCTTTGAGGTTGGCATCTAAGTAAGCCGCATTATCTTGACGTGTCTTTGTCCAGGCAGGAAGTTTTGCAAGCTGCACGCGACCAATTGCTGCATGGATATCTGTCATGCGAGTGTTAAATCCAATAATTTCATTCTGATAGCGAATCTCTTGGCCCTGATTACGAAGCAAACGCAAAGTGCGCGCAACGTCAGCAGAATCTGTAACAACCATTCCACCTTCGCCAGCAGTCATATTCTTTGTTGGGTAGAAAGAGAATGAAGCCACAACGCCGAATTCGCCCGCATTGCGACCATTCATTGAAGCCAAATGGCCCTGAGCAGCATCTTCAATAATCTTGATGCCGTGCTTACTTGAAATCTCTTCAAAGCGATCCATTGCAGCAATATGGCCATAAAGGTGCACAGGCATAATGGCCTTAGTCTTCTTAGTAATTAGCGTTTCGACGTGATCTGGATCTAAATTAAATGTTTTTGGGTCTATATCGGCAAAGATAGGTACTCCGCCCGCGAGTACTACTGAGTTGGCAGTAGCGGCAAATGAAAAGGAAGGAACGATAACTTCATCGCCTGGCTTGATACCGGCGGCGATAAATCCAAGGTGAAGGGCAGAAGTTCCAGAGTTCATTGCGACACAATGTCGACCGCCAACGTGAGCGGAGAACTCTTCCTCAAATGCTTTTACTTCAGGCCCTTGTGCCAGCATTCCAGAGCGAAGTACGCGATCGACTGCTTCACGTTCTTCATCACCGATAATCGGTTTGGCTGCTGGAATCATTGTTAAACCTTTCATGCCTCTACTAATTGATCTGAACTTGTCTGCCTATAGTGCGCACCCGTAGTAGGGCAACGGAATGAATTATCGCCGATATCTTCGAGAGGAACCCCTGCGCGACCCACCCAGCGAATTCTTTTTGCTGGATTTCCTGCAACGAGGGCAAAATCAGGGACATCTTTTGTAACAACTGATCCTGCAGCGACGAGCGCCCAGGATCCGATCTTTATCGGTGCAATACACACTGAGTTAGCGCCAATGCTGGCACCATCGCCAATCGTTACTCCGACTGCACCCCAATCTGATCCCGACTTAAGAGTCATATCTGGATTAATTGCTCGAGGAAAGTGATCATTAGTTAAAACAACAGCCGGTCCGATGAATACACCTTGACCAAGGACTGCCGGCTCGTAGACCAAAGCATAATTTTGTATCTTGCAGTTGTTGCCCATTTTTACACCAGAGCCGATATATGCACCCCGAGAGACGATGCAGTTTTCACCAAGGGTTGCTCCATCACGAACTTGAGCGAGATGCCAAATTTTAGATCCGTCGCCAATTGTGGCGGTGGCATCAACATCTGCAGTTGCAGCAATTGTGGTGGCCATTGTGCGAGCCTACCGCGAACTGGGAATAAGAGCCTTTATTGCGCTTACGAAAGCGTCATATTCGGCAGAAGCGTTGAGGTTTGATGTGGCCCACGTTACTGCATTATTGCGCATCGCGATTAACTCGGTGGGATTCATCGCCCATGCATTGAGCGAAGCTGCCACTGACTTTGCATCGTTTGCAATTACTCCGCCATTACTTTCTTTCAATAATTCGATACAACGGGGAAGTGGCGTTGAAATTGTTGCAAGACCACTTGCCATATATTCATATAACTTACTTGGAACTGCAGCGCTAAATGCCGGAGTTGATTCCAATAGCGAGAGCCCAACCCAAGCACCTTTAGCAAACTCCCATGATTGTGCAGGTGTAAGTCTGCCGTGGAAATTTACTCGAGAACTTGCGGCACTTGATGATTTCCAGAGGTGTATATATTCAGAATCGTTTACAGAAATATTTCCAACGATATCAAAGCTCCATTTAGGCGATAGCTCTGCGGTTTCCAAAATTGTTTTAATTCCACGTGAAGTGCGGACATCGCCAATGTAGATTGCCCTTGGCTGCTCTGAAAGTTGGCCGCTTGGCGTCAGTAAAGATAAATCTGGAAAATTCCGAACAACCAGTCGGTTACGCGCATCAAAAGGTGGAACTTGCACATCGGCTACTGTGGTCAAATCTGCACGTGAGGCTACTTTTGTTGCCAATCGTGCAATTACCTTTGCTAAATAGCCAACTAAACCAGTTGCCCAAGCGCGATCTTTTAAAAGTTCAAAATAATCTTCATGAACATCCGCTACTAGTTTTCGCCCCTTAACCCTTGCAATTAGCCACGATAGTAGAAGCAAATCAGGAGCGACAACAATCCAAATTTTTCCCTGTGCGCGAAAAGGCAGAATTAAATCGCGAATAATTCTGGACGAAAAACCTTTACCGCCAGGTGCTCGATGAAAAGTAACGCCAGTCGGCGCATCCTTTGCAGAGCCCAGCGCCCAAACTTCTACCTGACAGCCACTTCGGATTAACGCTCCACATAATCGATGCATACGCGCATCTGTTACTTGATCAGCAGAAGAAATGAGAGAAACAAGCATGCATTTCTCCCATCGACTCTCAAATGTACTGCTACAACCTTAGCGCTTGAGTTGTAGGTAAGTTTTCACTATTGCAATGATAAAGATACCTAATGCCGCACCGAAATCTACAACCTTATGCTTCTTCTTTGCGTGAGAAAGCAATGCTCCCGCAAAGTATGCAACGAGGCAGATGGATGCAAGAGTTCCGAGTGCAGGTTTCCAAATTCCGGCGATTATTCCTAACCCGCCTGCGATTTCAAGAAGTGCAAGAAGCGGTACCTGGTTTGGCTTTACACCTACTGAAGCCATAGCCGTCATCACATCAGGAACTTTAAGGAGCTTTGAAATAGCTGATCCAATTGCGGCGAATGCGAGAAGAGCTCCGAAGATTACAAGTGAAATAGTCATAGAGTTACTTTAACATTTTTCATTCACTAAGTTACAATCTCGACATGAAATTTTTGATATCTGTAATCGATAATCTCTCAAATTCGGGAACTCCAGAAGAGATGGTCGCTATTGATTCCTTTAATGACAGACTTCGTGCGAATGGCAATTGGATCTTTGCCTGGGGACTTCAAGCTCCCGAAACTGCAACAGTGATAGATAATCGTGCAGGAATTCATACCGAAACTGGAAAACCACTCTTTGATTCGAAGGAGCATTACAGCGGTTTGTTGTTAATCGAAGCTAGCGATTTGGAAAGCGCGAGAATCCTTGCCTTTGATGCATCAAAGGCGTGTAATAGAAAAGTTGAGCTTCGCCCGCTTCACTAGCCCTTCTTCATCTCGCTGACGTAGGACCAGACATCGAGTGCATCAAGATCAATGTGATTTCCATGCTGCTTCATGATTGTTGCAATCTGACCCTTATGTTCCGCTGAGTGCATTACTGCTTGAGAAAGAATTAAAGATCGAGTTGCGTGGATGATTCCATCTTCACCTTCGATTTCGAGTTTGTCATCAGGTAGCGCAAGATTTTCTAGTAAGTGCGCATCCAATTTGGCCATAATCGGAAGATATTCACGAGCGATTGAACCCGACGTTATGGGCTTGAGATCAGTCCATTGAGCACCGGTCAGGCAGTAGCTGTACCACTCGCCGCTTCCTGCAAAGTGAGTAAGAATCTGACCGACTGGCCATTCATCATCGGCGGCACGTAAACCGAATACCTCATCAGGTTGGCTGCCAAAGTAGCCAAAGAATTTCTGGTTAGACCATGCAAG
>CAIMXQ010000069.1 GCA_903845465.1 uncultured Actinomycetes bacterium
CCACTTGTTGCAAGTGTTGCGATGATCTCTTTCTGGCGAGCAACGAGATTCTTTAAATCTACAAGCTGCTGTACTTCCTTTGCAGAGAGATCTTTTTTGATCTCGATCTTTACTGGCTTGGCGGCTACTTTCTTAGCAGGGGCCGCCTTCTTTGCCGCTGCCTTCTTAACTGGCGCTGCCTTCTTTGTGACAGCTTTCTTAGCAACTGACTTCTTTGCTGCAGGCTTTGCTGCAACTTTCTTGCCCTTTGCCTTGTTTTTGAGCGCACTAAATACAGCCACAATTGTCCTTTTGGTTTTTCTTCGAACTGCTCGAAGTAATACCTATATTGTACCTGCAACTTGCAAGGCGTGCCGAATCGCATCGCCCATCGCCTCAGCCTCAACGAGAAATCCATCGTGCCCAAAGTCGGAGCTAATGACGATTGGGGCATCTGCCGTTGGTACTAGCTCAGATATCTCAACCTGAAGTCGAGGTGGGAAGAGGCGATCTGTATCTATCGTGACCACAACAACGGGCACTGTGATGCTCTCGAGGGCTGCAGCAACGCCTCCACGGTCGCGGCCTATGTCATGGGAGTTCATTGCATCCGTGAGAGCGATATATGTGTTGGCATCAAAGCGCTGTGCCAATTTGGAGGCCTGGTGGTCGAGGTATGACTCAACGGCGTAGCGCCCGGTGTCATCTCCCTGAAGTTGCCGCCCAAAGCGCACATCCATCTCAGATTCTGTCCGATAGGTCAGATGGGCGATACGACGAGCTATTCCCATTCCATCGATAGGGCCACGTTGCTGCTCGTAATAATCGCCGCCATTGAAATGCGGATCAGATTTGATTGCTCGAATCTGAATCGATGCCGTTCCGATTTGATCGCCGGTTGCAACAGCCGAGGAGCCAATTGTGCAGATTGCACCGACCCGATGTGGAAGTTGCACTGCCCATTCGAGCGAGCGCATTCCGCCGAGCGATGGACCTACTGCCAATAGATACTTGTCGATTCCGAGCGCATCGCTAAAAGTAACTTCAGCGTTAACCATGTCGCGAATAGTGATGATGGGAAAACGTGAACCGTAACGTTTTCCATCGGGGGCGATACTCGATGGACCCGTTGAACCTTGACATCCACCGATGACATTAGGGCAGATGATGAAATATTTATCAGTATCAAATGGCAAGCCAGGACCAACCATCTGCGGCCACCATCCAGTGACATCAGACCATCCAGTCATTGCATGGTTGACTAAAATTGCATTGGATTTATCTGCATTCAGAGTTCCCCATGTTTGATAAGCAATGGTGATATCGGGAAGGATTTCACCATTTTCAAGGAGCAGAGAACCGATGGAGATGAACGTGCGATCTCCTGGGTCATCACCTTCAAGCCACGCACCGGTGACATCGGCGCTGAGTCTTCTGCTCTTACCAAAATCTTTCATGACTTAAAATCCTTCACGCACTTGCAGATGCACATGAAGTGCAGCTACCTGGTCGTCACCCGGAGCACCCCACCGCGGTGGAGGGTTGCCGTCTCATCAGCCGGGGCTATCGATGAGAACTCGTGACCACTGCATATATTACCGGAAGATTCCCGCCACAACTTTGGGGTGAAGTTCAGCCCGCATCGCTGTAAATGATTCGGGTGGCCAGCCTGCAGTAAAGACTCGTCGCAACAGATGCGCCAATGAATATTGATCATCATCGGCAAGGGCGCGATCGAGAGCCTTATGGGCAAGGGCTCCTTCGCCCCGTTCGTATGCCATCGATGCATAGAGAGATGCAATCGGTGCGACAAATCCACGCGGTGCAATGACTAAAAGATCTCGCCACATCCGCCAATAGAAGTCTGCAGTTTCATCTGTATGACTTCCGAGTGAAAAATCTCGGACTTGGATATCGCTCATACGGCCGATAACCCGCGCCACGAGTTCGCGATCTTCAGCACCGCGACCTTCGCGGTATTCGCCGGCTAAATCGATGACAGCTGTTGCCCCATCTCGCTGAAGGTCGTTGATCTCTTCGGCATCACTAGAAATCCAGAATTGATGCACTTCATCTTGCCACGCACTTTCATGTGAAGACGGAAGTGCAGCTATAGATTGAACTAGATCATTCACTGTCGCAAATGGCATGGGGTGCCCAGTGATCACATGTTCTGCTGCGATGCGTGAAGAATCAAGTGGGGGAATTTCAGTGCCTTCGGGTGGACAACATGTTGAGTCAGTGCACATCATCGATCTGTAGCGATTTCCAGAGACAGTGAGCGACTCTTTGATTTCGATTCCAGCTCGCAGAAGTGCAGCGCTGATATTGATCATCACAGGTTCTGCATCAATATCATCAGATATATACGCAACGATAAATGCCGCAGTTGCCTCATCACGAACCATATGTGATGCCAATAAGTCATAGCTTTCAGCAGCGAGATCGGTAGGAAAATCCACGCGCATAGCCATTCCGACTGATTCATCTTTGAGCGAGACGAGAACCAAGGATTTTTCAGGGTGGTAGCCAATAAGAAATGGAATTGCTGCGAGCAGGTCATGCGGTGAAGTAAGTGTTGTCATTATTTCTCTTATCTAGTGAATGTGATGGTTGGGGTGAAACGAGTAGGCGCTGCAACGACAGTGATAGGCAGTACCGAAACGGTCTGGATATCACCGTTGATGTGCGCTGTTATGCCTTGGACGGTGAAATCCCCCGCCCACTTCGTGATGAGTTCGATGACATAGTGGCCCGGCTTCTCATACGCATGACGAATCTGACCGTTGGGATATGGCGCACCAACATTGGTTGTTGCATACACAACGCCATCTCCGTAGTGCCAGAAGAATGTTGGCTTTAGTTGCACATCAACGTTCTCGCCTACGATTTGAATTCGCTTGGCAAAGAAGGAAGGGATATCGCTCCAGAAGTAGACTGGGACTTTTATCAGTGGCTCAAAAGATGGCGAATATGCGATTCCAGCAGTGGGAAGTGCTTCGATCAATTTATCGTTAAGTGACTGCGCCTTGGCCGATGGTGTGACAATTTTTCGAATTACCGGCTTCTTTGTTGTTGCAACTCTTGGTTTGGCGCTACCAGTTGATCGTGGTGTTGGTGTCGTTTTCGGATGAATAATCGGCGCCCGTGGTTTGGAAGCTTTCGGCGCTACCGCCTTCTTCTGTACTGGCCCACTTCCTTTGCGACCTTCAATCACAATCTTTCCATCTTGGGTATAGACATCAATGCACGCTCTATCGATGCAATCGGCAGCGCGCGCCGGAGGTGCGAAAAAAGTAATGAGGAGCACTGCGATCAGGATTCTTGTCATGCGCGGGAGGGTAGATGTGCAGTAACACTGTGAAGGCTTGAATTTCTCCAACTGTGGATACTCTAGGGTCAATGGCTTTAGCCATCTGACCTCAAAGGAATCGAAAATGGCTGCGCGCGATGGTGATGGATGGATTGAATGCGCATGCGGATCCAAGCATTGGGGTAAATACGGCGCTGCAGGGCTGCTAATTATTCGTGATGGCGCAATTTTTCTACAACACCGTGCGCCCTGGGTTCATAACGGTGATACCTGGGGTATTCCAGGTGGTGCTCGCGATTCACACGAGACGATTATTGAAGGCGCAATTCGCGAAGCCATGGAAGAAACTGGAATCAATCCCGAAGATTTACAACCAGTTCACACCTTCAACGATGATCACAATGGGTGGAGTTATTCGACAGTTATCGCCATCGCAAATCAATCACTTGAAGGCCACGAACTTAATGATGAATCACATGAAGTGCGATGGGTGAAATTCGATGATGTGACGCGTTTGCCGCTTCATCCCAGCTTTGCGAAGACCTGGCCCGACGTGCGCAAAATTATTGATGAGTTAGAGGCCATCGCGTAAACGTTTGAGCGAATCGCGCACCACTGCCCCATCACTTGTTCGCCACAATGGGGGCATCGAGTTGAGCAACACACTTCCATATCGCTTAGTAACGATTCGTGAATCAAGAATTGCAACGACTCCACGATCTTCAATACTGCGAATCAAGCGACCAGTTCCTTGGGCTAATAACAGAGCTGCACGAGGGACTGATACCTGCATAAATCCGCTTCCACCTGATGCATCAGCTAGTGATGATCGCGCAGACATGACTGGTTCATCGGGGCGCGGAAAGGGAATTCGATCTATTGCAACAAGGATGCATGAATTGCCGGGAACATCGACTCCCTGCCACAAGGACATTGTTCCCAAGAGAATAGATGTCTCATCTTTTGCAAAGCGTTCGACCAATGGACCCACTGCATCACCACGTTTTTGCGTGATGATCGAAATTGGCAAGTCCACCAATACTTTGCGAAGGTGAAGGTCGGCAGCCTCTACTCCACGCCACGAACTAAAGAGCGCCAAAGTACGTCCACCAGCTGCGTCAATGAGTTCGCCGAGTTCATCTAGTACCTCTTGGCTTGGACCATCGCGTCCTGGTTCGGGTAGATGTTTCGGCATATAGAGAACACCTTGATTGGCGAAATCAAAGGGAGAGCCAACATCAAGCATCTGCACATTTGCGGGATCAATCTCACCAGGTTCAATTTCTAGATCCGAATCTGAGCCGACAACAAATCCAATACTTCGGGCCATCGCATCAAAGTTATTTCCCACTGTTAGCGTTGCAGATGTTGCAATGACAGGATTCTGTGTCAGTAAATTACTTCGTAATACATGCGAGACCGAGAGCGGTGCTAGGTGCAGGGTTGAAAATGTTGGTTCATACCAGAGCACTTGTTCATCACCCATCTTGAGTAGCTTTCCAGCAATCGTTGCAATCTCTTGCACGGCTCCCTTTACTCGGGCGCGCTCTGCATTTTCATCAGGATCGATAATTTCATCGTCAGCGTTTATTAGCTGCACCAAGGAAGTTGCAGTCTCTTTCACCTTGCGAATTGGTGCTTCAAGCGAACTTGGAATGTCTTCTAACCGGCCTTGTGCTGAGAAATCACCTTTAATCATCTCGCCATAATCTGCCATCGCATCATGGAAGCTGTCGGCGGCATTGGTAAATCCTTCAGAAGGTTTGCCTGGCATATATTTACGCGCCATTGCAGCCGCTCTTTGTACGCGCCCAGATGTGAGTTCTTCCGTTACCGCCTGTGTAGTGCGATCCATAAATTCGTGTGCTTCGTCGAGAATGACTGCATCGCGTTCAGGCAAGATGGGATGCGAATCAACGATTTCAATCGCGAGCAAGGTGTGATTAGTGACAACGACATCGGCCTCTTGTGCTTTGGCCTTAGCCTTCGCGGCAAAACATTGGGCGCCCCAGGCACATGAATCTGCACCGACACATTCGCGTCCCGATAGAGAGTTAGCAGCCCATACTCGTCGATCGACTTCAGGTGCATCATCGCGGTCCCCTGATACACCGGGAGTCTTAGCCCATGCAATCAATCTCTTTGCATCCTTCTCAAGATACGAAGATTCGAGCAATAGTTCGCCATCGGGATCTGTGTCATCTGCATTCATCTTCTGCAGACATACATAGTTTCCAACACCTTTGTAGATTGCATAGGTAATCTCGCGACCTAAAGCTTTCTCAAGTGCTGGCACTACTGCCGGTAAATCACGTTCTACCAATTGACGCTGCAAGGCAAGAGTTGCCGTTGCTACCAATACTTTGCGTCCATGAACTAGTGCAGGAACTAAATAGGCTAGAGATTTTCCGGTACCAGTGCCTGCTTGCACCATGAGGTGATGTCGATCTGTCAGTGCATTTGCAACTGCTTCGGCCATTTCAATCTGACCTTCTCGAGCAGAACCACCAATGGCTTCGACGGCGGCATCTAGTGCCGCTCGTACTTGTGCCGATAGTTCACTCATGGCGGCACTCTATCTATCTAGCCGCTCGTTTCGCTCTTAACCACAAGGAAGACGCCGAGAAGCAGGATTGCACCGGCGATAAGTTGAATAACTCCCAACTTCTGTCCGAACGCGAAGAAACCAATGACACCTGCTACTAGTGGATTCACAAAGGCGAAGGATGTTAAGAGCGCAGGGGAAACGCGACGAGATATACCGAGATAAGCCCAATATTGTGAAGCCAGAGCCACAATGAGAAAGATCATCGTTGGATTGAGTACATCTTTTACATGCACGCTCGGTGCCTTCAAAACGAAGTGCACGATTGTTGTTCCAAGTGCACCGATAAATACCTGTAAGAATATTGCGAAGATAAGTGGGTATCCACTCTCGTATCTAATCCAAATCTCTGTCGCCGAGAACCATGCAAATGTAGACAGAAGGGCCGCAAAAATGCCAGCCACTTGTACTGATCCTTGTGGTGCACCAATAAGAAAAATGACAGCTACTGATGCAACAAGGACTCCGCTGATTGCAAGCTTTGAAGGGCGTTGACCTTTGAGCGCTAAATAGATGATTGACATTGCAGGAAGCGTTGAATACAGAAGTGCGGAGATTGCCCCTGGAATTCGAGAGCTCGACCATGCGAGAGAGATACTGCAGAGCGGTGAATACATCGCCGATGAAATGATGATGGGGATAAAGGATTTATCGAATTTAAAGGAACGTGGAGATTTAGGCGCCAAGATCAATACAGCGAGGAAGAGGATAGATGCTGATCCCCACGCGCGAATCAGAACTATGTTGATGGGATTGATTGTCTTAGTTGCATGAGACAAGAATGGATAGATTCCGCCACCGACAAACCACATGACTGCAATCCCGAAGATAGTCATTCGGGAGAGCGGCTTAGTCATGAGCTCTTACTTAAAGCGGAGAGGTGTATTTGTATCGTCTTCATACATCTTGGCAGGAATCATCTCGCCTGCTTTATCGCCATATCGTGCACGTGCACGGCGATAGACGTTTTCGACAGTTGCGCCAACTTCCATTGGAACGCCGACAGATCGCGCTAAATCACCTGCAAGTCGAAGATCTTTACATGCAAGAGCAACCGCAAATCCTTCATCGTAATCGCCATCTTTGAGCATTCCAAGAATGTCTCGCTCGAGCAGTATGGAATTACATGGCGAGCCAACTAATGAAAGTCGAAGAGTTTCTAGATCTACTCCCGCTTTAACACCAAGCAAGAGCGCCTCGGTTGTTGCAACAAATGAGTTAAACCAAAGCATATTGAGAACTAGTTTGACGGCATATCCAGTTCCACGCTTGCCGCAATTGAAGAACTTTTCAGGCTCTCCCATAATGTCAAAAAGTGGCTTTGCATATGCGAAATCTGCCGGGTCTCCCCCGGCGAAGATAGACATTGTTCCTTTATCGGCGCCGACAGACATCCCAGCTACAGGTGCGTCGATGATTCGCACAGATTTATCGAGAGATTTTTCAACAGTAGCTGCAGTCTCAGGCACCGACGTAGACATATCAATCCACATAGATCCTGGCTTCATCGCAGCTGCTACTCCACTAGTGACCATGCAGCCCTCAATTGCTTGAGGGGTTGGAAGCATCGTGATGAGTACATCTGCACCGGTCACGCATTCAACGCCAGAGGTAGCAGCTTTTGCGCCTGCCGCTATCGGCTTCTGCATGCTCTCTGTATTGAGATCAAAGACTGTGATGTCGATTCCTGCTGCAGCAAGGTTGCGAGACATACTTCCGCCCATACTGCCTGTTCCGATAAATGCGACCTTCACGTCATGCTCCTTTGTTGTAATGAATTAGGAAAGATCAACCCATGTTGTCTTGAGTGCGCTGTAATTATTAAGGGCATGAAGTGATTTATCACGACCTGCGCCAGAACCATTGAATCCACCAAATGGTGTGATGACATCTGACATATCAAATGTATTGACCCAGACTGTGCCTGCGCGAAGTTTGCGAGCAAAGTTGTGCGCTCGTGCAATATCGCTTGACCAGACAGATGCAGCTAGCCCGTATTCGGTGCCATTGGCCTTTGCAAGCGCATCAGCTTCATCCTTTACATCAATAGCCACAATGACTGGTCCAAAGATCTCTTCTTGAGAAAGAGCTGAGTCATGCTTGACGCCATCAATCAGAGTTGGCTTGATGAGGTTGTCATCTCCTGTTGCCTTTGCTCCACCGTAGACAAAAGATTCGCCATTTTTGCCGACCATATCAAGGTAGTGATTGACTCGATCGCGTTGTTGAGTTGAGACGATGGGACCCATATATACGCTTGGATCAAGGCAATCTCCTACTGGGAATGTGTCGACGAACTTCGACATTTTCTCGAATAGCGCCTCCTTAATCTTTTGACCTTGAACTATGACACGAGAGCCTGCATTACATGTTTGACCTGCGTTGTAATAAATACCCCATGCAAGAGTTGATGCACACGCATCGAGATCCTTCACATCATCTAAGACAACTTGCGGGCTCTTGCCACCGAGTTCGAGTGCAACCTGCTTCATATTGGATTCTGCTGCGTACTGAAGCATCTTGCGTCCCGTTGGACCACTCCCCGTAAACGCCAGTTTTGCAACATCCATATGGCGAGCGAGTGCTTGTCCCGCCTCTGGTCCAAGTCCAGTAACCACGTTAAATACTCCGTTAGGAATTCCAGCCTCTGTTGCAAGGCGAGCTAAGAGAATTGCTGAGAGCGAAGATTGCTCTGCAGGTTTGAGGACAACGCTATTGCCCATCGCAAGAGCCGGTGCCACTTTCCATGAAGCGATAATCATTGGGTAATTCCAAGGAACAACTGCGCCAATGACACCAAGTGGTTCGCGGGTAATCATCGCGAGTGCATTACGTGGAGCTGGTGCAATCTCGTCATAGGTCTTATCAATAGCCTCGCCATACCACTGAACAGTGCGCGCACAACCCATAACATCGACATTGAGGGAATCAGAGATTGGCTTACCAACATCGAGAGTTTCAAGAAGCGCGAGTTCCTCTTGATGTTCGCGAATCAGGTCTGCCCACTTGAGCATGATTGCTTTTTTATCGCGTGGATTCATCTCGCGCCACACACCAGAATCGAAGGCAGCCTTTGCAGCTGCCACCGCACGGTTTACATCTTCGGTATCTCCGGCTGCAATCTTTGCAATGACGCGTTGATCTCGAGGTGAAATATCATCAAAGGTTTTTCCCGATGCAGCATCAACATATGCACCATTGATATACATACGCGCTTCTGGCTTTACTGCGAGAGCGCGCTTAACCCATGCATCTTTATCTAGTGCCACGTGTGGTCTCCTTATGCAACAGACTTAGTAAAGTGTGACCAGTTTGGTTCAATTCCAAGACCTGCACCAGCAGGGACATGGAGTAATCCATCACTGCCTACGGTGAGAGGCTTTGCCATCAAGAAGTCGCGGCGTTCGCTGGTCCAGGTAGGTGGATCAAATGGGAATTCGATAAATGGCGCACCGCCAATCCCTGCAGTGACATGCAAGTTAGCGGCGAGGCCATAACCATTGGACCACGTGTGTGGTGTGAATACGAGGCCACGTGCATTTGCTCGGCGAGCAATCTCGCGAGAACGTTCCATGCCAGCCGCAAGGACAACATCGGCTTGAATAATATCGAGTGCGTCATTGTCGATAAGCGTATTGATTTCATGAATTGTGCGAACCATCTCGCCACCTGCGATACGTGTTCCACGTCCGCGCAATTTCTTCAAGCCTTCGATATCTTCCATTGGAAGTGGCTCTTCGATCCAATAAACGCCGTAATCAACTGCGGCATCGACAAATTTCATCGCTGTATCAACGCTTATTGATTTACGAGTATCTCCTGGCATGCGCCATGCTTGATTGAGATCAACCATAAGTTCGAGATCAGATCCCACTGCTTCGCGAATGAGTTTGAGCGTTTCAATACCAAGATCGAGTTGAGTCTGGGGAACACGAATCTTCATAGCCTTAAACCCAGCATCGCGAATTGCAATAGCGCTCTGTGCTCGTTCAGGCGCAGACATAATTGCACCCGTTGATGCGTAGGCCGGTATCGAATCTTCTGCCCCGCCAAAGAGAGAGGCAACGGTTTCGCGCTTTGCCTTTCCGATTGCATCCCAGATTGCTACTTCGATTGGCCAGTAGCGTCCTGCGTGAAAAGTGATTGTTTCAAGAGTGCGAACATGTTCTTCGATATCGAATAGATCTTTGCCGATGAAGTACTTCTCATATCCATCAAATCCGCCCATATCATCGCCCGCGCCGTAACCGACAACTCCCCCATCAGTTTCGATGGTAGTCAGCGTTGCACCAAAAGTAGTGCGAGGTGCTGGATCCCAATTGGGGCAGAAAGGTGGATCGAGCTGCAGTGTTGCTCGCTCGAAACGAATATTAGTTATCTTCATCGAAGGCGTTCGACTCTTTCAGTAGTGGGAATTTACTTTTGTCTAAAGAATGGATTGGCAACGTTTTCGGCTGCCTTCATGACATCTGCAGCGCTTGGCTTGCCTGACTTACCGTTGGTAAGTGCATCGAGCATCGCCTGGCGCTGATTACTGAATACTTCTTCTTCATCATTGGCAGATGGATTGAGCCACACAGCTGCAATGATCACAAGATCGTTGGTCGCGTTGGTATCGATAACACCATTGCGAAGAGCATCAGCGACACCTGCCGCGACACCTGCTTGAGCGGCGCCCCATGTGAATAGCCCATGTTGATCTCCTTCAATCGCTGCCTTATTTACAAAGAGCGTTGGAGGAGTGACTGCAACACCTGTTTGTGCAATCACCATAAAAGGAACATGCCCCGCACGCGGAGTGGCAAGGGCAGTTGCCCAAGCCACTCCAGCGGGTCCAGATCGAGCTCCGAGAACTGTGTTCGTATGAGCCGCATTGGGCCCAGAGCCCACAAAACCTTCGCCGATCTGGATTTCAATCATTTCTTTACTTCAGCAATCCTGATGCTGACAAGAAGCTCTTAGCCACTGTGTCTGCATCTTCGCCAAGAACGTCAATGCGAGCATTGAGGTTCTGCATTGTTGCGTTGCTGATCTTCGCTGCAATTGGAGCCAAAGCCTTTACAAGCTGTGGGTACTTCTTTGCAGTTGCATCAGTCATTGTCAATGCAGCGTTGTAAGGAGGGAAGTATGAAATATCTTCTGTTGGAACCATCAAGCCAAGAGCTCCGATGCGTCCGTCAGTTGCGAATACTTCACCAACCATGCACTGTCCATCCTTAGTAGCCTGGTAGATAGCGCCTGTATCGAGAACCTTAGTTGTGATGTTTGAATCAGAAATTGAGTACTTAGACTTAAATCCTGCCCAGCCATCGGGACGGCTCTGGAATTCAGACTCGACGCACCATGCAGAACCTGCAGGAAGCTTCTTTGCGAGATCTGAGTATGTCTTGATGCCGTACTTAGTTGCATTTGCCTTTGTAATTGCCCATGCGTAAGTATCGTTAAATGATGTCATTGGAAGCCATGTGACCTTAGCTGACTTATCTCCAGCAACTACCTTTGTGTAGAGAGCATCTGGTGCGATGTTTACATCAGTCTGCTTCTGATATACCAACCATGCAGTACCGGTGTATTCCCAGTACATGTTGATATCGCCAGAAACCATTGCTTGACGAGTTGTTGATGAACCCTTGATATTGGTCTTATCTACAACTTTTCCGCCGTTAGCGAGGATGAACTGCTTAACAATCTTCGAAAGAACGATTGACTCGGTGAAGTCCTTCGAACCGACGATGACGCTTACTCCCTTGAGGGATGTTCCAGCTGCATTAGCTGATGATGAGGTTGCTGCTGATCCGACAACTGCGAGAGCAATTGCAGCTGCAATAGCAACTACTTTGTGGCTTTTAACCTGCATTTTTTACCCTTCCTTAGGTATTAAATCCCTCGTGGTCGAAGGAGTTCTTCAGCAGCGCGCGCAAGCCAATCCATTGTGAATGCGACGATAACCGTCAACATTCCGCCGGTGACGAGAACGAGCTCCCGATTGAGCTTTAGACCAGGAATTATGAGAGTTCCTAGTCCACCTCCGTTAACGAAGACACCAAGGGTGGCAACGCCAACGGTAAGAATGAGTGTGGTGCGCACACCAGCCAGAATTACTGGCACTGCGAGTGGAAGTTCAATCTGTCGAAGCGCTTGCTTCGGTGTCATGCCCATTCCCATCGCTGATTCGATAATAAAGGGATCAATCTCCTGCAAACCTACGATGGTATTGCGCAGGATAGGCAAGATTCCAAATGCTGCAAATGAGAAGATAGCGATTGGCTTTCCGAATCCAAAGAGTATTCCCGCGATGATGAGCACACCGACGGCAGGAAATGCTTGTCCAATATTGGCAAGTATCAAAACGATAGGCGTGAACTTCTTATAGCGACGGCGGGTCAAGAGAATTCCGGCCGGAATAGCAACGGCAAGAATGACTGCGGCTGAAGCAAATGAGAGAATTAAGTGATCTTGAATCGCACGGAAGATAAATTTCTTATTGATGGTTACCTTCTCGATGACATCGAGATGTGCCCTGCTTAAAGTAATTGCTAGGGCTGCCGAGATAATAAGAATCAAAATTGGTTGAATAATAAGAGAACGGTGGCGCTTAAAGATTAGACGTGCAGATTGCGAATAGAGCGACCCAGCAGTCAAATTTGGTTGTGCAAGCGCCTTTGCCATTTTTTACTGCGCTCCCTTTCGGGTTGATGAAATTGCGCTCTGAAGAGCCTCAAATGTGAGATGCCCCTTGGTGCCAATATTGATTGCTTTGGCTCCGGTGATGAATCCTTCCATCGCTTCGCGCAGAGTTGCAGTCTCAGGCAAGGTAGGGCCATCGACAGTTCCTGATGAAAGTGAGACTGCTGAAAGTGAGACAAGGCCAAGCATGCGCACGCTGGCTGCTTCACCAACAAAACTTTCTACCTTTTTTGTAGCTGGTGCTGAGAGGATCTCAAGTGGGGTTCCATATTGTTCAACTTTAGATTGATCAGAGAGAACTGCGATTCGGTCACCTAGAAGTAGCGCTTCTTCAAAGTCGTGCGTTACGAAGACAACGGTCTTCTTAAGTTCGCGCTGAAGGGCACGGAATTCTTTCTGCAGTCGTACACGGGTAATGGGATCAGTTGCGCCGAAAGGTTCATCCATCAGAAGTACTGCTGGATCTGCAGCCAATGCGCGAGCAACGCCTACGCGCTGTTGTTGTCCACCGGAGAGCTGCTTTGGATACCGTGAACCATATTCAGATGGATCGAGGCCAACGAGTTCAAGGAGTTCGTTTACACGAGCGCGTGTCTTATTTTTCTCCCACCCAAGAAGTTGCGGAACTGTCGCAACATTGTCAGCGATGGTCATATGTGGGAACAAACCAATTTGCTGAATGACATAGCCAATATTGCGACGTAACTCGTGCGCTGGAGTCTTTGTAACATCTTCCCCACCAATAACAATGCGACCAGATGTTGGTTCGATGATTCGGTTAATCATCTTCATAGTGGTTGTTTTACCGCAGCCAGATGGCCCTACGAAGACCACACATTCACCTGCTGGGATTACAAGATCAAACTCGGAGACTGCATCTTTTGCCGTATTTGGATATCGCTTGGTGAGTTTCTCAAGACGTATTTCTTGCCCATGAGTTGTATTAGACACGGAGCCCCCTTGGAGTTGTGACGCGACGTACGATGACAAAAAGACCATCAAAGACCAGAGCAAGAATTGTTATTCCAAAAGCTCCTACAAGTGTTTGGTTCATCGAGTTGAATGAACCGAGATTTGCAAGGCCGCTGAAGAGGAAATCTCCAAGACCTGGACCTCCCACATATGCGGCAATTGCAGAGATACCGAAGATCAACATCGCAGATACTCGAATACCAACAACAATCACCGGCCATGCAAGGGGAAATTGAATTTTGCGAAGCACCGTAAGAGGCTTCATTCCCATCGCTGCAGCAGATTCCATCACAGCTGGTTCGACTGATCGCAAGCCAACGATTGTGTTGCGAACGACTGGCAACTGTCCATAAAGGACAAGTGCAATTACTGCTGGCAACCAGCCAAGTCCGAATGGACCGATGAAGAAGATGAACATTGCAAGGGAAGGAATTGTGAAGACAATTGACCAGAAGCCAGTGACTGCTTCAGATGCTGCCGTTGATTTCCAGACAATAAGTCCGGTGACGATCGCAGTGAGTGAAACAATTCCCATCACGAGGAGAACGAGTTCAACTTGCGCGATACACGCTTGAATAATTTTTTCATGTTGGATAGAAATGAATTTAAAGAGATTCGGCGGCGTTAGCGGCACGATGATGTCTTCCAGGCGATTCACGAGCGCCATATTGCCCCTAGGTGCAATGGTGTTGCAATAGGCGCACCAAGAGTTGTACTGTCTGCAACATGCCTAATACGCCGGTTCGCAATAACGGTTTGGAGCGCGATCTCGAAATTATCGAAGCGGTCGCCGCAGCATCACCCATTCCCCAGCGCAATGGTGACTTAGCTACCGCTACCAAACGTGAAAAGAGCCAGGTATCTCGTGCGATTTCGAGATTGTTAGATAACGGATTGTTATTACGCCAAGGTGCAGGGGTGATTGTTGGTCCACGACTGTATGCAATCGCCCGATATACATTTGAAGCTCAGCTTGTTACTGCCGCTCGTGGAGAGCTTCACGGATTGGTACATAAGTTAGGCGAAACAGTGCACCTCACAGTTTTGCAGGGTTTAGAAGTTGTCACTATTCACTCTGAATCTCCTGCACATGGATTTCGAGCTTTAAGTTGGATGGGCGTTACCGCGCCTTCCTATATGACATCTTCCGGTCGGGTTTTGCTTTCAGGGTTAGATGATGATCAAGTTGAAAGAATCTATCCCGCAAAGAAAAAGATTGATGGCGCTCCTCCTTTGTGCCTCACAAGGACTGGCGAAGAATTAATGGCAGCTATCAAAAAAATCCGTAAGGATGGATATGCAACTGTCATTGAAGAGTTCGAACCGGGACTTGTCGGCGCCTCTGTGCCAGTTCGTGATTTCAATGGTTCAATTGTTGCTGCCATAAATGTTGCCGCTCCCAAAGCTCGTTTTGAACCACATCTCATTCCCGCAGCTCTCGAGATGAAAAAGGCAGCAGATCGCATTACCAAATCACTCATATCGGTTAACTAACGCAAAGGCAGATGATGAACGCATTCACACTCACACCAGGCTCAGTCAATATTCGATTTGGAGCTGGCTCTGTCTCGCAATTGCCTGAAGTAATAGCTGGTTTGAATAAGAAGAAAGTCTTTATCGTCACCGACCCGGGAGTTGCATCAGCTGGCGTCCTTGCAAAGGTCGAAGCGATTCTTGCTAGCGCTGGCATACAGAGCGCATCATTCACCGACATTAAGCCAAATCCCACAACAACTCTTATCGACCTCGCTGCGAAAGCCGGCGTTGCATTCGGCGCCGATTGCATCGTGGCACTCGGTGGTGGCTCATCTCTTGATTCATCCAAGGGAATTGCACTCGTCGTTGCAAACCCAACATTTTCATCAGCGAAGTTCGATTACTCAATTACTCCTGATCGTCCAGCGGTACCAATCATTGCAATTCCAACGACATCAGGTACAGGTTCTGAAACAAATAACTGGGGAGTTATCGATGACCCCATTCGTCAATGTAAGTTCTATGTGGGAGATGCCAGCACCACACCTAGCGCTGCAATCCTTGACCCAGAATTAACTATTGGACTACCTCCTCGCCCCACAGCAGGTACAGGAATCGATGCACTTACTCATGCAATTGAATCACTAACTTCAAAAGGTCGCACACCAGTCTCAGCAGCTTATGCGCATGAAGCAATAAAGTTGATTTCAAAGGCTCTGCCTATTGTGGTGAAAGAGGGCACCAACGTTGATGCACGTGGAGATATGTTGATGGGCGCTCACCTTGCTGGCCTTGCCTTAACGCTTTCTGGTCTTGGACTTGTCCATGGAATTGCGCACTCTGTATCTGCGCATGTTGGCGCAGCACATGGTGAAGCGCTGGCAACCGTGCTTCCTGAGGTTATGCAATTTAACTCTCGCAAAGTTTCAGATATTTATGCCACTGTTGGAAACGACATGGGTGTATCGGCAAACTCTGCTACGGCAATCGAAGCAGTGCGCGATTTATCAGATTCGATCAATATCCGTAACTCGCTTTCTCATTACGGCGTCAAGCCAGAGATGATCGGGGATATCACAAAGACAGTCCTTGCGGATTCAGTGACCAGCAATAATCCGATCGCCCCTACGGAGAGCGAAGTTCTCGCAATCCTTACCTCGCGTCTATAACTGAAGTAGTTTTAAGGCAGCAATTGCGCTGTCGTAGCCCTTATCTTCTTTGCTGCCAGGACGGCCTGATCGTGCGATTGCCTGATCAAGGTCGTTACACATCAATACTCCGTAACCAATTGGCTTTGACCACTTCAGCTGAACATCCATCACACCCTGTGTGACACCTTGGCAGACATAATCAAAGTGTGGGGTTTCGCCTTTGAGAATAAGCCCCACAGCAACGACTGCGTCATAACCCTTTTCAAACATCAATTGTGCGGCAAGTGGAATCTCAAATGAGCCTGGCACATAGATAACTTTTATCTTCTTAACGCTGGCAGCTTCAAGTGCGCGCGTTGCACCTGCGATGAGGTCGCTGCAGATATCCAGGTGCCACGAGGAGGAGATGATGGCGACCTTTACTTTAGGTAGTTGCGGAACTGAGATTCCAGGTGCGTGGCCGGCCATTACTTTCCTCCAGATTGCTTTGACGATGTGTGACCAAGACGCTCTGCCTTTGTTGCTAGGTACTTCTTATTGAATTCATTAGCTTCGACCTTGATAGAGACTTGTTCACAGGAAATTCCGCTATCCAATACTGCCCTGACCTTCTCTGGATTGCTAGTGAGTAACTTGATTGAGGTGAGATTAAGATTCTTCAATATCGCAATAGCCTCTGACCAGTCGCGTGAATCGACCAGATGGCCTAGTTGAAGATTGGCATCAACGGTGTCGATTCCTTGATTCTGCAAAATATAGGCCTTTAATTTCTCAGTGAGACCGATACCGCGGCCTTCATGATCACGCAGATAGAGAATGAAGCCATAGCCATACTCTTCGATAGCTGCAATCGAACCTGTTAGTTGTTGCCCACAATCACAGCGCTGTGAATGAACAACATCTCCTGTAAAGCATTCAGAGTGCATACGCACAAGTGGGGTCTTATCCCCTGCACCAAAGCGCATGACAACTTGTTCGCGATGCTTAAGCGATGGATATGTAGCAATACTCCACATTCCCTTTTCGAGTTGTACATCAACCCATTCGAATTGATGAGCTGGATAGGTAGCAACACGTGGAAGAGGAGTGAGTGAGGCCTGATATTTCTCGATCTCAGCGATGGAGATGACGGGAATATTGTGCGCCTGCGCAAAGAGCGCGAGCGTTTCACCACGGGCCATGGAGCCATCGTCGGCAACGATTTCTGAAAGAAGCGCAGCTGGGTATGAGCCCGTTAGTTCTGCGAGAGCGATACCTGCTTCGGTATGACCGCTGCGAGATACAAGACCGTCATTATGAGCAATCAATGGATAGATATGTCCTGGACGTATGAAATCTGTTGGTCGTGATGTCGCACTACCAAGGGCGCGCACTGTCGCCGTGCGTTCGATGGCACTGACACCAGTTGTGATTCCTTCTGCAAGATCGACAGAGACCGTAAAAGCTGTCTTTCGAACATCTTGGCTATTTTCAACCATATACGGCAGACGTAATTGGTGGGCATGCTCTGAAGTGATTGCTACACACAAGATTCCAGTTGTGTAGCGCACCATAAAGGCTGTCTTCTCAGCTGTTGCGTGTTCTGCCAACATGATGAGGTCGCCTTCATTTTCACGATCGTGATCGTCAACAACGATGACCATATCGCCACGTCTGAATCGGTCGAGCGCATTAAGGAAATTATTCTCCACGAGCAACCCCCTTAGAAATTAACCGTTCCACATACTTTGCCAAGATATCGACTTCGATATTAATGAGGTCGCCAGCTTTCTTATCGGACAGATTTGTCTTTGCAAGAGTCTCTGGAATCAACCAGAGCGTGATGGTGTTTGATGGATCATCAATTCCGCCAACGGTCAGTGAGACTCCGTCAAGTGTGATCGATCCCTGATTCACAATGTACTTAGTCAGGTGTTCGGGCACTGTAATGTCGAATTGGGCCCATTTCTCACCAGGTGTGAGTGCAATAACAGTTCCAGTTCCATCAACATGTCCTTGCACAATATGGCCACCCATTCGCATATCCATCTGCGCTGCAAGTTCGAGATTGATAGGTGAGCCAACCTCGAGTTGGGCAAGGGATGTCAGCGACAAGGTCTGCACCATAACGTCAGCGGTAAAAGTGCTAGCCGTTAAAGATGTTGCTGTCAGACAGGTTCCATTAACTGCAATCGAGTCGCCAATAGTTAAGCCTTGCACTGACTCTGGGGCCTTGATAGTAAAGATTGCTGAGCTTTCTCCGCGCTCTATCTTCGTAACGGTGCCGACTTCGGTAATAAGTCCGGTAAACATTTAGCGCCCCTTTACCCGGTAGTGAGATTTGATATCGCTTCCTAATTGCCGGACCGATATCAGTTCCAGCTTGAGGTGATCATCCAGCGTTGAAATACCAAGGCGGCTCACAAACTCTTTACCCGCACCAAGCATCTTGGGGGCTTGGTAAATAATGAGTTCATCGATATTTCCTGATGCCAACAGTGCAGACCCCAAGGTAGGACCTGCCTCGACTAGTACCTGATTAAATCCTTCGCCGGTGAGTAACTTCATCAAATCAGGGATTGATTTAGACTTCACTGTAATCGTGCGCGCCTCGTCATCAAAGATTCGATTGGTGGAAGGAACTTCTTGCTCACCAGAAATGATGCGCACAGGACGCGCTGTGTGTCCTCGTGGAATCAAATGTGGATTATCAACAATCGCAGTATTTGTGCCAATCAAGATTGCATCTGATTGCGCACGCAGATTCTGAACATCCTCACGAGATTCAGGGCCAGTAATCCACTGTGAAGTTCCATCACTTGCAGTAACCTTTCCATCAACGGTAGTTGCAACTTTCCAGACCATCAATGGCCTGCCCGTTACCTCTTTATGTAACCAAGCGCGTTGCACATAAGCCAGGTGCGCAGATTCGCGGTATTCCACATCAATGCCTGCGGCGCGAAGAAGTTCTGCTCCCCCGGATGCAATCGGGTTTGGGTCAGTGACTGTGTAGATAACTTTTCTTATACCCGCATCGATAATCGCCTTGGTACATGGCGGAGTTGTTCCTGTATGCGCACATGGTTCAAGAGTGACAACCATCGTTGCCCCACGAGCTGCAACTCCTGCACTTTTCAACGCGATAACTTCTGCATGATCTAGAGAAACTTTACGATTATGAAAACCATCTGCAATCAAATTTCCATCGGCTGCGTAAATAGCAGCCGAGACATTTGGGTTAGGTGAAGTCACGCCAAGGCCTTGGAGGCTGAGCGAATATAGATGCGCGTAGGCGTCATCGATAAACATGGTGCACCGATTCCGCTGTTATCTCTCATCCGGACTTTAACCGTCGGTCTCAGAGTTTCACTGAGTCAACCGCCCATTGGATATGTGCGGGTCGCGGACTATAACCGCCGGTTCGAAATTACATCGACCCCGATAACAACA
>CAIMXQ010000070.1 GCA_903845465.1 uncultured Actinomycetes bacterium
ATCCAAAACCATGTATCGCATTCGGTGGATCGATGTTCGTGGGGAGCTGATGTTCAACACCGGAACTAGATGTAATCAATCCATCTCGAATGCGCCCAGCCCATGGAGCCATCGGATACCAACCATTGGAGAGAACACTTCCTCTAAAGGGAACAGTAAATTCCATCTCACGCCATTTAACAGATGTGATCTTTCCACCACCATCGAGATCGATTGCGACTTGAAATTCTGCATCATCGATAAATTGCATTACACGCCCTTCAATTCATGTTTGTAAGGAGGCTGTGCACCCTTACGAGAACATGTAATTCCTGCAGCAACTGCTGCGCGGTGCAGAGTCGCCTTCAAAACTTCACCTGTCAGATTCTCTAAACCTTTTTCAACCATCGCTTCAACAAGGATTGCACCCACTGTATCGCCTGCACCCACTGTATCTGCGACCTCAATCTTCACACCTGGCACTTCAACAGAGCCAGCACTAGAAAAACCAATCAGCCCATCAGATCCACGAGTAATGACAACAACAGAAGAACCTTGTGCAACCCAGCGCTTCGCAACACTTTCAAAGCTCTCATCGGGATAAAGCCACTTCACATCATCATCACTGAGTTTGATGACAGATGAAATAGCAGCCCACTTTTCAACGGCTGCTGCATAGCGCACGCGATCGTCCACAACAGATGGGCGAATATTAGGATCAAAGACAATCGGTGCGAATTCATTAACCTTCACAGCCCAGTCGTATAAAACAGTAGATGCAGGCTCAATAATTGTTACCAGAGTGCCAATATGTAGCACCTGTGGCTTATATCGAGATGGATCTGGCAACCATGATTCATTAAAATCAAAAGTTGCTGTGCCATCGATAGTAAATACATACGATGCGCTGCCATCTGCAGCAAGTGATACTTCTGCAGTACACGTTGGCTTATCGCTCTTCAACGCTAAATCAAGTTTTACTTCATCGTCAAGCAACTCTTTACGAGACATCTGTCCGTATTCATCGGTAGAAATTCCATCGATAAAGTGAACATCATGGCCCAAGCGAGCAAGCGCCTTCGCAGTATTTGCTGGCCCTCCACCCACATGTGCAACGCGCACGCCATCGGCACCGGGAATTAAATCGATCAGTACCTCACCGCACACCCAGATGCTCATAGCTGTTCACCTTTGCGCGCCAGATATTCGGTAATGATTTCAACGCCCAATAAATGATCTTCAACTTGTGGCAGACCACTGATAATCAAAATACCGGTCAGCCCCAAACCAACAACGTTGAGAGGAAGAGCGCCACCATGTATTGCATGAGTCTCCTCACTTAGCCCCTTCACTGAATACCAATCAATACCCTGTTCTTCAGCAAGTACACGTTCATACATCGTCGAATTACCGGTTGCATTTACTACCCGCGCTTTGCGCGCAATCCACGAATCATTATCGGGAGTCGATCCCGGAAGAGATGCATGAAAAACTATCCACTCTTTCATCCGCACATCAATTGCAATCGGCAACTTACGATCTAAACCAATCGCTTGTGCAATCCCACCAATTTCAAGAGCCTCTGCCTGCGTTAACGATGACAAGACAAGTGCCTTGGCCTCTAACGCCAAACCTTCACTTGAAAAACCACCAGTCGTCGCCACCACGCAAGTATCATGGCTCAATGCTGACAATTCCAGAAACTGACCTCGTTGTTCACCCGCTCTGCCTCGGCGGCAATGTATTTGGTTGGACCGCAGGTGAAACCGAGTCCCACGCAGTCCTCAACGCCTATGCATCCCACGGTGGCAATTTCATCGATACAGCCGATGTTTATAGCGAGTGGAAAGATGGCAATAAGGGCGGCGAATCCGAAACCATTATCGGCACCTGGCTTAAGTCACAAGATCGCAGCAAAATCATCATCGCAACCAAAGTTGCAAAGCTTTCAACTCGTCCAGGCCTGCGCCCTGAAAACATCATCGCTGCCTGCAATGACAGTTTGAAGCGCCTTCAATCTGATTACATAGATATCTATTACTCACACCACGATGATGCTGAAGTACCAATGGCTGAAACGCTCGGTGCATATGCTCAATTAATCAGCGAAGGCAAGATCCGCTACATCGCAGCTTCGCAACACACAGGAGCTCGTCTGCAAGAGGCGCTCAATATTTCCAAAGAACAAGGTCTACCGCAATACATCGCTCTGCAAGATCACTACAACTTAATGGAGCGCAGCCCCTTCGAGTCAGAACAGCAAGCAATCCTTGCAACCAATGGTCTGAGCGCTCTTCCATTCTTCTCACTCGCCCGAGGATTCTTATCTGGCAAGTACCGCCCAGGTGTAACAGTTGATTCAGTGCGCGCAGATGGCGTCAAGGAATACCAAACAGATAAAGGTTGGGCAGTTGTTGCAGCACTCGATGAAATTGCCAAGGCTCATAATTCATCCGTATCTGCAATCGCACTTGCTTGGTTGCGCGCAAACCCACAGGTGAGCACACCGATTGCATCTGCTCGCACAGTGGAACAACTCAATGAGATTATTGAAGTTGTTGAACTATCTGCAGATGAAGTTACAAAGCTCAATTCAGCTAGCGCTTAATATCCTTTATTAGGCCCATACGCCCACGATGTTTCATCGTGGCGATTAATTGTCCAGAAAGAGTATTCGGCTAACTCTGGTCTGCCAATCCATTTCTGCGCATCCGCACCATCGACCATCAAGGCAGTTGCCAGCGCATCACAGATAGCGCCATCAGGACCAATGACAGTTGCAGATCGAGCACCAATAGCAATCAACCCGGTATGCGGATCAATGATGTGTGCGCCTTTTTCATAATCGCCACTGGTAGCAACCGATCCATCAACCACATCAAATATCTTTACAAACTTCTCTGTGTCATCCGGACTTGCAATACCTATGTTCCACGCCTTTATCTCACCGCTATCTGTCGGCTGACCACCGCGCAGAACAATGTCACCCGATGCATTAATCAATACGTTTGCGCACCCTGCTTCAACAAGCATCTGCGCCGCAACCTCTGCCGCCCATCCCTTAACTAACCCAGATGGATCAAAGCCACCTTCTGCCTTCCAGGGATCAAATGCACCGAGCGTTAACTCTCGCGAGAATTCGCATAGTGCCCACACTTGTTGAACATATTCGCCTGCATCTTCAATCTTCAATTCACCTCGGCGAATCCGCGACACCTGCGAATCAGATTTGTATGTCGAGAAATCTCGGTCAATATCAAAGAAGTATTTTTCAACGTCATCGACTGCGCTTTCAAGAGCTGCTCTATCTAACCCCGAAGATGTCGCATCAACGACAATAACTGTTCCCCAGGTTTCAACAAGTCGTTCTAACCTCACAAACCAGCCTTCGAGATTGCAGATTTCACAGATGACCAGAATGCAGTCGCGCTAAAGGATGCTTGTGATCGACAGCTATTTCCGATCGCACATGGCAGCTGTTCTGCCGCATATTGCTTAATTTGATCAACAGTGATTTTCCCGCTGCTGACATAGGGAATAAGTGATGAGAGAGAATTCTGGCTCCATGAAGATGGAGATTGTGAAGCGCTTACATTTTCAATCTTTCCATCTTTAAATGTGACTGTTGCAGATAAGGTTCCATAATTACGCGCTTGAAATGATGCACCTGAGACTGTTCCTGAATATCCACCAGTTGCAGCAGGGGCCGCTGTTGTCTTTGCAGGCGTTGGAGTAGGCGCAGCGCTCTGTGTCTGCGCAGCAGGTGCACTTGCACTCGCTGATGCAGATGCTGCTGCACCACCAGAAGATTTCTTCGTAGCCTTTGATTTTGGCGCAGCTTTTGTTGCCGCAGGTGTTGCAGCTTGAGTTGCAGCCGGTGTAGCTGCAGCTTGCGTAGCGGCAGCAGTTGCAACGCTTCCTGTTGCCGGTGTGCCACCGAGTGAACCGGTAAGAGATCCCGTTGATGTCGCAGAAGTAATCTGCGGCGGAGTAATTGCTAAGACCGCGCCAAGACCACCGACTGTGCCACCTGCAATTAATAATGCGCGTTTCATGGGGTAACTATGACTTCCAATCCTGAGAAGTATCTGAGCTCATACGGTGTCATCTCTACCAATCCTTACTCGGAGTGGAAGGCGAAGGCCTCATCATGGAAGCGGTTCTTAGGCACACCAAGGTCCTCAGCAGCCTGTTTGACGGTCTCTACAAGCGGTCCTGGGCCACAGATATAGATATCTGAGTCAGAGATGCGGGGGACCAGCGCCTTAAGCGCCTGAGCGTTCATCGGATGATCTCGTCGAGAGCCCACCAAGTAATGGACCCGAGTCAACCCACCCGAATTAGCCACCAAGTAATCAAGTTCATCTTTAAGTACCAAATCTTCTTTCTTTGATGCACGGTAAATAACATCGAGCTGAACACCATTCTTAAATTCATCCATAAGTGCGCGAATAGGAGTAATTCCCACACCACCACCGACCATCACAATATGTGGCCTTGTTGCACGCCCTGCCGTAAAGGCGCCATATGGACCTTCAACAAATACGCGTGTGCCGCGCTTTAAATACGCCACAGATCGCGAGTGATCACCTAAATCTTTCACAGTCACACGTAAGAAATGTTCAGTAGGAGCCGCTGACAATGAATACGGATGTGACATCAAGAAGTGACCACGAGTTAAGAAGCGCCACCCAAAGAACTGTCCGCCTTCGGCCGCAAGCTTATGTAAATTGCGGCCTTTCATAATTACCGAGATAACTCCAGGTCCTTCAACCACAACTTTATCCACAACTAAATTAAGGCGAATAGATCGCCAGATTGGAATTCCAAATCGATAGACAATCAAGAACCCCGCCATCAACACATACAGCACTGTCCAATAGAGACGATTAAGCGGATGGCCCACAAACATCTGACCGTTGAGGACTTGGTGCATAAATGAAATCGCGATAGCGATATATGTATAGACATGGATAATCCACCATGTCTCATAACTCATCTTTGCTCGCGCCTTCTTATAAGAAGTCACCCCAGCCATAACCATCAATACAAATCCCGCCAGCGCCGGCCACAACCATGACAAGGCATGCAACATTCGCCACATCTCAACAACCAACATCGTGTGATCATTACCCGCCGATGACAAGGTAATAAACAAAACGTGGATACCAATCAGATAGAGACTCCATGGCCCCAGCTTTCGATGCCATGTCACCAATCGATCGTGTCCCACCCCGCGTTCAACCCACGGAATACGTGCAATCAAAAAGATACCCACCACCGCAAAGAATGTTCC